>NZ_JBHMDO010000031.1:0-195064 GCF_042431225.1 Paenibacillus aurantiacus | reverse complement strand
CCTCAAGTAAGTTCACCGGATCCCACTAACCATTGCACGTCCATAGCTTCGCGTGTTATTTGAGATCTAGGTCTCAACCAGCTTAATCATGGTTTGCACAATAGCAGGTGGACAGTTTGTGTAACGGGCTTACTGCCCAGATATTTTATCGTCCTCCCCGGCTACAGCTATTGTAAATGAAAATGAGGTCAACCAGATTAAGCTGGCTAACCTCATAATACGAGAATATTTTACAGACTCGCTTTTTATGGGAAACTTCCTACTGCGTATATGATTGCCTATAGATATAGTGATGAATTACAATTACTCTGTGATGAATATGCTATTACCTTAGTCGATCCGATGAAGGAACTTCCTCATACTTCAGATCATGCTACTGCTTTCAAAGAGCTACTGATCATTTTAATGGTGGATTCTAGGGCAAAAAAATTCGAAAAAGATATAGATGAGTTCTTTAAGCCTGTGTCAAGCTCACCTAGAAAGGTAATTAGCAAATTGGAAATCCATGCTTTAGAAATTACAGTTTCTCAGAAGGATTTCTCGGTGGGAATTAATCTCTTTAGGGAAATATGTGATTCGAGCGTTATTCCTGCAGATTTTGAAGATAGGATAGTTAGTATATATTATTTATTAGCTCGTAAAGTTATTACGGAGAGAAATACCGAAGAAATTAGTTCGGCAATATTTAACCTCAAGATTACTAATCCTGTTAATAAGTTAAAATTACTTACCGCGTTGATGGCTACAGCAAATGTAAGAACACCGAAAAGTAAATATGGTGACGATCATTTCCTCGGTATTACGACAGCGAACATAAACAAAAAATTCTATCATGTTGTGGCTGCTAAAGCTGTAGAACTAGTATATAATTGGGGCTGGAATCCGTCTCAACCACTTTCTTGCAATGTTCATCATTGGATTGAGGATGGCTCTGACTTGGAGTTATTGCCTATTGGATTAAAGCAGTATGTAAATGAACAGATGACAGGCTTAGACGCGATGTGAGTACTGTTGCAGAACATCCTTTTAAAAGACAAAAACGACTGAAAGAACATGCCTTTGGTCCACCATCAACACTTTCTCAGGATGAAATTGTCTTGATAAATGCATACTTACAATCATTTTAAAGAAATGGAAAGAACCTGTATTTAATAATATACAGATTCTTTCCTTTCTTGTATTATACCAGTACATTGCTTTGATAGCCATTTAGGATTCGGCAAATTACCTGGCTGCCAACGGGCATAATGTACGAAGCAGTACATACTATGGAGGTAACGCCCAGCTTGTAAATCATCTATATTCCGAAATGGGGACCACCTCTTTTGGAACCAGCTTGGCCAAGTACTCAGAGGGAATATTGATCCATTTGCGTCATAACGGTGAGAAATGTGTTGGCACTGAACACCGGGGAACTGACAGCATTGCATGGGGGGCATACACTTCGGCGATAGATTCAAACTTGCCTGTCGGCATACGTTACGATATGTTTGTATCGGGTAATACTTACGAGAACTATCATTTTGTTCTCGGGATCGGATATGTGAAGTATGCGCAAAATTATGTCGGGTTTAAAGATCCCGATAACGGCACGGCTAATACAGGAACGACCTATGTTTTGTGGAGCGACAATGATCAAGATATCGGCTTCCTTAATTTGTTCAAACATGCTTAAGTCAAGGATATGACAGTTGAACTAACAAGCAACAAAATTAACCACCCAACAATGGGTGGTTTTTTATTTCCGCCGTTTGGCATTGTAAGCGTAAAACGCGACAAGCAGCTGACTGACCTGAAGAAATCGACAGGCGACAACGAAGAGCCGAAGAAGCAAATCGAAACGCTGCAGGCCGACAACAAGAAGTCCGGCGACGAGTACAAGGCCAAGCTTAAGGATCTGGCCGCGATCAAGCTGGCGGTGGCCGGTGCAGTGGATACGGTAACCAACTATTGAAACAAGATTGAGCTAGTTTTACACAAGATTGAACGAGAAACTGAACACCTCTGCAACTATACTGAGATTGCTTAGGTGAACAATATGTCCATTAGGAGTGGTACTTAGATGACACATGTACTTCGCATCGGCACTTTGGTCGGCGGGGGCGATGCAGTAAGGGTCATCCCGCAGATCGTCTCTCACGGCTTCGAGTCATTCAGCTTGACCTTCTGGCAAACGACAGGCGGCACAGACCTCGTGGAGACCGCCAAGCGGGTTCGCGAGCTTCAAGATGAATATGGATTCATCATCTCGACGCTAGGGATATTCGGTAACCCGCTAACCGGAACAGGCGATAATGCGGATACACTCGCCAGCTGGGAGCGTCTTATTGATCATGCTCACTTATTCGGCACGGACATCGTATCCGGCTTCACGGGAAGATTGACCGGAGAGTCGATCGAAGCTTCGATTCCGAAGTATGCGCAGGTTTTCGGCGAGCTGGGGAGAAGGGCGCAGGATAAAGGCGTTCGCATTGCGTTCGAGAACTGCGATATGGGGGGCAGCTGGGCAACAGGCGATTGGAACATTGCGCACAATCCGACCGCGTGGGAGATGATGTTTCATGCCATTCCTTCGGAGCACATCGGCCTGCAGTGGGAGCCATGCCATCAGATGGTGTCCTTGATCGATCCGATCCCGCAGCTGCGCAAATGGGTCGATAAAGTGTTCCATGTGCATGGGAAGGATGCAACAATCGCATGGGATGTTGTGAAGGAATACGGTATACATGGACCTAAGCCGTTCGTCTGGCATCGGACACCGGGGTTCGGCGACACGAAATGGACCGATATTATTACGATATTGCGGCAAGCTGGCTATAAAGGGACGATCGATATCGAAGGCTGGCATGACCCGGTTTACTGCGGCGAGCTGGAGATGACCGGACAGGTTCACGCGCTGAATTATTTGAAGCAGTGCCGTGGCGGCAATTTTGTGCCAAATCCGATCTAACCCGTTTCGGAACGCTGGGAGATTCGGACGATTCGTTCAAATAGTAAGGAGCTTAGCATCGGATACTTATCCCATGCTAGGCTTTTTTGTTTTCTAAAACAAACACCAACCCTAAAATCCAGCAACCTTCACCTGAAATCCAGCGGATATATTCCGTGACAGGTTCCTTCTTATAATGGTTACAACGTCCTGCAATAACCACGATCACACTTAAGGGAGGAATGACACCGTGGAATTGCGCCAGCTTGAATATTTTATTCAAATTTGCAAATCAGGCAGCTTCACCAAAGCGAAAGAAGAGTTAGGGGTGACACAGCCTACGCTAAGTCAGCAAATCCGGGTGTTGGAGGATGAATACAATACACAATTATTCGATCGGGTAAGCAGAGGAGTTGAAGTAACGGAAGCGGGCAAAATTCTCTTGAATAAAGGCAACGCGATCCTGAATCTGCTTGAAGAGGCGCGTAATGAAATAGATGGCCGAAACCGAAAATCGCAACAGACCATATCGATTGGATGTTGTCCTGCCGAACTTGAATATCTTGCGCCTTATTTGATGCGATTTCACCAAAAGTACCCGAATGTTTCGCTCAAAATTACCGATACCGAGGATGCCGCGAATAAGGTTCTCGCACAGATGGTGGACATTGGCATCACGGCCTATCCGGTTTCAGACGCCGCGGTCATCTCGACGCATTTGTATCGACAAGAAATGGCGCTGTTGGTTCATGCCGATCATCCTTTGGCCAACGAATCTTCGATTCCTTTCCGATCGCTCAAGCACATGGATTCGATTATGTTCCGACAACAAAACAAATCCTTGCTTGATATGTATGGTTCCTATTGTGGATTCTCCTTGAAGTCGATCATCGAAACGTCCTCCACGTCCGTATTGATTCATTGGGTTCGTCATGGACTTGGAGCGGCGCTGATCCCAACCTCTTTGCTCGAAAGTCTGCAGGATGATGCCTTGCGCATTATTAAACTAGAGGGCCATATTCCGCGTTGGGATATATCGCTTGTCTATCTAAATACGTTCGCATTGCGATCCACCGCAAACGTATTTATTCAAGAGATGGATTCCTATGTAAGAGAAGGCGAGGTGAATCTCTCGTGTTCAGGCAATTAGAATGTTTCATTCAAATTTGCCGAGAAGGAAGCTTCACGAAGGCGGCAGAAGTTCTCATGGTTTCTCAACCTACTTTAAGTCAGCAGATCCGCTTTCTAGAGACCGAGGTTGGAACCTCGCTATTTGAACGCGTGGGCAGAGGGGTCAAGGTTACGGCCGACGGGGAGATTCTATACGAGAAAGCCGTTTCCGTGATGAGGCTCATTGAGGAATCGAAGAATGAGACGTACGAGTTACGCAATGCCCGGGTAAAAAAACTCTCCATTGGCATTTCTCCGACGGACTTTTTTGGTTTAACGCCTTATTTTCTGAAATTTCATGAACAGTATCCTGACATTGCGCTGAAATTTGCTCATGCAGAACAGATATCCCAACAATTACTGACCAGCAGTATCGATATTGGATGTACCGACAGCTATGAGCCGAACAAGGAAGTTCATATCTTGCACCTGTACAAAGAAGAACTAGCATTGGTCGTATATGCGGATCATCCATGGGCAGATCGAACGGCGGTTTCTTTACATGAGCTAGAGGGCTTGGACGCTTCCTTATTCGTGGGGGATATAAGCGCAATCGAGCAGCTTCAACCATGGGGCGCCGCAATCGCCAAAACCTTGCAACCCAAGTTCGAGTCGACGTCCACGGCCATTCTTCTGTCCATGGTGCTGCACAAGATGGGGGCAGCGATTTTACCTGCTTCTTCCATTGAGATCTTAGCTGCTCACCAATTGAAACTCATTCGCCTTGTAGATCCAACGCCAATGCGTGAGATGAAGCTTGTTTTTAGAAGACATCACAATAATCCTGCTGTTCAGAAATGCATCGATTTTTTTCTAAAACATGTGCCATTGTCCTCTTAATGCGCTTCCTCCAGATGTCAAGCGTGCCTAGAAACCTGCTTAGGACGACCCTTTTATTTGCCAGCAATAACCTTTATACTAGCACTAAAATGATGCTCCTGAATACCGTAACCCTACTTTATGAGGGGGAAATCAGGGGGTTGAATCGATTAGCGCGCAGACGAAGGGGAGCTATGAGTGGGTAAAAGAGGTCAATCAGCAATGTTGTTACTCGTTCTGATGATGTGTTCGACGATAACGGCTTGTTCTGGGAACACGGGCACATCGAGCAATGGCAATGCTGACAATCGCGCGAACGTAAGCGCCAATCTTAAGGAGGCAGATTCTTCTCGAACAGAGCTATCTCCGGATGAGCCCGGCTGGAAGCAGGACACGACGCCGATTACGTTTGACTGGTATATCAATTTCGATTGGTTCACTGGCAAATGGGGAGGAAACATCGTCTCCGATTATATTACGAAGAAGACCGGCGTCAGCTTGAATTTCATCGTGCCTGCCGGGGACGCCAGCGAGAAGCTGAACACGATGATTACGGCAAGGTCGCTCCCTGACTTCATCACGCTAGCCTCGTATGAGGATTCCGTGCAGAAGATGATCAATAGCGATGCGGTGCTTCCGTTAAACGAGCTGGCAGACCAGTATGATCCTTATTTCTTTAAAGTCGCGGACCCCGCTAAGCTCAGCTGGTATGCCCAAGCCGACGGCAATGTGTATGGCTACCCGAATGCCTCCTCCTCCCCTGCGGACTATCGCAAATATGGTCAGCTATTCACGTCTAATCAAACCTTCGTTGTTCGAAAAGACATGTATGAAGCGCTTGGGAAACCGGATATGAGCACGCCGGAAGGATTTCTCGGCGCGCTAAGAGCGGCGAAGGAGAAGTTTCCGGAAGTCGACGGCCAGCCGCTCATTCCGATCGGCCTGCATGAATTTACGGAGACTGGCAACTATTCGCTCGATTCCTATCTTCAGAACTTCCTGGCCATTCCGCAGCAGAAAGACGGCAAACTGTACGACCGTCGAAGCGATCCCACCTATCTGAAATGGCTGAAGGTGTTCCGCCAAGCGAATGAGGACGGACTGATGCCGACAGATGTCTATATTGATGAGAAACGACTGGAGAAGGATGAGAAAATATCGCAAGGTCGTTATTTTGCCATGCTGTATCAGTGGTCTGATTTTACGGAGATTAACCAAACGTTATATCGCAAAGACCCGAATAAGGCGTATATCGCGATTGACGGTCCGGCGAACGATGCGCAGGATCCGCCGACCCTTGCAGGCAATGGCGTCTCGGGTTGGACGGTAACGCTCATCTCGAAGAACGTCAAGGACAAGAAGCGGGCCATCGCGTTCCTCAGCTATTTGCTCAGCGAAGAGGGAAACAAAGATTTGTTCTTGGGCGAGAAGGGCGTTACCTACGATACAATAGACGGCAAAGATCAGCTCCTGCCGGAGGTCAAGCATCTGCTCAACACCGACCGCCAAGCCTTCGATAACAAATACGGCGGTTCCTATAAGTACTGGATGCTCATGGATACAAACATGAATCTCGCATGGATGACGGGGATGGATGCCGAACCTGCCAAGCAAATCAAGGAATGGACGAGGGGCAAGACGATCAGCATGACCGAATTCGACAATCTGGATCCGGACCCGACGACGAAGGAAGGTATCGCGCAAACCGAGAACACGCGGCTCTGGGCCGAGACGCTGCCCAAGCTGTTGATGGCGGGGTCGGATGCCGAGTTCGATCAGCTATTCGCTCAGTACATGAAAACGATTACGGAGGATCCCGAGCATGAAGCGATCGAAGCTAGTCGTCAAGCCGCCTATGAACGGAATGTACAGAAGCTGAAATCGTCGTTCAATCAATAGTTGTTAGAGGAAGCAGCAGGATGTGAGACAGGAGATGGGACGCGCGGTAATTCGTTGGTTATTGGGGATACGTGCATTTGCGTTTAACCTTTCGCTTCAAGTCAAACTGATTCTATCGTTTGTGTTCGTGATCTTCATACCGGTTGTTCTATTCTCTTGGTATACGCTCAATGAAGAGTCAGCCAAGGCCATGAAAGAATTGATGAAGAATAACGAGAATGTGCTTGAAGTCGAGGAGATCAACATCGAGAATAACATCGAGCTGATGGGCTGGACCGCACAGCTTGCGTTATCCAATCGAGAGATGAACAAATATTTGCAAATTGAACAGACGCAGGATGCAGCGCAAGTGCTGCATATTAAGAAAGACGTGGTCAACAACTTTCAATATTTTCTGTTCAACAATCCGCGCATTGCGAATGTCCGATTGTTCACGGACAATCGGTATGTGAATGAAATTTGGCCCGTCATCCTGCAGGAAACCCGTATTCAAGACAGGCCTTGGCATGAAGAAGCGATGAAGCAGAACGGGTTGCCTTGGTGGGCGATACAAGAGAACATCGTCCTCACCGGACTGCCATCCGAACCATCGCCGAACGAGCCCTTCATGACGTACTTGCAGGAATTCAAATATCCGGACAATGCAACCCATAACGGGGTTCTGGAGATATCGATGAAACTATCGAATTTCTTCTCCGGCACGTTCAGCAGCGTGCAGGACGCGAACTCCCAACTGATCGTCGTCGCCCGGAGCGGAGAGGTATTCAGCTTGAAGGGTTCGCCTGTATTCGAGCAGCACAGCGCGGAGGAATTGGTGAAGAGCGTGAAGCTGACGAGCAACTCCGGTATCGAGACCGTACAGTTCAAGGTAAACGGGCAGTCCTACCTGGCCTTTCAGAGCTACATCCCATCGATCGACGTCCATTTGGTCAATATGGTTAGTCTTGCGGACACGATGAAAGACATTAATCATTCGAAAGTTCGATACCTTGTTCTCATTTCGTTGCTAGCGGCATTTCTCATCCTGCTGTCTTACTCGATGCAAGCGATCATATTGCGCAGGCTTAAGGCGCTGCGAGAATCGATGCAGCAGGTAAGAAGCGGTAACTTCAACGTCGAGCTGCCGCCGATTACCGGTACCGATGAGGTAGGAGAGCTAGGCTATCATTACCGCAAGCTCATGCTGAAGATTAACGAGCTTATTCAAGAGCAGGCAGCCAGGCAGGCGGCAGGCAAAGAAGCCGAGCTTCGCGCGCTGAAGAACCAGATCGATTCCCATTTTCTCTTCAATACGCTGGAGAACGTCAAGATGCTGGCGGAGATTGAAGGGCAGTACCTGATATCGGAAATCATGACCTCGCTAGGCGGTATGATGCGGTACTCCATGGAGTGGAATCGGGATCACGTCATGCTCAGCGATGAGATTCAGCAGGTCCAGGATTATGTATCCATCATGAATATCCGTTATGATGGAAGACTCGATCTCCGATTGTCGATTGCGCCGGAATGCCTCAAGCAGGAATCGCTCAAAATGTCCTTGCAGCCTACAGTCGAGAATGCCATCAAGCATGGGATGCGCCGCATGCATTCCAGCGACGGCAATCTGGTTATTCATATCTCGGCCTCCTTGCGTGATCAAGCTTGCGTCATTGAGATTACGGACAGCGGATGCGGCATACCGGAGGAGACGCTTGGCTTATTGAATCGAATGCTGCGAATGGAAGAGTCCGCGTACCAGGATGCCCGGCAATTAATCGTTCGCAACGATTACCAGGACAGCAACGGAATCGGTCTGCGTAACGTGGATCAACGATTAGTGATGAGCTATGGGGTGGAATATGGGATTCGGATCGAGAGTCAGGAAGGAAGCTATACGCGCGTAATCATGACTTTGCCCTATCGGGTCATGGGAGGGAGAGCAGACATCTATGATTAGCTTGCTGATCGTCGACGACGAGAAGATCATTCGGAGGGGGCTGCAATCGGTCATCGAGCGGCAGCTTCCTAATCAGTTCAGCTACCGATTTGCCGAGAATGGACAAGAGGCGCTGGAGCTGCTTCGCTTGGAACCTGCGGATATTATGTTCACCGATATCCGCATGCCCATTATGGATGGGCTTGAACTGCTCGAGCAGCTGCAAGACGATCCGGTCAAACCCGAGGTTATTCTGCTGTCGGGCTACAATGACTTCGTCTATGCGCAGAAAGCGATCCGCTGCGCGGTGAAGGATTATCTCATCAAGCCTGTGAAGCTGGATGAATTGTTTGCCATCCTGGAGCGATTAATGCTTGAGATTAGGATGAGAGAAGAGCGGGCAGACACAGCGGGCGATGAGGCCCGCATATCTGCGGCCGAGCTGGTTACGCTGTATTTGACCCAGAAGGACGTAGGGGATGCGATAACGCCGGACGAAGCCGGCCTAAGCTGGTTGGATGCAGGCTATACGCTGGGCTTGCTAATGCGTCGCGGCGGGGGAGCACAGACTAGCGGAGCGGACGCTGCTTCTTTCCGGGATCAAATCGCGGAGCTGCTGCAAGGGCATATCGATTGGATGCTCACTCGTGACGGAGTAGGCGGAACCATTGTGATTGCACGTGACCCGGAGATTTTCTACCAGTTGGCGGAACGGTGGAAATTACGTGAATCGGAGCCGCAGCTGCGAATTGCGATTAGCGATGCCGTGCAAGGGATCGAGCAGATCAGGTGGGCCTACAGTCAAGCGAAGCAAACCTTGAAATACGGGTTATTGCTTCCGGAACTCGATGTGCTGGAATACACCGGCGTCATCCATGAACGCAATGAGCAGCATGTCGTTCCTGTTGAGTCCATCCGTCGCATATTGAACCTCATCGGAATGGGACGCGGGGATGAAATCAAACAGCTGCTCGATCAAATCCTCGATGTTCGCATGATTAGCAGCTGTGAGATCGGCTATCTGGAACGCATTAGCCAGCTGCTGAACGAGGAGCTGTTCGACAAGTTGTTCCACATCTATGGGTATAAGGCGCTTGATCTATTAAGGTCGCACGCCAACGTGGGGCACATCGGGAACTTCGATCGATTGGAAGATTATTACATCGCCACCTGGCAGCTTCTCGATCGTCTGGACCGGTTCATCCCGGATTGGAGAGAGAAAGCGCCGGCGGAACAAAATACGATGCAGAAAGTGATCGCCTACTTGCAAACGCATTATGCCGACGATTTGAACATGGCGGTCGTGTCCAACCATTTCTCCCTCAATTACTCGTATTTCAGCCAGGCTTTCCAAGAATATAGCGGGGAGAGCTTCTCGAGCTATGTTCGCCGGTTAAGACTGGAGAAGGCGAAGGAATTGTTGGTGACCTCTGATTTGAAGGTGTACGAAATTAGCGAGCAAGTCGGATTCGAGAATGTGAAGCATTTTACGAGGAAATTCAAAGATACCGAAGGCATCACAGCGCTGGAATTTCGAAACCAGCGCAGGCAGATGATTGAGCCAAGAATGCCCTGAATCAGACGCTGCGACCCGCAAGAAGGTTATTTCACACATGTCCTTCTTATGGGTCATAGTCTCATGAGGTAAGTTCACATTTTCAGTTTATTGAAATACATCCGCGCAAACAATCTTCGGTTTTCTATACCTTTCATAGGAAAAAACGATACCTTACTCCCGAATTAGCTTGGCATCCTTGGGCAGCAGGAAGGCAAACACGCCCAACAACGGCAAATACGCGCAAAGGTGGATGACGAAGGCCACGTTCGTCTGGTCGATCAGCCAGCCCAAGAGCACGGAGCCGAGTCCCCCCATACCGAAGGACAACCCGAATAAGAGCCCTGCAATCGTGCCTACTTTGCCTGGAAGCATCTCTTGCGCATACACGATTATGACGGAAAAGCCGGACATCAGGATGGCGCCCACGGCCAAGCAGAGCAGGATGGAACCGACCGGGCCGGCATAAGGCAGCAGAATCGAGAACGGCGCCGTTCCGAAGATGGAGAACCAGATGATCTTCTTCCGGCCGAAGCGATCGGCCAGCGGACCGCCAAGCAGCGTCCCAAGCATTCCGGCGAACTGGAGCGCGAACAAGGCGAGCTGGGCTTTCTCAAGCGGGAGCTTATAGTTGTCCATATAATAGAAGGCGTAGTAACCGGTCATGCTGGCCAAGTACACGAATTTGGAGAAAAGCAGCACGATTAGCACGCTGAGCACGAAGACGACAAAGCCTCTGCTGAGCGTATCTTGGCCTCGATTGGCCGAGCGGCGCACGGCTCTAGCCGATAGTTGAATATGATGCGCATACCACCTGGCGATGTAACTCTGAATGAGGATGCCAGCTACGGCAAGTACTGTAAACCACAGAAACCCCAGTTGCCCCTGCGGGGTGATGACGAAAGCAACCAACAGCGGCGCCAGCGCCTGCCCGGTATTGCCGCCAACCTGAAACACCGACTGAGCCAGACCCCTGCCTTTACCTGCGGCAAGGTGCGCGACACGGGAAGACTCCGGATGCAGGATCGAAGACCCGATACCGACCAGCGCCGCAGAGACGATGAGCATGGTCAGGTTGGAGGCAATAGCCATTCCGCCCATGCCTAGCAGCGTAAACAGCATCCCCAAGGGGAGCAGCATCGGCATCGGCCGGCGGTCGGTATAAGCGCCGATCAAAGGCTGAAGCACCGACGCCATCACGTTGAGCGTAAAAGCGACCCACCCCATCTGGGCGAAGCTCAGCTTCATCGATTGCTGGAACAGCGGAAAGACGGCAGGAACGACCGATTGCATCGCATCATTCAGCAGATGGGCTAGACTGACACCGATCAGCAGGAACGCAGCGCGTCTGCCGACGGATTGTTCCGCAGCTGCAGTTGATGATGATGTTGTTGTTGAAGACATGGCGATCACCTGTTTCTTTTTTTGTACCTCATCATAGCTAAGAACGAGGACGAAGTCTTCGCGATAATTGCGTTTCAAACGAGCAATATTTGCTATAATGAGTGTCAGGTGATTGCACATGATCGTACAGATCGTTACGCCACAGCTGGAGTTATGGCGCATTGGAGGACAGTTCTCCAACCTGCCGCACGCTCATGAGGGCGAATTTCAAGTGACCGTACCCGTGAACGGGACCTGTTTTTTTACACAGGAGAATAAGGAGTACATGGTGGCGGGCGGCAGCGGGCTTGTTCAGCATCCGCTCGAGAATCATTCCTTTAATATGGGGCATGATGCGGAGGTGCTTGTTTTTAAAATCGGCCGCGGCAGCTTGCAGGAGCTCGTTCCGTACACCGAGCTGGAGTTTGCCGTTCGTCAGGCGTTCGATCCGACCATCGTTAGCCGGCATTTCCGCCGGTGGATGGGGGCGCTGCTGGCATGCGATCCGACCGATCGGCTGGCGCAGGAGGAGACAGAGACGGCGGTGCTTCAGTTTCTGCTTGGCAACCTGGCCGGGAGTCACGATCATGCTTCCAAGACATATACCGACCTGCCGGTAGGCGCCTTCTCATCCGATCCCTACCTGCGACACGTGCTTGAATATATTCATGCGCATTACGCGGACGAGATTCACATTGATGCGTTGGCCTCGATTGCATTGCAAAGCAGATTCCACTTCATACGCTCTTTTAAAAACGCCGTTGGCGTAACGCCGTATCAGTACGTGCTCCTCCTGCGTATCGAGGAAGCGATGCGGCGGCTCGAGAGGACCGAGCTGTCGGTAACAGACATTAGCTGCAGCCTCGGCTTCTCGAGCCCCAGCCAGTTTTACCGTGCGTTCGCGAGATCGGCCGGCATGACGCCGGAGAAGTGGAGGAACTCGCGAACGTAGGCGCTACAAGAAGCTGAACCTTGATGCACTGGGTGCGTGAATAATTCGATAGGGTCCGACTCAAAAGGGTTAAAGTAAATATTTTCTAACCCCGAAGCCTCCCTAATCGCACAAAAAATGTAGCTACAGGGTCGTATCCCTGTAGCTACATTTGCCGTTTTCGGTCCACTGCCGCTTTCTTCGGAATCCTCGGTTATACTTCATCTGTCCAAATACGCTTTCTGGTTCATGCATCCGCCGAACGGAAAGGGTATAGCCATCATCGCGTTTCAAACGTTCGCGTGCCTGTTGCTTGTAGAGAAGATATTCTAGACTCGCTTTAATTTCCCGTTTCCCGGCCGCTTTCGTGCAGTTTACCTTCAGCGGGCATCAGCAGTTAATGGTGCGGAAGTCTGGACGTTGCCGCGCGGCCAGCCACATGAACATGATGTTCTCTCGGACGGCTTTGGCGATTGGCGTGAGGAGTAAATCCGCTGCGTGTAGGCGTAAAGGATGATCTTCGTCAGCATTTTATGACCCCGAACGGAGCGGACGCATGATTCTGAAGAAGCGATAGCGTTCGCCTTTGGATGAATGCTGCGCTCCATAACGGAGCGCAAACCAATCATCCTCTGTGAGTGGATTCCTACCTTCGCCGAGTACATTCAGGGAATCCGGGAACAACAGCGTGTCGGTGAATGCTGCATTCCCTGTCTTGCGACAGTGAACGCAAACCAATCACCTTATATCTGAAGAACATGCGACCGCGCAGTGGATGCGGGAACCAAAAGATTGCATTTGAAAAAGGAGGTATCCCAACGTCATCTTTTGATGACTTTTGGGACACCCCCTCTAGCCTTCACTATATAGGGAGCAAACGGCCTCCTTGGCTAAGATGTACATGGCATTCGACCATCCGAGCGGCGTGTTCGGATTATAATGACTTGAGTTCGCATAGTAGAGTTCAGGCAACGAACCATCCGCCAGCATAACATCTTCGAATCGTCCAATGTAAGAACGCACCTTCGCGATATGACCAAGCTTCATATAACTCAAAGCCAGGAAGCCAAATCCGAATGTCCACTCGGCTTCTGTTCCTACATAGAACGAGCGCGAGCGTCCTCGGCCATGCTCTGCTTCTAAAGTAGAGTAGTAGCTGTCACCAATATAACGAAGGACTCCATTGTTTCTTAATAGGTGCTTCTCGGTTTGATTCACAATCACTTGAGCGATCTCGCCGCCGAATACGCCGAACGGGTAGATGAGCGTCAATTGAGCCAAATCATATTTACGCGTTCGGGTCTCGTATGGAAACAGCTCGTAAAGCGTCTCCATCCCTTTCTCGATCATATATTCGGGTACATCCACAATGTCCTTCACAGACTTAAGCGCAGCCACGCAAGCACCTACTGACGATGAGCGCACCTCTTCGTACTCTTCCCATATGCCGTTGTCCGGATCTTCCCAGAATTGCACGCATTCCAAATATTGAACGAGCTTCTGGACGATCTCTCGATCTTTATCATCGCGAAGCATGCGCTTACCGTGTTTCATACCCTCACCGATGCCAAACAGAATGGCAGCCGTCGCGTCATGCTGCTTGTTTCCCCATTCTGCTTCGACCTCTCGTACCGTATCCGCGGTATAACGAGGATGCATGTATTCGTGTTTATAGGTAGGCTTCTGCTTGGTGTGAATATCTAATTTCCATTCGTAGTCGCGAAAAATATCCAAGATGCGGTAGTAGGTGCTTTCGTAGCGATTGCAGCTTTTGTTGAGGTAAGGGAGAACCTCATAGAACGTATCCCGCAGCCAAATGAAATTGTAATCACTTGAGGAAGAGGCGACATACAGACCGTTCGGCAGCCGTAATCGATCTAGTATGTCATAGGATTGGGCAACGCGTTTCTCTTGCGTAATAAACATGCGTGTCACCTTCTTTAGTAGATTAGAGCAAATCTGCATGGAGTGACGTATAACAATTGGCAACGTTAACAGGGAGCCTATTAGCAGGTTATGTCATTTTTATCGGAAGTTCGGTTTCAAATGTGAAGATGCCGGGTAAAAGATGTCCGCAATCGGCGAATGGTATTTCTATTTGTCTGAATAGATGGCATTTAATGGTTCCACAATCCAAATTTGTTGACAATTTACAAAGATGGTGCCATAATCAGTCTAGACTTTTGCATCGAGTGTACCCCATAAAACAAAGCAATAGAGGCATTCCGACCGGTTAACCCGTCGGGATGCCTTTGTGCTTATTTATAGGTTTTTACATTTAATGTATAAGTCAATACGACGTCACGGGAGGTGCTCGGATTTCCTACAGATGTAGATGAGAGTTTAGAATATGCTAGCATTATGAATGAAAGGAATGCATCCTGCATGATTCAAGTAAAAACGTTCGCGGACACGCTTTCCCGCAGCGCAACCGATGAAGCCAATGAATTCTTATCCACCATCGGTCCCGAGCAATATGTCGATCTGAAGTTCTCCATTATTGAATGCGAGCATCCGTTTCTGATGAAACAGCGTCATATTGCCATTATCTACAGGACCAAACAAGGAGGTTAGCATGAATAATCTTGAAATAAGGGCGTACATTCTGGGGCAGCTCGTTCATTTGGAAGAATCGAAAAAAGCCATGTTAGATGCCTATTTCCCGCTGCCTGATCGCCATGTGGAACGAAAATCGACCGAAATTCTGCTTGAGCGATACGTTCATCGCATAGAAAAACTGCTATTTTGTTTGACGCATGAACCAGACTTCAAATTAACTTTTGTCGTTATTGGCAGTACCGTTACGATTCGCAATAAGCAGTCTCATGTTGCGGAGAGCTACAAGATCTGTTATCCAGATCACGCGGATATCGACGCGGGATGCATTTCATTCTTGTCGCCGCTCGGTAGACAACTGCTGCTATCGCCGATTTACTCGACTGTTAATGTGGCGGTGCCAGACGGTGAATGCGAGTACGTCGTTGAATGCATTTCCGTGCCTTAAAACCGTACCTATTCACGCAGTCACTAAGCAAAGTTCCAGGCACTTATTTTCATTGGTTTAGTCAATCATTCACAGGAGGTCATGAGAATGGTATCGATGTTGGATGCGTATACGCCAAGATCATGGGGGAGTATCTACGATGAACCATAGGAACTCAAAGCAAGCGCGATATACAGTCGAAACGCCGTTATTCGAGACGGAAGTTTGGGAGTGCATGGATACGAATTGCCGATCCTGGATGAGGAAAAACATGTCGCTTCTATTGGAACCGCATTGCCCCGTATGCCATTCGGGCATGCAAGAAAACATACGGATGCTGCCTCAAGTTGTTCATGTTGCGAAATAGATTGTCGAAAGACGGCCAAGATACTCGTGCTTGGCCGTCTTGTCTAGGTACTTCAACCTTCACGGGCGCTGCAAGGTCTTTTTTCATTCGTAATAGAGGAGAATGTCTGTTTTAGTTGAATCATAAAATGGATAAACTATTAGACGAATAGAGGAGTGTTTCGAGCATCGTCAAGCAGTTGGATGGAATCATTCCGATAGGCTGGAGCAAAGATATTATTAACGGAGGTTGATTATGGAGCCTGTGCAAACGTTGTCGGATCTGATATCAGAAAATTCAGGGAACGGAACGTTCATCGAGATTCACGCCCAGTCGGCGAGAACGTTCGGACAAACGACGCTGTCCGCTACGGTGGCGATGAACAAATTGTTTTCCATCTACGAGGTTGACCTTGAAGTTCAGCGTCAACTGATTCCCAAGAATGTCTCGCAGCTCGTAGACTACTTGCTGCTGTATCTTGAGCACGGACAGAGCATTTACTTCCCGGGGATTATCTTGTCTGCGCGAGGCGCCGGTCAATATGATCCGGCCACGTCCACGTATCGTCTGCAGCCGATGGAGAAGTGTTATGTGGTGGACGGTCAACACCGGCTGGAAGCGTTTCGCCGCGTGATGGAGATGCTGCAGAGCAACTTGGCCCGGGCTAAGGACCGAAGGGAATTTGAACGCGTTCAAGAAATTACGGATCGTCTTAAGAGGCTGTATGCGTTCCCGATGTCCGTCATGATTTATCGCGACATTAACCCGAAGCAGGAACGTCAGCTGTTCTCGGATATCAATAAACTTCCTCGAAAAATAGCTGGTAATTTGGCGATGCTGCGGGAACAACGGCGGTTTTACCATGTGATGGCAACGCGGCTTGTTCAGGAATACCCGGTGATGAAGCATCTGCCGACCGATATTTATTCCGAACGCGGGAAGAGTCCGGGCTATCTGTTCTCTTACTCCTTGTTGATCGAATTGCTGGTGGGGCTGTTCGAAGGGCGCCTGAAAGTCAATGCTCGCCATAACGGATATCATTTTACGGAGATTGCCCTAAATGAGCATCTCGAGCAGGCTTCCTACTATTTTGAAAGCCTTCTCCATGTCCTTCCGGAACCGGAACCAGGTTCAATCTGCTGGACGGAGAATATCCAGATTGCGCTTGCCTTGTTTTTGCATGAGGAAGCGTTTAAGTCACAGCAGTTCAACAAGTACACCCTGCAATATGCCACCAAGATTCTTCCGCATATCCAGTGGGATCATATTTACAAAGACGATGAACAAACGCGTTTGCCGCGCAGAAGCCGCATTATGAAAGCCTACCAATCGATTAAAGATTTCTATGAGGATCAACACAACTTCCTCATTACGGATAAGGAGGATGCCGGTTAATGGATGGTCTTAAGCTGTCGATGAAAATTCAGCCTTATTGCGAGCGCTTCGGACTTACAACGGTATCCATGCGCGTCCATGATTTGTTGAACTACACGATCATTGACCCGATGGTACAGCGGAAGCTTAGCGGCGGGCAGCTTCGCAAAATCGCGAAATATTTGCAGGAGCGGGAGCTCGACCATGTATTCTTCGGGCCAGTCACGCTCTCGCTTCGGGACATCTCGTCCTTGATGAAAGCCGAGGATCACTTCATCCTGCTGCATGGGGCTAAACTGAGTACGCTGGATGGGCAGCATCGCATCATGGCGCTGGGGTACACGAACGATCAGCTGGCGAAGGAAAGCCGTAAGCATGAGAAGGAGCTCAGCCGCTTAAAGGTGAAATGCCGCCAGCATCCGGAGGATGACGCCCTTCGGGAGCATACGGAGCAGCTGGAAGGCTTATTAGGTCAACTCGAATCCAGAAGGCTGGATCTGCTGGAGAGCGAGCTGACTGTTCAGCTGTATATCGGGTTAACCGAAGAGGAAGAGAAACAGCTGTTCGGCGATATCAACAGTAAGGTACAGCTGGTCAGCAAGGAGCTCGGGCACGCCTTTGACGGCAGCGACCCGATCAATACGATGATCCAGCAGGTAGCGGATCATAATACGCTGCTCAAGAGCGCCGGCGTGGAGACCCGCAACAATCTAACCGCTTATAACAAGAACTTCACGTGCTTCAGCTGGCTGCACACGATCGCTTCCCTCTTGTTTACGGGGAAAACGCAAACGTCGTATGAGCTTACGCGCAGGGTTCGTCATGATCCCACCACCTATACGGAAGTGCTGCACCAGTTTTTTAATGGCATGCTGCCTTATTTTCCCGAGCAGCCCGGTCTTGGGTCGTACATCAGCTCAAGCCGAGTTGTTCAAGAAGCGATTGCGTTGTACGCGCATGAGAGCCTGGATCTCGAGAAGGGGGGCCATCGCAATTGGACCTCGTGCTTCCAGATCTTGCGGCATATCGATTGGAGTCACGATAACGAGGAGCTGGCGAGCAGCCTAGGTCGATTGGATAACGGCAAGATTAATCTTATCTATGATAAGTCGATGAGGAAACACAATCTTGTGTTGGATTACCTCCGTCAACTTCGTCTTGAAGAGAGCGCTTGATTACAGAGCTGGAAGCAAGTTGCCACCGCTTAGCGGGGGCAAACCCCCAGTGCGAACCATAACAAAATCGTAAAAGAACAGGGACTGTCCGCTTCGGACGGTCCCTTTTATTATCCGATCGCCGATGGCGACAGGCTTAATACGAGCGAGCTCGTGCGGTTAGCATGATGTCAATAGAATGAAACAAAAGTAAAGAGGTTAAAATTGCAAGCGTTTTCTTGCCGGGATTACAATATTCACAGGTCAATACACGAATAAGGTTGTCTTATCCTGCGACTTCGCAAACCGAGAAGGATGTGATGGGTATGAGAAGACGGGTTGTAGCCGTCCTATTAATTGTAATCGTCATACCGGCTGCCATGATCGTAAACCGCATCATGATCAAACCAGATAGCACAGTCGCTTATATAGCGATGGTCAACGGATCTCCAATCAGCACCAAAGAATTCGAGTATGCCGTCAAAGCGAGCAAAGCTCAAATCATCGATTATTTCTACAACAAATACGGCGCGGAGCAAACGTCCGAATTTTGGACGACGTCGTTCGGGGGCGAAGTGCCAGCGGAAACGATCAAGAGGAAGGCGCTAGATGACAGCGTTCGGATCAAAGTCAGGCAGCTGATTGCGCAAGAGGCGGGCGTGTTGGCAGACATCAGCTACGATAGCTTTTTGCGGCAGTTGGAAGAAGAAAACAAGAGAAGACAGCGTGCGGTCGACAATAACGAAGTCATATACGGTCCGATCCGATACGGCGAGGATGCTTATTTCGAATATGTGCTGAGCAATACGACCCGGTTAGTCAAAAGTCAGTTCATGCAAGCAGCATGGAAGCCGGATGATCAAACCTTAAAACGCTTCTACGACATGCGGAAACAACAGTTGTACCGATCGGACGGATCGGTGAAAGTACAGCTGCTCTCGCTATCGTTCCTGAATGCCAATCAGGCCGTTGACGAAGCGCTCAAAGACGCTGCCAAAAATACGATGGAACAGGCGCGGGCCATGGCGGCTTCCGGGACCGATCTCGAAGATATTCCGAAGGCGCTCGATGCTGGCGTCCAAAAGTTGGAGAAGGTCTATAACTCGAGCGACGTCAGAAGCAATGCTCGAAGTCCTGTCGCGCAAGCCGCCGAGAAGCTATCGGCGAATGAATGGAGCGGCGTGATCGAAGAGAACGGACGTTACTATCTGATCAAGTGCCTGGACAACCGAATCGAAGGTTCCGGTTTCCAGGATTTCAATAGGATCAAGGAACAAGTTCGTAAAGATTACGCCGACTTCCAATACGAGGAATATGTCGGGAAGCGAGTCGCGCAAGCGCAAATCGAGTTGAACGAGACCGCGTATCGCGCCTATCGAAACTTCTAAGGAGGTTTTATCGGCAGGGATGTTAACGCATCAATTGGGCCCGATTGATGCCTGACATAAATCGCAGGAAAGGATGACAATATTGAAATCGTCCAAGCGGATATCAACGAAACTCCTCGCCATCGTGTGTATGATGGCGATGCTTTGCGGAATAGTCCTTGTGTCGCCGCCAATCGCCGACGCGGCCGGAACGACATACTACATCGATAATATCGAAGGGGATGACGGCAATAACGGCACAGATCCAGGCAGCGCCTGGAAGTCGCTCGACAAGGTCAATGCCACGACGTTCTCGCCCGGCGATCGAATTTTATTCAAAGCGGGAGGCAGCTGGAACGGCCGACTTTGGCCCAAAGGCTCGGGAGCAAGCGGTAGTCCCATCGTCATTGACCAGTACGGCACGGGCAGCAAGCCTCTGATCGCCGGCGTGACGTCCGAGCTGGAAGCGATCTTCTTGAAAAATCAGCAGTACTGGGAAATCAACAATCTGGAAGTTACGAACCGGTCGCCGCTGCCTTTCGACCGGGATTGGGAGAATCCCCGGGGTCAACGTCGGGGCGTCTATATCTTGAACGAAGAAGCTGGCATTTTGCGCCACATCCAGGTGAAGAACTTAACGATTCACGATGTCGACGGCTCTTATACGACACGCTCGGGAGGCATTATATTCGACTCCGTCGGGTCGGTCACGCCAAGCGCCTTCGACGGCATTCTTATTGACGGCAATACACTGACGGACGTGGATGCATATGGCATCTATATCGGTTCCAATTGTATTTTGCGCCATGGCATGAGCGATTTGTGGCCATGGGTGCAGAAGCCGTACGGACCATGGACGCCTTCTACCGACGTGAAGATCTCCAATAATACCGTCATCAGGGCGGCAACGGGCGGCATTGCCTGGAATGTCACCGATGGGGCGATCGTCGAACATAATACGGTCCAACAAGCGACCTACCTGGCGACCAACGCTTCGATATGGTGGGCTTACGCGGACAACAATCTCGTGCAATTCAATGAATCGTTCGAGAGCGTGAACGGAGCGGAAGACGGCCACGGGTTCGACGTGGATGCAGGGAACCTTGGTTCGATCGTCCAGTATAACTACAGTCATGATAATGCGGGCGGCTTCATGTTATTCGTGAACGACACGTACTACACGATCAATACGATCGTCCGGTATAACATCAGCCAGAACGACCGGAAGAGCATCTTCCGGTACAGCGGGTCGATCGATACGGTCTATAACTACAACAACTCGGTGTATGTGGGAGAAGCCTCCGCAAATCCGGTCATGAGCGATTATTTCACGAAGGCTTCGGGGTCCCCCATCAACATTAACAACTACAACAACGCCTATTACAGCGTAGGCGATAAGGGATGGGATCTACGAGGACAACATTTCGACTACAACGCCTATTTCGGTGGAAACACGCTCGTTCAAGATGACGCCCATAAGGTCATCGGCGATCCGAAATTCGCAAGTCCCGGCAGCGGCGGCAACGGCATGAATACGGTCGGAGGCTACCAATTGCAACCGGACTCCCCGTTAATCGGATCGGGCATACGCATCACCGATAACGGAGGACGGGATTATTATGGCAATCCGTTATACAACGGCGCTCCGGACATCGGCGCCCACGAATATGCGGGCTCTGTACCTCCGGCTGGCCAAATGCCAGATCCTATCACCGTAACGCCGGTGTACTTGCCAAGCACGCCAACCGACAATTTGGCTCCGCTTGCGACCGCGAGCACGACGTTCACGACCAAATCAGCCATTCGACAGATTAACGATAAATATTACGAGACCATATGGTCGAGCGAGACCTCGCCTATCTTCCCCAACGATATCACGCTCGATTTCGGCTCTACTCAGGTGACGGCCAACCTATTGAAGCTTAACGCATCATTGGGACAAAGTCAGGGAATAACGAACTTCGATCTCGAATATCACAATGGTTCGGCATGGGTTCCCATTCGGAAGGGTATCCAGGTTGAGTGGAAATCGAATACCGCTGCAGACGAGATCCAATCGGTGAAATTCCCTACAACCATGTTCAATAAGCTCCGATTGAAGGTGAACGGCGGCAACCTGCAGCAGGGCCATATTACGCTAAACGAGCTGGAGCTGTACTTCGAGGCAGCGGATATTGCGAGCACGACGTTCCCAACGGGGGGAGGAGCGATTGCCAACATTATCGATAACAACGTCTCGTC
The DNA here is from genome assembly GCF_042431225.1 of Paenibacillus aurantiacus. Taxonomy (NCBI): domain Bacteria; kingdom Bacillati; phylum Bacillota; class Bacilli; order Caryophanales; family Paenibacillaceae; genus Paenibacillus; species Paenibacillus aurantiacus. The sequence goes on along the minus strand of NZ_JBHMDO010000031.1, from coordinate 172,998 downwards.
GACGTGGGGCAGCTCTACCGACATTACGCTCCCGGGTTATATAACCTTGGACTACGGGGACAGCTCGGTTACGGTCAATAAGATCACCTTGATTACGCATTTCGGGATCGGCCAAGGCATCACCAATGTCGATGTGGAATACTTCGATGGCGCCAAATGGGTAACGGCATTATCGAATGCATCGATCGTTTGGAAGCTAAACGACAGTACCAAAGAGCGTCAGTCCATTGAGCTGCCGACCATTACGGCAAGCAAAATCCGATTGAAGGTCAATGATGCCAACCGAGAGTGGGGCAATATTGCGCTGAATGAACTCATCCTGGAGAACCATGTGGTCGTCGAGCCAGAGCCGAACCCGACACCAGGACCGACGCTGCCGCAAACGCCCGTTCAACCCCCGATAACAGCTCCGACAGAAGATCCGGGGAGAGTGGAAGTTCAACCGGAGCAGCTGAAAGGGAATGGGGCGGACGCCATCGTGATCCGAACGGATAAGGCGTTTACGGAGCTGGTGCTGCCGGGCCATGCGCCCAAGTTGGCCGGAGGTTCCGACCTGGTTATACAAGCAGGCGACATCAGCATGACGCTCCCGTACGAGTGGCTGCAAGAGGTGGTCAAAGCTTTACCGAATGATCAAACGCAGCGCGAGAAAAGCACGATTTCCCTCTCTGTCGAACGAATGGAACAAAGCAAGGCTAAATCGCTGCTGATCGCTGCCGGTCGTCAAGCAGAAGCAGATCTAGGATTGGCTGGCGAAATGCTGGCGTTCAACCTCACCGTGACGAATGCAGACGGACGGAAGACGGCAATCAGCCGCTTCGATCAGCCGCTTGCCGTCGCGATGAAGGCGAACCCGCAGACCGATCGGCGGCTCGCGGGCGTCTATTACGTATCCGATAGCGGAGCATTGGAATATATCGGCGGCGAGTGGAAGGATGGCTGGATGAAGGCGGAGATCTCTCATTTCAGCAATTACGCCATATTGGAATATCGCAAATCATACCTAGATGTTGCGACCGGCCACTGGGCCAGCGAGGCGATAACGGATCTTTCGGCGCGGCATGTGGTCGAAGGCGTGTCGGCATCGCAATTTGCGCCGGAGAGGGAGATTACCCGCGCCGAGTTCACAGCCATGCTGGTGCGGGCGCTAGGCTTGGATGGGATAGCGGAATCCCAGTTTGAAGATGTGAAGCCCGATGCCTGGTACGCGAAAGAAGTCGCGCTAGCAGCGAAAGCCGGTATCATAAGCGGCAAGAGCGAGGGCAGGTTCGAACCGACTGCCGCCGTGACGCGCCAAGAGATGGCTGCGATGATCGTTCGCGCTTACGCGTACGCAGCGGGGACGGCATTCTCGGACGTAAGCTCTGAACCGTACAACGATACGGCTTCCTCCCCGAGCTGGGCCCGAGAGGCGATCGCCGCAGCTCGCGGCTTGGGGCTGATGAAGGGTTCCCCCGGCAACCTCTTCAAGCCAGATGACCATGGCACGCGAGCGCAAGGCGCCAAGCTGCTTCATAACCTGTTGATGCTTATTGAGAAGGCATAATAATGAGGAGGACTGCAATGATGAAGCGAACATCCAAAAAGTTCATCGCGATCTTGGCTATCCTGACCATGGTCTGCGGATTCGAACTCCAGGCACCGCCCGTCGCCAATGCGGCCGGTACAACCTACTACATCGATAATATCGGTGGGAATGACGGCAATAACGGCACAAGCCCAGGCGGCGCTTGGAAGTCGCTCGACAAGGTCAATGCCACGACATTCTCGCCCGCCGACAAAATTTTATTCAAAGCGGGAGGAACCTGGAACGGCAGACTTTGGCCCAAAGGCTCGGGAGCAAGCGGAAGTCCAATCATCATTGACCAGTACGGTACAGGCAGCAAACCTCTGATCGCCGGCGTGACGTCCGAACTGGAAGCGGTCTTCCTGAAAAATCAGGAGTACTGGGAAATTAACAATCTAGAGGTTACGAACCGGTCGCCGCTGCCTTTCGACCGAAATTGGGAGAATCCTCGGGGTCAACGTCGGGGCGTCTATATTTTGAACGAAGAAGCGGGCATCTTGCACCACATCCAGGTCAAGAACTTAACGATCCATGATGTCGACGGCTCTTATACGACACGTTCGGGAGGCATTATATTCGATTCCGTCGGGTCGGTCACGCCAAGCGCGTTCGATGGCATTCTCATTGACGGCAATACGCTGACGGACGTGGATGCGTACGGCATCTATATCGGTTCCAATTGTATTCTGCGCTATGGCATGAGCGATTTGTGGCCGTGGGTGCAGAAGCCATACGGACCATGGACGCCATCCACCAATGTGAAAATCTCCAATAACGCCGTCATTCGAGCGGCGACGGGCGGCATTGCTTGGAACGTAACCGATGGGGCCATTGTCGAACATAATACGGTCCAACAGGCTACCTACCTGGCGACCAACGCCGCGATTTGGTGGGCATACGCGGACAACAATCTCGTGCAATTCAATGAATCGTTCGAGAGCGTGAACGGGGCGGAAGACGGCCACGGATTCGACGTGGATGCAGGGAACATCGGCTCGATTGTCCAGTACAATTACAGTCACAATAATGCGGGCGGTTTTATGTTATTCGTGAATGATACGTACTACACGACCAATACGATCGTCCGGTATAACATCAGCCAGAACGATAAGAAGAGCATCTTCCGGTACAGCGGATCGATTAATTACGTGACGAATCACAACAACACCGTCTATGTCGGAGCCGCATCCGGCAATCCGGTCATGAGCGATTATTTCACGAAAGCTTCCGGTTCGCCCCAAAATATTAGAAATTATAATAACGCGTACTACAGCGTGGGGGATCAGGGTTGGAATCTAACGGGACAAACGTTCGATTACAATGCCTATTACGGTGGGAATACGCTAGTTGCTTCTGATTCGCACAAGGTGACGGCCGACCCGAAATTCACAAGTCCCGGAAGCGGGGGAACGGGCATGAACACGGTGAACGGGTATCAGCTGCAGGCGAGCTCGCCGCTGATCGGAGCGGGGATCCCGATAACGGATCACGGGGGACGCGACTACTTCGGCAATCCGCTGTACAATGGCAGCCCGGATATAGGCGCCCATGAATATCAAGGCGCGGTCGCCCCTGCGGTGAATAAAGCATCCATTCCGTATGTTCTCGCCCCTCAATCTCCACCGTCCAATCTTGCAAAGGCGGCCAAGGCAAGCACGACCTTCGGTTCGTTGAACCAAACGACGGCCCGCATTAACAACATCAATGATGGAAATTACGATTACGCGTGGTCCAGCAATGCGTCGCCGACGTTCCCGAACGAGATTACGCTCGATTTCGGAGCCACGCCCGTAACCGCCGATACCCTCAAGCTGAATACGAGATTCGGCCAAGGTCAAGGGATTACGAGCTTCGATCTGGAGTATTATAACGGAACATCATGGCAGGCTATCCAATCGGGCGTTACTCTGAATTGGACGTCCAATACGGCCGAGGACGAAATCAAGACGATACCTTTCGCGAGAACGACATTGTACAAATTGAGGCTGAAAGTGAAAGCTGGCAACCGGCAATGGGGCAATATTGCCGTGAACGAGCTGGAATTGTACAATTCCCCGGTTAACGGGCCGGTCAATGCGGCACCTAGCGCGACGGCAAGCACCACATTCCCGCTGGGCAATTCGGGATCGATCGCGACAATCAACGACGATAAACCAACGACGTCCTGGTCAAGCGCCTCAACAATTACATTCCCGCAATATATTACGCTTGATTTCGGAAGCAAGGCCGTGACCGCGAACAAAATCAGTTTGCTCACCCATTTTGGAATCGGCCAAGGCATCACCAACGTGGACGTCGAGTATTACAATGGATCGAGCTGGGCAACGGCGGTATCGAACGTCTCCGTTACATGGTCGCTCAACAATAGCACGGTCGAGACGAGAGATATTGCTTTTCAACCCGTTACGGGGACCAGATGGAGAATCAAGGTCAATAACGGCAACAGGCAATGGGGCAATATCGCGCTGAACGAAATGCGTGTGTGGACGAATCAATAAACGAATCTAGCGAGAGAGAGGCCGATGTCACTATTTCGGCCTCTTTCCGTGCAGGAGTGGAGGCAATCATGGACAGGATCTTCATATCAGACGACCGTTTCGTCGACGAGCATCACCGGCATGTCATCCTCCATGGGATTAATATGGTCTGCAAAGAAAAGAAGCTCCATTATATCGGGGAATGGGCGGAGGACGACTTTCGGAGGTTGAAGGAATGGGGCTTCAATTTCATCCGGCTCGGCGTCATCTGGGATGGCGTGGAGCCGGAACCGGGCGTGTACGATGACGACTATCTGGGCAAGCTTCGCGAGCAGATTCGGATGGCTCGGGATCACGGTCTGTACGTGCTTCTGGACATGCATCAGGACTTGTATAGCGCGGCCTATGGCGACGGGGCTCCCTCCTGGGCCACCTTATCCGATGGAGCGGCATATGTGCCAACGGAACCTTGGAGCGATGCTTATCTGTTCGATCGTGCCGTGCAGACAGCCTTCGACCAGTTTTGGAACAACGCGCCCGGACCGGATGGCGTCGGCATCCAGGACAGGTACGCCATGGCGTGGAGGCATATCGCCTGGAGTCTGGGGCATGAACCTAATGTGATCGGCTATGATCTCATGAACGAACCGTTCATCGGATCGAATGTTAATGCCATCGTCGAGCGCATGCTCCATGCGTATGGCGAGATATGGGCGGAGGCGAACGGCGCGACCGCTGCCGACATGTCGGATCTGGCCGAAATCTGGACGGATCCGCTTCGCAAGCTGGAGGCGCTGAAGCTGCTGGAGCAGCCGCAAGCGCTCGAATCCATGATGCAGGCAATGGCTCCCGCACAGCATTCGTTCGAGAAAAAAGACCTGATGTGCATGTTCAACCGGGTAGCGAGCTTGATACGCGAAGTTGACCCCAACGGCCTATTATTTCTGGAGACCAACTACTTCTCCAACATGGGCGTGCCGAGCGGCATTGAACCCGTTGTCGAACAAGGCGGGAGAAGAGATCCTCATCAGGCTTACGCCCCGCATGGCTATGACTTCGTCACCGACACGCCGTATGCGCATATGGCAAGCGAAGGAAGGGTCGACTATATATTCAACAGCCATGAATCGACGCGCAAACGTCTGAATATGCCCATGCTGATTGGCGAATGGGGCGCTTATTACGGCTCGCTTGACGCCGAGAAGCCTTCCTTGTTCATGAAACGCAAGTTCGAGAAGCTGCTCTGCAGCGACGCCTATTGGTCTTACTTCGGCGCGGAGACCGGGAGTTACTCGTCGTTCCGCGGCGTATGCCGCGGGTATCCGCTCGCCACGGCGGGGATTCTCCGCTTCTATAGGGATGATCATGAGACCGGTACGTTCACGATGGAATGGGAAGAAGAAGCCGGCGCTTCTCGGCCTACCACGATTTATTTGCCGGATATGAGCAACCTTGCCCCGGAAGCGATCAAGCTGGAGCCCAGAGGCCTGGGGTATTCATTCGAGCAGATCGGCAGCGTCAGTGCCGGATATGTCCATATTCCTCCCGCCGGAGGAGGAGGCAGGCGCATCGCTATTCATTATTAGGAGCTTCTACGTAACGCCCCCTGGTATCCATCCTGATGCCATGGGGCGTGTTTGTTTGGACAGGTAAGCGACCAATTCGAGACATTTGGTTTAATGAACGATCGTTTTGCTCATTGCTTTTAATATGTTGAAAGCGCTACCATAAAGAAATGAGACAATAAAGAGCACTTTTTCTTAGCACGCGGTCGGAGGGGTCCTATGAAGCTGCAAGTTGCCGGTAATGCCAAATGGTACGTCTATCAGAAAATCGTCATCGTATTCGTATTTTTTCTAATCCCGCTCTTTTCGGTCAACCTGTGGGTGAATTACAAGGCCATCTCTTTCTCGAAAAATACGATTATCGACTCCGCCATGGAGGGGGTATCGTTCTACGCCGCTCAGTTGGACAAAGAATTGTACTTTATACGGAATCAGCAATTGCAATTTCTGAATGACAGCGATTTGCAGAAGCTTAGCTTTCTGGGCGGGAATAATCTCATGGGATACGAGGAAGTGTCATTGATCCAGCAAGTGAGGGATCGGCTCGTCCCGATTCTGGAGTCCAGCGGATACGTGACCAATGCGGGCGTTTATATCGCTTCGATAGGCAAAACCATCTCTGGGAAGAGCGGCGTTACGAATACGCCCAATGAGGAGTACGAGATTATCGCCTCATTATCCAAAATGACGCCGAAGCCTTCCTTTTACAGTGTGGGGGAGAGCATCTTCTTCATTGAATCCGAACATAATGCCGGCATTTGGTCGTACATCGAAATTTCCAAATCGAGGCTGCAGGACGCGCTCCGTCAAACCGCTGCATTATCGCGGGATTCCGAAGTGTACCTAGGGAGCGAGAGCCTTGGGAGCATCGTATCTTCGACCTCCGACGACCGGTTGATGGATGTGGAGCGGCAGCTTCTTCAAGAACGGGACGATCAGGCTGACCAGGAACCGGAATTGAAGAAGGTGAACGGCGTCCGCTATTTCGTCTCGCATAACAGTATCGGCTCTTTGAATTTATCGTTAGTGATGTACGTGGATCAGAACGAAATCACGAGGCAATTGAGCCAATTTAATAGCCTGTTCTACTTCTTATTCGGCATTGCCTTCGTCGTGCTCGCGTTATATGCGTTCTCCGTGAATCTCATGATCCACCGGCCGCTGTCCAGGTTAGTCAAAGCCTTCCATAAGATCGAGACGGACAATCTGAACTTGGTCATCGAGTCCAAGCGAAATGATGAATTTCATTATTTGTATACCAGCTTCAATCGCATGGCGCACAGACTGAAACGTTCGATAGAGGAGAACTACGAGCAAAAAATCGCGCTTCAGCAATCCGAGTTAAAGCAGCTGCAGTCCCAAATCAATCCCCACTTTTTATATAACAGCTTCTTTAATATTTACATGATGTGCAAAGTAGGCGATTCCGACACCGCTGCGAATCTGTCCCAGAAGCTGGGCAACTATTATCAGTACATTACGAGAAGCGGCGCGGATGAAGTGCTTCTCCACAAAGAATTTCAGCACGCGCTGGATTATTGCGAAATTCAATGCATTCGCTTCTCCAATCGGATTTCGTACGAATACGACGACATTCCGCATCGGTTCCATACCGTATTGGTGCCCAGACTCATCATTCAACCGATCGTCGAGAATGTGTTCGAGTACGCCTTCGAAGACGGCATGATGAACGGCATGATCTACATCGGGGCTAGCTGTACGGACGAAACAATACGACTGACCGTAGAAGATAACGGCGAATCGTTAACGGATGATCAGATCGAGCAATTGCAGAAGAAGCTCGCGACGAGTGCCGTCCAGAAGGAGAAAACCGGGTTAATCAACGTGAGTAATCGACTGGAATTAATCTATGGAGAGGGCAGCGGCTTGTTCGTCTCCCGAAGCAAACACGGCGGATTGAAGGTTGAGCTTATTATACATGTGGAGCAGAGAGGAGCATCATAATGTACCGATTATTAATCGTGGATGACGAACCTGCGATCGTCAACGGCTTAGTGCAGCTCTTTCAGCAGAATAAGGACATGGAACTGGATGTATGCAAAGCCTATTCCGCAAGTGAAGCAATCGAAATCGCGAGAAAAACGAAATTGGATATTCTGATCAGCGATATTCGCATGCCTCAGAAGGACGGTCTGCAATTGGTGGACGAGGTGATCTATTATTGGCCGTCATGCCGGGTTATTTTCCTTACGGGCTATAGCGAGTTCGATTACATACTCGAAGCGATCCGCAAAAACGTGCAAAATTATATACTCAAAACAGAAGGCATAGAGCCTGTTTTCCATGAGGTGAAAAAGGCAATCGCCAAAATCGAGGAAAGTAACCGTTATCGGCTTGAGCAAGAAAAGGCGCAAATGTACATGCAAATCGCCGAACCGTTCATGAAAAAAGAGCTGATGGAGCGTATGTTGGGCGGAGAACCGTTACCCTCCTTGCTCGCCCAGACGCGCTATGCGGAGCTGGATTTTCAAATTGCGCCAAGCCGCCCGTTCTTCTTCCTTGTCGGACAGGCGGAACGGCTTGAAATCCATAAAATAAAGGCGCTGCACGCCGTTCAGCGGATATTCGACAATCATGCGCCCGCCTCCATAGCTTGCGAGAAAGTCATCTACGATGGCAGCGTGCTGGTGTGGCTGATTCAGCCAGCCGAAGAGTTATGGCATCGATTCGACGGGAAGCCCTCCGGGGCGGAGTCGAAAGAGCAGGGGTTCGTGGCTTATATGAAAGGCATACTCGAGCTCGTACAGAACGAATGCGAAGAGGTATTGGATGCAGCGGTTTCGTTCGGAATTTCCGGCAGCCTGTCCGGCAAGATAGACAACATCCACCATCAAGTGGAGGCGGCTCGCGCCATGATCCGCAACCGTACGATGCTCGGACAGAAAATGGTCATCGTCGATCTCGAGAAGACAAGCGGTTCGGAAGCCGCCCGTCTCATCGGCGTAGGCATGAGGCCAGACGACGGCAAAAAAGCGCTAATTGACCACATCCATCACTATATTCACGAGCATCTGGCCGATGACGTCTCCTTGACGGCGATCGCCGACGAGATGAATTTCAATCCCTCGTATCTGTCGCGTTATTACAAACAGATTACCGGCCATAATTTGTTCGACTATATTCAATCGACCAAAATCAAGGTCGCCATTCATTTGATGAAGACGACTTCCTTAAAGTTGAATGAAATCGCAGCGAGGGCGGGCTTCGATTCGCCCTCTTACTTTACGACTTTCTTCAAAAAGATGACGGGGCAATCGCCTCAGGAGTATCGGCACTCTCAATAGCCAGACAAGAGGTAAACAAAGTAAAAGTAACGTAAAGAGGTTGAAATTGAAACCGCTTCCGAACGATCATACAATTAATACAAGAAGTACGGTGATCTACAAAAAAGGGGGAAGCGTTTCAATGTACAAACATGGAAACCTGAAATGGATTTTAGCCTCGTCGCTATTGCTTTCGCTCGCAACGGCCTGTTCGAATCAAGGCTCCAATTCCAACGAGCCGTCGGCCGCGCCGCCTGCTGCGGACAATTCCGGTTCCGAGACCGCAGGAGCCGCGCAAGATCCGCTGGGTAAATATCCCGAGACCGTAACCGTGTCGCAAGTCATCGGGTATAACCCCCCGGAGGATCCACGGATTCCCAAAGGGATAACGCCCGATAAGAATGCTTACCTCAAAGATCTCAAAGACATGATGAACATCGATGTGAAATTCAAATGGATGGTGCCTTCCGCGCAATACGAGCAGAAGTTCTCGCTCGCCATGGCATCAGGCGATCTGCCCGATCTTCTGGAGCTGGATCCGAAAAATTTCGAGAAGCTGAAGCAGCAAGGGATGCTGGCCGATCTGACGGAAGCCTATGCGCAATATGCATCACCGGCGCTGAAGAAGTACATGGGGTCCGACGGCGGATTCACCATGAAGACGTTCAGCTCGGACGGCAAGCAGCTTGGCATTCCCGTGTTCGAGGATCCGTTCCTCTCCACGCAGCTGCTCTGGATTCGGAAGGATTGGCTGAATAACCTGAATTTGCAGGCGCCGACGACAATGGATGAATTGGAGAAAGTCGCTGAAGCTTTCGTCAATAACGATCCGGACCAGAACGGCGCGGCGGACACGTACGGTGTCGCCCTGCAGAAAACGTTGTTCTTCTGGGGATTCGATGTGAGAGGGTTCTTCAACGGCTTCGGCGCCTACCCATCGGTCGGCGACGCCCAGTCCGCATGGATTCCGGATGGCGATGGGAAGCTTGCGCCGGGTCTGATTCAACCGGAAATGAAGACGGCGCTCGGCAAGCTGCAATCCTGGTACCAGAAAGGAATTATTAACAAAGAATTCGCCTTGAAGGATGAGAACAAAGTCGTCGAGGACATCACCTCGGGCAAGGTTGGCATTTCTTACGGCGAATGGTGGTATCCGAACTGGCCGCTCAATATGAATGTGGACAAGGATCCGAAGGCGGAATGGATTGCCGTTCAAATTCCGGGGCTGGACGGACCTGGCAAATCGCTAGTACCGAAAATTCGCGCCGGGAAAATTTACGCGGTGAGCAAAGATTTCAAACATCCGGAAGCGATCATCAAGATGATGAACTATTACATTGAGATCGGCTACAAGAAATATATGGATCAGAAAAAGCCAGAGGATGGGTTCGTCTATAACTGGTTCAATCCGCGGGTGTATAACCCGGCCCAAATCGATACGGTCTATACCGAAGTGAATAAAGCGCTGGAAGCGAATCAGACCGAAATCACGCTGGATGACGAGAATTACACGAACGTGGCGGGCGTATTCAAAGCGTCGAAGGATTTCCTGGAAGGCAATACGCAGACCGCGACCAAAGGCGTAAACTGGGGGCAATATTATAGCCGCGTTGCGAAAGAAGGCGGCTGGGGATTGACTCGGAAAGTCAAAGAAAGCCAAGCATTCGTCCATAATGAATTTTATGGCCTGCCTACTTCGACGCAAGTCGAGAAGGGCGGTCAACTAGACAAGCTGATGCAAGAATCCTTTACCAAAATCATCATGGGCGGAGATCTTGCCGAATTCGATAAGTTCGTGGCGAGCTGGAAGACGCTGGGCGGCGACGATATTACGAAAGAGGTCAACGAATGGTATAGCAAGCAGCCCAAATAATGCTGATCGTCAAGCGGGAGCGTGGAGTCGAGCGATCGACGATACCTCCCCTTTTCAAATTAGCGATGATAAGGAGATGGAGACCCGCCTATGAGAACGCTGAAGAAAGAGTATCTCTTGCATCTGATGTTATTGCCCGGCGTCATCGTGACCTTGATTTATGCCTACGGCCCCATGGCCGGTCTTGTTATGGCCTTTCAACGGTTTGAACCGTTGTCCGGATTTTTCGAATCGGAGTTTGTCGGCCTCGATAATTTCCGTTACGTCTTTAATTTGCCGGACTTCAATCAAGTGCTCTGGAATACGATCGTGATCTCGGTCTTCAAAATGATCTTGTTCTTGCTTGTGCCTCTCGTTCTGGCGCTATTGCTGAATGAAGTGACACGCATATGGTTTTCGCGCTTCATCCAGTCGGCCATATTTTTGCCCTTCTTCCTCTCTTGGACCGTGCTTGGCGGCGTCATTATCGAGCTGTTCTCATTGAGCGGACCGGTTAACGGCTTAGTTACCGCACTCGGGCTGGATCCGATTATGTTCATGCTGGACAATGAATGGTTCAGAGGCATTGTGATCGGATCGGATGTCTGGAAGGGCATGGGCTACAACATGATCGTGATGCTGGCGGCGATTACGGGAATCAATGCGACGCTCTATGAAGCCGCGGAAGTAGACGGGGCCGGGAAGTGGAAGCAGATGATTCATATTACGCTGCCCGGCATGGCGCCGATTCTCATTCTGCTGGCCGTCTTAAGTCTAGGCGGCGTTCTCAACGCCGGCTTCGAGCAAATCTTGATCATGTATAACCCTACGGTCTATGAGGGGGCGGATATTATTGACACCTTCGTCTATCGGCTGGGGATGTTCAGCCAGCAGTTCGGGCCGGCAGCAGCCGTCGGTCTCTTCAAATCCGTGATTTCGCTCGCGCTCGTATCGGCAACCTATTACGCCGCTTACAAATACAATAACTATCGAATCTTTTAGGCAGGAGGTTTTGCCATGCTGCACAAACAGACCATCAGCAGAAAAATCTTTGTTGTTTGTAATACGTTGTTGTTGACGTTCATTACCTTGCTCGGAATTATTCCGTTCGTTCACTTGCTCGCGATTTCGCTTAGCACCAATACGGCGGCCATGGCCGGAGAAGTGAAGCTGTGGCCGGTCGGATTTACGTGGGATTCTTATGCTTATCTAGGCGAGAAGGTGGAGTTCTTCCGTTCGTTCTGGGTGTCGATCGAGCGGGTTGTACTTGGCACAGCCGTCAATATGCTGCTTGTATTTATCTCGGCGTATCCGCTGTCCAAGTCGAATGATCAGTTTAAGTTCCGAACGCCGTACGTCTGGTTTTTTGCGATTACGATGTTTTTCGGCGGCGGGCTAATCCCTACGTATATTGTGGTCAAAGAAACCGGATTGATCAATTCCATCTGGGCGCTTATTTTGCCGGGGGCATTAAACGTATGGAACATGGTGCTGATGCTGAATTTCTTCCGATCCATTCCAAGAGAATTGGATGAAGCCGCTACGATAGACGGTGCCGGTCACTTACGGGTGCTGTGGCAAATTTATTTGCCGGTGTCTCTGCCGTCGATCGCAACGATCGGGCTGTTCACCATTGTCGGCCATTGGAACGCCTGGTTCGACGGCATTCTGTATTTGAATTCGCCGGAGAAATATCCGCTCCAAACGTATCTGTCTACGCTGATCATGTCGATCAATGCCCAGATGTCGTCCATGTCGATCGAGCAGCTGGAAATGATGGAGAACCTGAGCGAGAAATCGCTCAAGACCGCGCAAATATTCATGGGCGCCTTGCCGATCATGCTGGTGTATCCGTTCTTGCAAAAATATTTCGTCAAAGGCATGACGGTAGGCAGCGTCAAGGAGTAGCCATAACGCATATTCAAGGGAGAAAGATATCCATGAAGAAAGTAACCGTCGCATTAATTGGAGCGGGATTACGGGGAATCAATTATTTGGATTACGCGCTTCAGCATCCTGACGAGCTGCAGGTCGTTGCCGTTGCGGAGCCGGTTGCCCAGCGAAGGGACAGCTTTAAATCGAAGCATCGGCTGACGGACGACCAATGTTTTGCGAGCTGGGACGAATTTTTTGCCGCTCCCAAGCTTGCGGACGCCGTCCTTATTTGCACGCAGGACCAACAGCATTTCGAACCGACGATGAAGGCGCTTGAGGCGGGGTATCATGTGCTTCTCGAGAAGCCGATGTCGCCCGATGCCAAGGAATGTATCCTCATGGGGGAGAAGGCCTCCCAAGTGGATCGTGTATTCTCGATTTGTCATGTGCTGAGATATACGCATTTCTTCGCTACGATCAAACACCTGCTCGACAGCGGAGCGATCGGCAAGCTGCAGTCCATTACGCATAACGAAAATGTGGGGTATTGGCATCAAGCGCATAGCTTCGTCAGAGGCAATTGGAGCAAGAAGGCGGAATCCAGTCCGATGATTCTGGCCAAGTCCTGCCATGATCTGGACATTCTGCTCTGGTTAGCGGGTTCGGATTGCACGCGGGTATCCTCCTTTGGTTCGCTTTCTCATTTTACATCCAAGCAAGCGCCGGAAGGGGCTCCGCTGCGTTGTTTGGACGGATGCCCGGTATCCGACGAGTGTCTGTATTATGCGCCCAAGCACTATCTAACGGAAGACACGAATTGGCCCACGTCGGCGATAAGCGATGATTTGAGCTATGAAGCCCGCTACAAGGCGCTGCAGGAAGGGCCATATGGCCGATGCGTGTATCATTGCGACAACGATGTCGTCGATCATCAAGTCGTCAACCTCGAATTCGCCAATTCGGTCACCGTCGCCTTCACCATGAGCGCGTTCACCCGAGACGTCAGCCGGACGATCAAGCTAATGGGCAGCAATGGCGAAATTCGCGGCGCGATGGAGAAGAACGAGATTGAGATCATCCGTTTTGGCAGCGACAGCGTGGAACGGATTTCCCTGGAAGATAAGGGAGGCCACGTTGGTCACGGCGGCGGCGACATGGGTCTAATCAAGGATTTCGTGCAACTGGTCAGCGAGGATGGCCGGCGGCAAGGGCTCACCTCGGCGAATCAATCGGTACAAAGTCATCTGATGGCTTTTGCGGCAGAGCAATCCCGAGTAGAAGGCCGTGTGATTGATCTGGCCAGTTATACAGATCGCTTCCGGATATAGAGGTTCATTTCCCGCTCATTGATGAGGTATACTGGTAGAGACAGGAAGTATACCGATCAAGGAGGGAATAGCAGCGTGGGCACAAATAACAAAATCGGCGGCGGGGGCTTTCATCATGTCGCGTTGAGAGCGACTGATTTTGAAGCGACGGTCAAGTTTTATACCGAGGGCTTAGGCTTTGAACTGCGCCAGGCATGGGGCGAAGGCGACAAGCGCATTGTACTGCTGGATACCGGCGACGGTAACTACTTAGAGGTATTCGCAGGCGGCTCCGGCGAGCCCAAGCCGGAGGGGTACTACTTCCACGTCGCGTTCCGCACCGATAACGTGGACGCGGCTGTCGAAGCGGCTGTCGCTGCAGGCGCCGTAGTGACGGTAGCGCCGAAGGATGCCGTGCTGGGGAATACGCCGCCAACACCGGTACGCATTGCTTTTGTTCAAGGACTGAGCGGCGAGATTATCGAGTTTTTCCAGAGCACGGGGGAACACCAACTGTAGACATGCGGGTAAGAAACTACGGCAGCCAATCGGCTGCCGTTTTTTTGCGCCATTCCTCAACGCTCTCGAATGAAGAAGGGGCTTGCAGCACATTGGTAGAATATACAAGGGATTCCTACCTGCTAGGAAGCTGCCTTGTTAGTAGCAATCGACCACTTGCAAGTAATCGCCGTGAGGGGGATTCGTATGAAAGTGCTGCTTGTTGATGATGAAGCCCGCCACCTGAGGGGAATGACCAGTATGATGAAGGCCCTCCGTCCCGACTACGAGGTATTCGTCTCGAAGAATGGCATGGAGGCGCTAGACCTTGTAATAGCGGAGCGTCCTGAAATCGTAATTTCCGATATTCGCATGCCGATGATGGACGGGTTAGCGTTCATGGCGAAGCTTGCCGAATTGAAGGTACGGCCCAAGGTGATCTTTCTGACGGCCTATAACCTATTCGAATATGCGCAGTCCGCGCTTCGTAACGGTGCATTCGATTATTTGCTGAAGCCTGTAGACCGGGGGGCGGTAGATGAAGTGCTCAAGCGAATCGAGGAGCAGCTTGAGCGGGATGCCGTCCAGAGCAGTGGATGGCAAGATGCCGGCCTGCAGCAGATGCTTCGCGGGCAGCATGCTTATCCTGACGAGCAATTCGGGGAGGGGCCATCTTTTATTCACGAGCCAGGGCTTGTTATCATCTCTCGGATTGAGGACTTGCTGGGAAGCCAACAACCGATGAAGCCCGAAGCGTATATCCATGATCTTGAGGAAGCCTTGTCCAAGATCGGAGAGACTCAAGTTTATCCGGAGAAGTCGAATCAAGGAAAAGAAGCGAAGCTCGTTGCTATCGTACGCGTGAACGCCTCCGATGTCGACCGTGATGCGATACGACAGCTGCTCACGGCATTAGCTAGACGGTCAACATACAGACAAACCAAGCTTGTTCATGGGATCGGTACGCATTACAGCAGCCTTCAGGCAGAAGGCCGACATTCTTATCGTGCTGCCAGCCTTGCCATGATGAACGCGTTCTATGAGAAGTGGGACGGGATTGTCTTCGCAGATGAGCGAATCGAGCCCGCAATGAACGTGGCTGAGCTTGATATCGAGACCCTATTCGAAGCTGCGCGAGACCAACAGACGGAGCGTGGATTGACGCTTATTCGCCAATGGTTCGACCAGCTGTCGGGGGAAGGCTGGACGGATCCAATCCTGATCAAAGAACAGGCTTCGCTGCTCGTGATGAAGCTCAAGAGCCGCTGTTACCTGTTCGTCAACAAGGAGACGGCAGAGCGAATGACGGAAGCAGCGGCTAGCGATATTCCCCATAGCGATTCGTATTTTGCCGTTCTTGCGTTGGTGGAGGCACGGTATCTGGAGCTAGGCCAGTCGCTCCAGAGTTTGAAGCGCGGCCGAGGCGAATATATTGCCGAATCCTGTGTTCAGCTCATCCGTGAGCGCTTCATGGAGGATTTGATGCTGGAGACGATCGCCGAGCAGTTCTACTTTAATCCCTCCTATTTTAGTTCGATGTTCAAGACCCACACGGGGAAGACGTTCTCCGAGTTTCTGACCGACACGCGGATGAAGCACGCGAAGGCGCTGTTAGCCGATGCGGCGACCCCGCTGAAAATTTATGATGTCGCCGAACGATGCGGGTATCGCGATACCAAATATTTCTCCCGCGTATTTAAAAGCCACGTCGGCGTATCGCCGGAAGCCTATCGCAACGGCATCCTTGGAAGCGGGAGAGCCTAATGCTGCGCACCCGTCTGCTCGTCAGTTATCTGCTGCTGATTCTTCTTCCCTTGCTTCTGCTTGGAACGTTGTTTTATCGCATGAGTCTTGGCATCGTGACGGATCAGGCGCAAGAGAACTTCTATCAAATCGTCAAGAAGAACAACGAGATCATGGACGTCAAGTTAAGGCAGATCGATCGGATCAGCTCGAACTTGTTTACGGATAAAGAATTATTCGGCATTTTCAATCAGATGAACCCCTCCCGCAAGGAGCAGCTCCTTGAGGCCGACCGCAAAATTAGCGCCATTCTCGCACAACGTTTTGCACAGACCGAGGATTTATTCGCCTATCAAATCTGGACGTCCTATTATAGGTTCGGTCCGCAGAATATGCCGCAAGGGAATCTTACGGAGAGTCCCATCTATAAGGAGGCGAAGCTAGCAGGCGGGAGGCTAGTCTGGAATCCTACGTACGACTTCGCGAAGATGTTTAACCAGCCGTGGCTCAACAAGGCCGCGGATTATGACTATCGTTATTTATTTACGGCCACCAGGCTGCTGAACTTCTCCTATCTCGATAACAGTACGATGGCGAATCTGGATCCAGGCGTCGAGCGGCCTGTTCTGGCCATTAGCATGAAGGCAGACCTATTCCAGCACCTCTTCGAAGATAGCATTCCGGCCGAATCCCAATACTTCGTCGTGAGCGCCGATGGCACATTCGTAGCGCATTCCGAGCAGCGTCTCGTTACGCAGCAAATCCAAGACCAGTGGGTATACGATTTACTTAAGAAGGGGAGCGGGACGCAGCGCATTACGCTCGCGGGCAATAACATGCTCGTTTGTTTCGACAGGTCGGATGTGACCGGGTGGATGTCCGTCGTCATGATACCGCAGCAAGTCCTCGTAGAGAAAATGGTACCGGTCATTTTAACCTCTACCATTACCATTGCCGCCATTCTTGCTTTAGCCGCGGTGACGCTTGCTTATTTCGTATTTAGCCGGATTACGGGTCCAATCAAGCATTTGATGGTTGCTATGCGTTTTGTCGGCGAAGGCGATTTTCACGCCAAAGTAGAAGCCAAGTCCAATGATGAGATCGGCATCCTGATCCAAAAGTTCAATACGATGAATGACAGGATACGCGTGTTAGTCAACGAGAACTATGCCATCCAACTGCGGGAGCAGCAAGCCGAAATTCAAGCCTTAAACTTCCAGATGAACCCGCATTTCCTGTATAACACGCTCAATGTCATGAATTGGGTGGCACTGGAGAACGACCAAGAAGAGTTAAGCAGGATGCTCCTATGTTTGTCCAATATGCTGCACTATACCACGCGCAAGGATTGGGACGCCGTACAGGTAAGGGAAGAGATCCAATGGATGGACAATTACTTCTACCTGATGGACATCCGCTTCGAGAATAAATTCACGGTTCATGTTGACATTGATCCCGCTTTGCACGACGGCAAGGTACCGCGGCTCCTCTTTCAGCCTTTCGTCGAAAATGCCATCATTCACGGCTTCGAGCTTATGGAGAGCGGAGGCATCATTACGATTTCCGGCAGGATCGAAGGCGACGCCCGCCGGTTCACGGTCACGGATAACGGGTGCGGAATGGGCGAGGAGACGATCACGCGAATTCTCTCGGGGGAGACGCCCACCGTTGGTATTGCCAATACGATTGCGCGCATCCGTCATCGCTACGGAGACAACTGCGAAATAAACATTCGTTCTTCGATCGGCCAAGGGACAAGCGTAACCATCAAACTGCCATTCGATACCTAAGATTAGTCCACCAAATCCAAGAATACTGAGTTTTGAAACCGCTTTATATTTGATATATTGATCCCATCATAGACTGCAGCTATGAACCAAAGGGCGAATGAAAGGGGAACGGGACGTGAATCGTTCATGGAAGCGACTGACTTCACTATCCATTGGTCTTGTTGTGTTAGCATCCGGCCTATCCGCATGTTCGACAGATAATACCAACTCAACCTCATCGGGCAATAATAACGCTGCAGAAGCGGGCGGAACGGCAGGAGACGCCGGTTCCAAAGAGCCCATTACATTACGGCTGACCAACTGGGGCAGTCCGAAAGAAATCGAAACCTATCAGAAGGCGATTGACCGATTCGAAGAGACCCATCCGGGCGTGACGGTCAAGTATGAATCTATTCCGACAGACTATGATACGAAGCTAACCACCATGGTTGCCGGTAACCAAGAGCCTGACGTCGCCATGCTGGAATCGGCTACGATCGCCTTCCCGCTTGCCGAGCAGGGCAAGCTTGTGAATTTGCAGACCATGCTCGATAGCGACAGCACCTTTCATGCCGATCAATTGCTTCCGAATACATCGTATCTCACCGAACCTGGCAATATCATCGGTCTTGCTTCGAACATCGAGACGTTCTCCCTCTACTATAACGTCGATTTGTTCAAGGAAGCCGGACTAGAACCGCCGCCTGCCAAAGCGGAGGAGACTTGGACCTGGGATCAATTTGTGGAAACGGCCAAGAAGTTAACGATCGACCAATCCGGCAAAAATGCAACGGATCCCGGCTTCGACCCGAGTAAAATCAGACAATTCGGCGTAAGCGGCGCCAACGGCTGGTGGGGATCTTGGTCCAATTTCATCTACAGTAACGGCGGCGACTTCGTATCGGCGGATGGGAAGACGTTCGCGCTTAACCAACCCGAAGCCGTAGAAGCGCTGCAGAAAGTCGCCGACTTGATCAATGTCCATCATGTGGCTCCATCTCCGGTTCAATCCAAAAATGTACCGGGGACGAATGTGGCCCTTCAGACCCGCAAGGTCGCGATGGTCATTGACGGACAATGGGCGAATTTCGACCTGAGCTCTACGGATGTGAACTACGACGTTGCGCCGCTTCCCGTCCTGAAGGAGCCGGTAACGACCGTTGTGAATGGCATGTTCTCCATATTCAAATCGACGAAGCATCCGCAAGAGTCCTGGGAGCTTGTCAAGGCGCTGCTAGATCCAGAGGGCACGCTGGAGCTCCACCACAAAGGGCTGTGGATGCCCGCCTTGAAGAACTGGTATCAGGACGAGACGCTCATCGCCAAATGGACGGTTGATTCCAAAGGGCGCAAGCCAGGATATAGGGACGCCGTTATTAATATGGCGCTGTCTCACGGTCATCAGACCCCGACAGGTTACGTGAAGAACTTTAATAAGATTATGGATATCGTCAATCCCGCGCTCGATAAGGTATGGCTCGGTCAACAGACGGCTGAACAGGCCATGAATGGCATCGCGGCCAAAGCCCAAGCTCAGGTACAAGGTCGGCGAGATATTCAATAACCCGGCAAGTACTTATCTGACCTGTATGGAAGCGGGCAGCCATTCGCGGCCCGTTTTTCCGTCCGGCAGCCTATAGAGGGAGGGCCCGATGAACGCAAATCTGAAGACGATTCCGCAAGCCCCTGCGCGTGCCGGATTACGGTCCAAGGAACGCAAAGCGCTGCTCTACGGAATCTTGTTTACGCTTCCGGCTACGCTCGGATTTATCCTGTTTACGGCCGGCCCTATGCTGGCGAGTCTTTACTACAGCTTAACGGATTATAATGTGTTTCAGTCCGCGACGCATTTTATTGGCTTCGATCACTACGCCAAGCTTCTGTCGGGCCAAGACGAGCTATTCAATAAATCATTAGGGGTCACCTTTTATTTCGTCGTACTCAAGGTACCCGTCACCATCGTCGTGTCCTTTGCTATCGCGCTGTTACTGAATCGTAATATAAAAGGGCGAGCGCTATTTCGAACAATCGTCTATTTGCCTAGCATCGTCCCGGCCGTGGCCACGTCCATCATCTGGATGTGGCTGCTGAATCCAGACCTGGGGTTAATCAACACGATGCTGCAATGGCTGCATCTACCGACCAGTTCGTGGTTGTTCGCCGAGCAATCCGTCATTCCTTCGATCGTGCTGACCACGATGTGGGGGATCGGCGGTACCGTCGTGATCTTCCTTGCAGGGTTAAGCGGCATTCCGCATCAATATTACGAGGCTATCGAAGTCGATGGCGGCGGCAGTTGGCATAAGCTTATCCATATTACGCTGCCGATGGTAAGCCCAACCTTGTTCTTTAATACGGTCATGACGATCATCGGAGCGTTTCAAGTGTTTAATGAGGCCTATATTCTTACGCAAGGCGGGCCGAACAATGCGAGCCTCTTCTATATCTTCTATTTGTGGCGCACCGCTTTCCGTGATACGAATATGGGATATGCCTCGGCGCTCGCGTGGATTTTGTTCGTCATTATCCTGCTCTTCACCATGCTCGTATTCCGAACCGCCAAGTCCTGGGTTTACTATGAAGGCGAGGGGCGTTCATGAGAACTTCGACCTTGAAGAAGACGGTCGTCTATGTGCTGCTTGCGGTCCTGTCCGCCTTATTTCTTCTTCCCCTCGTGTGGATGGTCCGCAGTTCGCTCATGAGTCTATCGCAAATTTTCGTCATGCCCCCGGTTTGGATTCCCGATCCGGTCAAATGGGATAATTTCTCGAATGCGCTCACGATTCTTCCGTTCAACACGTTTTTTATGAACACGATCATCATCGTTGTGCTCGTCCTGGTCGGCACCGTAACGAGCAGCACGATTTCGGCTTTTGGATTCTCGCGTATTCAGTGGAGGGGACGCAATGGCGTATTCGGCATACTGCTCACCGCGATGATGCTGCCGGGCGCCGTGACCCTGATCCCCACCTTCCTGGGTTGGAAGACGCTGGGGTTCTACGACACCTTTGTACCTTTGATCGCACCAGCCTTTTTCGGCGGAGGCATCTTCAACATCTTTTTGCTTCGCCAATTTTATATGACCATCCCCCGCGACCTGGATGAGGCCGCATTAGTGGACGGCGCTGGATACTTGAAGATCTATTACCATGTGGTGCTGCCGCTGAGCCGATCCGCCATCATCGTCATTTCCTTATTCACGTTCTTAGGCGCTTGGAATGACTTCTTTGGTCCGCTTATCTATTTGAAATCGACCGAGAAATTCACGCTGGCGCTCGGCTTGCAGATGTTCCAGGGGAGCTATACGTCGCAATGGGACTTGCTTATGGCGGCATCGGCGGCAGTAGTGCTCCCGTGTGTGGTGGTGTTTCTGATTGGCCAGCGATACTTCCTGGAGGGCATTTCGTTGACAGGATTGAAGGGTTGAGTTGGAGTGGGTATATAAATTGAACTTACAATCCGAACAAATAAAGTGCTGCGTAAGAGTGATGATCTTCCGATCGCTGTTGTTCACGGATATCTCGAATGAAGGATACAAGGGGGATATCCGTTAACAAAGGCGAACGCTGGCGCTTCTCCAGATTCATCTCTCTTTCTTCGCATTTTGTTCGTTTTACTAGTTCAACTTATATAGTTTTATAATATAGGTTGGCGGAGGCTGACGACCATGGAGAAGAATTTGACCAAACGCGTATTGAACTGGACCCACGTTCCCTTTAACAAGGTAAACGTGAAGGACGATTTCTGGCAGCCGCGGCTCGACGCCTTGAAGAAGGTGACGCTTCCCGCTTGCCTGGCGCAATGCGAGGAGACCGGACGGATATCGAATTTTGCTCGAGCGGGCGGATTAGAATCTGGCCTGCATCAAGGCATGTACTATGATGATTCCGACGTGTATAAAGTACTCGAAGGCGCCGCCTATGCGTTGATGCATGAGCGAGATCCCGAACTGGAGAAGGAGATCGACCGGCTTATCGGACTGATTGCCGCTGCACAGGAGACGGATGGTTATCTGTCGACCTATTACACCTTAACCTCGCCTGAACTCAAGTGGACGGATATGGAGAAGCACGAAATGTATAACGGCGGACATCTCATCGAGGCGGCTGCCGCTTATTATGAAGCGACTGGCAAACGGGAACTGCTGGACGTCGCCTGCAAGCTTGCCGATCATTACCTCTCGATGTTTGGACCAAGCAAGCGCCACTGGGTGGAGGGACACCAGGAAATCGAACTTGCGCTAGTCAAGCTTTACCACGTAACGGGTGAAGCGAAATACTTGTCATTTGCGCATTGGCTATTGGAGGAGCGGGGGCATGGACATGGTTCCGGCGCCATCTGGGACAAAGAAGAGTGGGGGCCGGCTTATTGCCAAGATGATGTACCGGTCAAGGATATCGAGAAGGTAACCGGACATGCGGTGCGCGCCATGTACCTCTATGCGGGAATGGCCGATGTCGCGCGCGCCACGGGCGAAGAGGGATACCTCGATGCTTTGCTCCGCGTCTGGGCGCATACCGTGGAGCGCAATATGTATGTGACGGGAGGGATCGGGCCCTCCCAACATAATGAAGGATTTACGGTCGACTACGACCTCCCCAATGAAACCGCCTATTGCGAGACTTGCGCGTCGATTGGCATGGCGCTTTGGAATCACAGGATGAACCTGCTCTTTGGCGATGCCAAGTATGCCGACATTGTGGAGCAAGAGTTGTACAATGGCGCATTGGCAGGTTTATCCCTGTCCGGCGACAAGTTCTTCTATGTCAATCCGCTCGCTTCCTTAGGGAATCACCATCGGGTGGAATGGTTCCACACCTCATGCTGCCCCACGAATCTAGCCCGCTTCCTGCCATCCATCGGCGGGTATCAATTCGCGGTCGCCGATCAAGGGATTGTATGTAACCAATACTTCGCGGGCATTGCCGAACTTCAGCTGTCCGACGGCTTCTACGTTCAAATCGAGTCTGCCACCGGATACCCGTGGGAGGGGAACATCCACTTGAAGCTCCGTCCGGAACGAGAACGGACCTTCCCGCTGCTGCTTCGAATTCCAGGCTGGTGCCGCGGATTTCAAGTATTCATGAACGGGGAACGTATTCCGCCTAACACGTATAAGCTGGACAAAGGATACCTGGTGCTGGAGCGGAATTGGCAAGAAGGCGATTCTGTGGAGCTTAGACTAGACCAACCCGTTCAGCTGGTCCGAGCAAAAGCGGAGGTGGTAGCCAATCGCGGACGATTCGCCATTCAGCGGGGGCCGATCCTATACTGCTTAGAACAAGCGGATAATCCGCATCTTCAATATGACGATTATGTAGTTCCAGCCGAACTTACCTGCACCCTTGCGCCCGGAAGCGGCATCCTTGAAGGTACAACCTTGTTGCTGGCTCATGATCGCCGGGGGAATACATTCCGACTCATTCCCTACTATGCCTGGGATAACCGGAGCCCTGGGTTCATGCAGGTATGGCTGAAGGAATTAGACGCTAGTGCACTTTATAAGCTTTGACCCCATATCTTGGTCTCTTGGTCGGGGATTAATCTCGTCACTTAGCGCATCGCATTCGTCAATGGTGATGAAGAACACCATGAATAATAAGTAAGGTTCTGGAAAATAGTATACGTGGTTACCTTACAAAGGGAGGCATGGAGATGAACGTGCAACGAGCAAAAGAAATTGAGTCCTCTCCGATCTTGGCTAACATTACATTCAATGGGGTACCTGTATACATTCAGTATGTCGACGAACAGGCTGAAACCGCGAGAATCTATCCCTTGAATGACCCCGAGAAGGAAGAGACCGTTGCCTTACTCAGTTTAACGGAGCATTAAAGGCTACGGATGATTTTCCGTCTAGCGAAAGAAGCGCTGTTCCGCAATGGAAACAGCGCTTTTTCCTATGCTTTACCATTAACCATTGCCTCAAACGCTTTATCATGGAACGGGATTACCGCATAATCATCGAAGATGAAGCGGAGAATCGACGGCAGTCGGCAATAAGAACGACTGCCCTTTTTGCCATTACATAATATGAGAAATATTGGTTAGGCTACAAATACTTGCTCATCAGGAGGTGCCGGAATGTGGCGTCGCGGCAAGCAGCGGACACCGATTCCGCGAGCATCTGGTGCAGGGGGCCAGTCTGTGCATCATGTTCCTGTCGCGGAACGAATCCCGTGGCTGCGCGCACAACTAACGTCGATCTCCGACGCTCGCTTCGTCGTCGTCGAAGACGGTGGAGGGCAGACCTGCACCTTAATCTATTTGGCTACCATTATCGATCATCAGTTTGTCCAACAATTCATCGTATCGAGCGTGAACAGCGCCGATAAAAGCGACGCCGCAGCGTGGAAAGCGCACGTGCAGCGGATGTTGTCCGCATCGGCGTCGGCTACGCAGGATGCGCAGCATGCGCTATCGTCTTTGCTAGCCGGGTGCGTGCTGCTTGTTTTCGAGACGGAAGCGGACATGCTTCTCGTTCCGATTCGGTCGGTCGATAAACGAGCGGCGGCCGAAGCGGAGAACGAGCCCGTCGTGCGAGGGCCGAAGGAAGCGTTCGTCGAGGATTTTCAAACCAATATCGGGTTGATTCGCAAACGGATCAAGCATGCGGGGCTGAAGCTGGAGGAACAGCAATTAGGCAGGTATTCGAACACGAATATTATGCTCGCGTACATCGACGGCATTGCCGATCCGAAAGTCATTGCCGAAATGAAGAAACGGATGTCCTATATCGATATGGACGGCGTATTGGCCAGCAGCTACATCGAAGAGTTTATTGAAGACAATCCCTTGTCCCCGTTCCCGCAGGTCCAATACACGGAACGGCCGGATATTATGGCGGCGGCGCTGCTGGAAGGACGTATCGGCATCGTGGTCGATGGTACACCGATGGCGTTGCTCGTTCCGGTCACGCTGTACATGTTCTTGCAATCCGCCGAAGACTATTACCAGCGCTATTTCGCGGCGACCTGGATCCGATGGATCCGCTACTTATTTTTGATGATCGCGTTTTTCCTGCCGAGCGTGTACATTGCCATTACGACCTTTCATCCCGAAATGATACCGCCGAACTTGCTTCTATCGGTCGCCGCGGCCAGGGAGTCGGTGCCTTTCCCGGCGATCGTGGAAGCGTTCATTATGGAGATTTCTTTCGAGGCGATCCGGGAAGCGGGTCTGCGAATCCCCAAACCGCTCGGCCAGACCGTCTCCATCATCGGGGCGCTGATCATCGGCCAGGCGGCGGTCCAAGCCGGGATCGTCTCCGCTCCGCTGCTTATCGTCGTCTCCATAACGGGTGTCGCATCCTTTCTCATCCCGCATTTTGACTTGGCCCTCTCCATACGCCTGCTCCGTTTTCCCGTCATGATCCTTGCCGGGACGTTGGGTTTGTATGGCATTCTGATCAGCATTTTTGCGATCTATATGCATCTGGTTAACCTGCATTCTTTCGGCACCCCGTATTTGAGTCCGACCGCGCCGATCCGGTTCGGAGACTGGAAGGATGTGCTGGTCCGGGTACCGTGGTGGATGATGAGGAAGCGTCCGAATTTGGGCGAGGGCGGAGCAGGCGAACGGATGCAACCAACGCGGAGATTGAACAAACAAGAGGAACGTGAGTGGTGAGGCGGATGATCGCCATCGGAGACATTGCCAGACGGCTATTGGCTATAGGCGCGCTGATCCTGTTGACAGGCTGCTGGGACAGGATCGAGATTAATGACAGGGCGCTCGTCGCGGCGCTCTACATCGATTACAACGACGACGGCAGCTATGAGGTGTCGCTGGGCTTCCCGCTCCCGAACCGCTTATCTACAGGGATTGGGGCTCCGTCATCCGGCGGAAACAACAATCCGTTCGCGGTCGTGAGCAAAACCGCGCCGAACGTGCCCGAAGCGATTCGGAAAATTCGTTCCGACCTGACCCGCGAAATCAACTGGGGCCATGCCCGGATTATCGTCTTCGGGAGAAGAATGGCCGAACACGGCATCAAGCCGGTGCTTGAGATGGTGTCGCGAGAGCCGACCTTTCATATCAAATCTTATATCATGGTCGCTCCCCGCAAAGCGAAGGACATCACGAACCTGACGCCTGTATTCGAGCGGTTCCCATCCGAAGTGTTGAGGGAGTTCGAGAGCATGCGGCTCATCCCGAGGACAACCGTGAAAGATGCGCTGGAATCGTTCGAATTCGGCGGGGATTTCGTGACCAGTCTGCTTACGATGGGGGAGATCAGTATGCTGAGCGAGCGCGGCAAAGTCAGCCCCTGGGCGGGGACGGACGGCGCCGCCGTCTTCCGCGAGGGGAAAATGGTGGGCAGCTTCGACGTGAAGGAAATGCGCGCAGGGTTGTGGCTGCAAGACGAGATGCAAAGCGCGCTCATTACGATGCGGGCGAAGAAGGACGGCAAGCCGGTCAGCTTCCTTATCTTGCGCTCGAAAGCGACCATCTCCCCTCGACTCGCGGCAGGCAGGCTTTCGTTCACGCTTCGGGTCGAAGCACAGGATGACGTGAATTCGTCGGAATCTTCCGTGGATTTGACCGACCCGGCGCAGATTAAGGCGATGGAGCAGGAACTGTCCGATATCTTGCGGGCACGCCTCGAACGCGCGATCACGCACTCGCAGAAGATGAAGGTGGATGCCTTCGAGCTTGCCAGGCATGTGGAATGGCGGTATCCGCGATACTGGAAGCAGATCGAACCGGATTGGCGCGAGATCTACAGTAAGATGGATGTCCAAGTAGAAGCGAAGGTCGCGATAAAGCGGATGGGTACCGAGAAAAATCCGGTTTGGATAAAACAAGAGAAGTAGGGACTGCCATGTATATCACGCTGCTCACGATCGTATTTGCCGGCATTGCTTATCGAGAGGCGCGCTTCATTCGCAAGCACGGGGTGAAACCGGCGCTGCTGCCGTTCACGGTTATTCTCGTTCTGGCCTTCCTGTACAACATAACGACCATCGTTTATCGGGAGCTGCCGAGTCCCAATGCGTGGATTAAGGCTGTCTTTGCGCCGCTGCAAGCCTGGATCGTATAGGAGGCGGGAAGCTTGAAGAAGATATCGCAGCTGGAGCTGGGGCTGCTGCTTTGTTTGTTCAATTACTCGACGATGGTCGGCTTCTGGATCGGTCCGCTGGCCGGAATCGCCTCTTATAGCGGCTGGGCGGTGCTGCCGATTGCGGCCATCATCGGGTCATCGGCTGCTGGCGTTACCGTGTGGCTGGGGAATCGATTAGACGATCGCATGCCAGGCCATTCGGGAGGTATGCTGCAGACGTTCCTTGCGCTGCTGCTGACGGTTCCCGCCTTCGGCTTCTTCCTGCATCAGGCGGCTTATATTATGAAGGAATTTACCGACTTCATGGCGCAAATGTATTTGCCGACGACGCCGGAGTGGCTGCTCACCGCGCTATTCCTCTATACGGCGGCGATTGCGGTCCGATCGGGCCTCGAGACGATCGTCCGATGCGCGTCAGGATTCTTCTTCGTCGTGTTCATGGCGAGCTTGCTTGCGCCGTTGCTCGTGACGAAGGACGTCAATTTCGACAGGTCGATCGCGCTTGTGACGCACTTTCGATTCGACTCCATGTGGGAAGCCGTCTACAAGACCGCGCCATGGTTCGGCGAATCGTTCTTCGTGCTGTTTTTGCTGCCGCGTATCGATGCTCCGCAGCGAACCTATCGCACGCTGCTTATCGCTTCTATCGGATCGAGTCTGGTCACGGCTTTCTATTACATCTACAGCATGCTGCTGTTCGGTCAGTCGGTCACCGCTCATCTGACATACCCGGTTATGGAGGTGATTCGGTATGTGCGCATCGGCGATTTCCTGGAGAATATGGACCCGCTGATGGAGGCGATTTGGACGGCTAGCATCTTTATCAAGCTATGTACGCTTCTCTATATCGTCACCTTGCTCATGACCCGCATCGTGAAGGTGAAGGACGGCAGACCGTTCAGCTTCGTTACGGCGGCGATCGTGTTCGGAATCGTCAATCAAATGAACGTCAGCACGACGGAATTGAATGATTTCTTCCAGTCGTCGTGGGCCACGTTCGCATGGTTCATCGTATTATCCACGATATTGGTTCTTGCCCTCTATCTTTCGTTTGCGAAAATGAATGCCGCGGCTTACCAAACTCCGAGTGAAGAGGGGGGCTAGTCATGACGGCGGCTTGATAATCGCACCTTGGGGGGACGATAGCTCATACAAGGCAGCAAGGACCAGAAGAAGGTTCGGGCTGTCTTTTATTTTGGCCCGGATCTTCGCCGGTCTATCGAGCTGCATTAGGGTAAATAAGAGGACGACCAACTCGTTGGTCGTCCTCTATTTCTTCTATTGCGCGGTCAGGATCTGTGGACCTTCAGCCGTGATGGCGATCGTATGCTCGTATTGGGCGGCGAGCTTGCGGTCCAGCGTCCGCGCGGTCCAGCCGTCCGCATCGATCGTCATATAGTAGGTCCCCTCGGTGATCATAGGTTCTATCGTGAACACCATGCCTTCCTTGATGCGGAGACCTTTGCCGGGCTTGCCGACATGCATATAGTTCGGTTCCTCGTGCAGGTCACGCCCGATGCCATGCGCAAGAAGATCGCGCACGACGCCGAAGCCGTTCGATTCGGCATGCCGCTGGATCGCGCTCGTCACGTCGCCGAGCCGATTGCCGGGCTGCGCCTGCGCGATGCCCAGGTCAAGGCATTCCTTCGTGACGCGCATCAGCTTCTCGGCCATCGGCGAGATCTTCCCGACAGCATAGCTCCAGGCTGAATCGCCGAGCCAGCCGTCGAGCTCCGCGACGGTGTCGATCGTCACGATATCGCCTTCCTCCAGCGGCTTATCGCTAGGGAAGCCATGCGCGATCACGTCGTTGGGCGAGGCGCAGGTCGCATAGGGATAGCCCTTGTAGCCTTTCGTGTAGGGCTTGGCGCCGTGCTTCAAGATGATGTCCTCGAAGATGCGCTCAATCTCGTTCGTCGTGATGCCCGGTTGGATGAGCGGGGCGATCGTGCGATGGCATTCGGCCACCACTTGGCATGCCTTGCGGATGGCTTCGATTTCATGCTTGCTTTTTAAGATGACCATGTTCGTATCAAGACCCCTTCGTCATGGCTTGCATCGCGAGCTGGGCGATTCGGTCGACATCCAGCTCGGAAGCGCCCGCGTAGTATTGCAGCCCGCAGCAGCCGACCAGCACGGCAAGCAGCAGGTCGATGCTGTCGTCTTCGCATTGGGCGATCGATTGGAGCGGAACGTACAGTCTTTCCTTGAATCGTCTCTGGGCGGCGTGCCGATCCTTCTCGGGTAAGCCCGCATAATGCTCTGCCGCCATCTTGTAGACGAGATAAGCGCGGGCGTCCGACTGCCACAGCCGAAGCAGCGTCTTGCAATACATCAATAGCTGCTTGTTATCGGGGCTGCCCCTGCGGATGTTCGCCCATTCTGCCAGCGATTGCTCGCATCGCTCGAAGCCGCTGTCCAGCACATCTTCTATCAATAAATGCCGGTTGGGATAATAATGGTACACCGTGCCGTAACCGAGCTCAGCCTCGCGAGCGACGTCGCGAATATCAAAGCTTGCGCCCGTTCGGAAATAGGTACGTGCGGAGGCGTCCAGGATCTGTTCTCTGCGCTGGATGCGGATGCGTTCATTTTGTTCTTTGGTGCGAGGGCACATGGACGCGTGAACCTTCTTTCTATAGACCTGCAAATTTGTCGATGTAAAAACTATAACGCATGGGGCGGGGATATGCAAATTATGGCTGCGCGTAACTTGTGGATGGCCTTACAACCGCAACGGCGTTAGCATTGGAAACCATGCCAAAAGGCAGAGTTGTTAGACTCTGCCTTTCCCCAACTTAGACCTTATTCTTCCCGATTAAAACCGTCAAACTAACTAAAGTGACGAATAGGGTAGCGCCCATATCGGATAGGATCGCGAACCAAAGGGTAAGCCAGCCTGGGATGGTGAGCAGCAAGGCAATGATTTTTAACCCGAGAGAGAATAGGATGTTAAATCGAATGATCGTATTGACTCTCTTCGCCACGGATACTGCTTCTGGGAGCTTACCAAGGTGATCTTGCATCAGCACAATATCAGCAGTCTCGATGGCGCTGTCGGTACCCTTGCCCATTGCAATTCCTAGTTGGGCTGTAGCCAGAGCCGGCGCATCATTGATGCCATCGCCGATCATGGCCACCGTTCCTTGTTGACCCAGCTCCCGAATTTTGCTCACTTTATCCTCAGGCAGCAGATTGCCATAGAAGCTGCTAACACCAACGAGCGAGGCGACTTTCTCTGCGGTTTTCTGGTGGTCGCCCGTTAACATCACCGTACGCCGTATACCGGCGCGATGCAATTGAGCGATGACCGCTTTGCTTTCCTCGCGTATTTCGTCTGCAATTCCGAACATGCCGAGTATCCGTTCCTGATCGGCGACTACTACAAGGGTCAGTCCTTCCGCTTTTAAAGCATCGATCTGAGCGCGTACTTCTGCAGGTATTCTCAAATGTGCCATACGCCTCTCATTGCCGAGCCAGTACTGCCGTCCTTCCACTTGCGCAACGATTCCTTGCCCCGATACCGTCTGCATCTCGTCCGGAGAGGTCGTCTCCACGTTCTCATCCGCTACTTTCTTCATGATCGCTCTAGCCAAAGGGTGGGAGGAGGACTTCTCAATCGAGCCTGCTACTCTCAAAAACCGTTCCGGATCATAAACGACCATTTGTTCGACGTGCGGCTCGCCTTTGGTAAGCGTCCCGGTTTTATCAAATGCGAGCGTATCGATTTTACCTAATTGCTCCAAGAACACGCCGCCTTTAACCAGAATCCCATTGCGAGCATTGCGTGTAATGCCGGACACAATCGCGATCGGCGAGGAGAGAATAAGCGCGCAAGGGCAGCCTACAATAAGAACGGCCAGCCCTTGATATACCCATTTGCTCCATTCTCCTCCGAGTAGAAGGGGGGGAACCACGATCACGAGAGCGGCGATTATCATAATGATCGGCGTATAGTAACGGGCAAATTTATTAATAAAAAGCTCGGTAGGCGTTTTGGTTTCTTGGGCTTCTTCGACGAGATGAAGAATGCGAGCTAAGGAAGAATCCTGATACGCCTTTTCGATACGAATTTGGAGTACGCCTTCATTGTTAATGCTGCCGCCAAATACGGGCGCTCCGATTTCTTTCTCCACAGGCAACGATTCGCCGGTGATTGCAGCTTCATTCACGGAGCTTTTGCCTTCTTCGACAACGCCGTCGGAAGGGATTTTCTCGCCCGATTTGACCACAACGAGATCGCCAGCCTTTAACGAAGCGATTGGCACGACGGTATCTATCCCGTTCTTCAGAAGCACGGCTTCTTTGGGTGCTACCTTGAGCAGCGTCTCCATGGATCGGCGCGCTTTCTCCATGCCGAGACCCTCTAGAAGCTCATTGAGCCCGAATAGCAGGGCTACTAGGGTGGCTTCTTTCCATTCGCCTATGGCTACGGCTCCGGTGAGTGCGATAGTCATGAGCGTATCGATCGTAAAGCGAAGGGCAAGCAAGTTCTTTAAACCCCGGAGAAATGTGGAATAGCCGCTTAACACGATCGTAACGAGATACAGGCCAGTCAAAACAGCCTCATTCACGCTATCTCCAGCAAACACCGCTGCCAAATAGAGAATGGCAGAGACAATAAGCAGCTTGATCATCTTCGAATTCCCATGTTCATGACTATGCCCATGCGCGTGGCTATGGTCGCCAGAATCGTATTCATGATCATGAGCATGTGAATGATTGTCATGACGGTGTCCATCGCTATGATCCGAGCGGGCGATTTGCGCTTGATTCCAATCAATATAGGCATTATCGGATTTAAGAATCTGCTCGACTTGCGTTAAAGACACACGCGAATCCAATTTCAGTTTCCCGGTATTATAGCTGAGTGTAGCGGTTTCTCCATGTTCGAGTTCTTTAATTTGGTGTTCTAATCCCAGCGCGCAATTGCCGCACGAGAGCCCTTTAACCCTATACTCGTTCATCCCTCATCCTTCTTTCACTAACATATGAGTATTTGTTCATATGATAAAGCGGAGAGGCTGGAAAGTCAAACCCAATTAAGCGGATACTTTCAATTGATGAATACTTGTTCATTCGTTATTGTGTTATATTATGAGGCGAATGATTGATACGTCACAGCTATTGAATGGGGGGATATTAATCATGTTACAGCTAATGATCTATCTAATTGCCATACTTGCTGCCGCCGCTATTCTAGGCATTGGGATATCCAAATCCTTAAGGAAGCCATCGAACGATATCGATTCGAATCAAAGTGGAGAACAGTGAGGCAAACTTATAATTCACCAGCCAAATGTGTTATAATTACGAAAAACATTGTTGTGGTTGGTGGAAAAGTGACGGAGAAAAATGTGCAGGATGCCTGTGACACGACGTGTGACGGGACGGAAGTAAATGTGCACTTGGTAAAAGAGAAATTAATGGGTGACCGGGCTGCCAGCGAGATGGCGGATCTGTTTAAGACTCTCGGAGATCCAACACGCGTAAAAATCATTCATGCTTTGTCTCAGTGCGAGCTATGCGTCCATGATTTAACGGAAGTGCTTGAGATGGGACAGTCGGCAATATCGCATCAACTTCGCTTCTTACGCAATTTGAGGATTGTGAAGAGGAGAAAAGAAGGAAAGACGGTCTTCTACTCTTTGGATGATGAGCATGTACAAGAAGTATTTCTGCAAACCTTAGAACATCTACGCCACAGCTGATCATGGAGAGGGGCCGCATATGCGGTCCTTTTTTTTACAGTCATGTGACCTACTATATGAATTGTCATGTCCTAGATTAGCGGCTACAATGAAAGAAGAACGACCAGGAAAGCAGGTGGCAGTAAATTGAGCAAATCGATCCTAAATAACCTCGAGAAGAACGCTCAAATTCTCGTCAAAAGCCGCAAGGATTTAATGAAATATTCGAAAGACGAAGTCATGATTAAAGGCCAGATCGAACTAGAAGCCGAAGGATTCACCAAACCTTTACTATATAAAAGCATCTCTGAACTCAAACGAATCTCGGTTCCGCTCATTACGCGGTATACGGAGATCGCGCTGAAGGACAATCAGAACGAAGAAGTAACCGAAGAAATCCAGCTGCTGCAGCATCAAATCTTGATTTTGGAGAAAGCCATTCAAATCAAGCAAAAACAAAATCGGCAGCTCAGCCACAATATGGAGCGAAATTTTATCGATCACCCTTTCATTTCGTCGAGCAGCCCGAATGAAGAGACGTTGAAGAAGCAGCGAAAGAAAGACGGGAGCTTAGAGGTACATAAAACGGGGTTCCGTAACATGTATTACAACAACAGCAATGGCAGTCTGCTGCTTCCGACAGACGCACGCAACATGCTCGGGGTATTCAAGCTGTGGGAGCAGAAGGGGAAAAATCAAAGCTTTGAATTTTCGTTCAATGAACTGCTGAAATGCGTCCAGGTGGAGGCGATCGGCGGCGAGTATAATAACCTGTTCGATAGCTTGTCCAATCTTGGCCAAACTTCGATCGTCATGGAAGAGTTCTTCGATGCGGAAGCCAAAAAACGGATGAGAACGAAAATTCATAACCCGTTTCAAGATATGGAAATCGACAGGACGACGAACACGGTGTCCGTTACGCTCAGTAATAACCTCCATAAGAACTTGCTGATCGGGAACGTGGTGCCGATTAGCATCTCGCTGTTTAATGATTTGGCTTCGCCGACTTCGCGAGCGCTGTACTTGATCTTGGTCAATAAGGCGAAAGATGGCGAGCTCATGCTGGACGTCGAGCAGCTGCTTCCTCACCTTGGGCTTCATTCGAGCGAGAAGTCCAAAGCCTACTCGCATATGCAGCGCGCCTTTGAAGAATTGCAATCCTTCGACGTCATTCAAAGTTTCGATATTGTGAGGAAAGAGCGGCGCATACCGGTTCAAGTCCGATTCATTCCCAGCGATTGGCTATTGCAAGCGGATTCGATGGACAATCAGCTTCAATTCAACACGCCTACCTTACTAGGGTAGCGCGTGTTTTTTTGTTTTAAAGCCAAAACTCCTCTCTAGTACGTCCTTAAACTCCCCTGTAGTACGTGTTTCTCTCGTTCTTCAAAAATTTTCTTCTAAAAGTAGACTCCCCTAGAGTACGTGTCCAAAATCCCCTCTAGTACGAAACTCCTCTGAAGTACGTCCCAAGAATCCTTTAAAGTACGAAACTCCTCTGAAGTACGTCTCAAAACTCCTCTGAAGTACGTCAATAAACTCCCCTGAAGTACGAAACTCCTCTGAAGTACGTGCAACAACTCCCCTGAAGTACGAAACTCCCCTGAAGTACGTCCCAAAACTCCCCTAAAGATACGTGTCAAAACTCCCCTGAAGTACGTTTGACCATATCCTTGTCGCAATGGTATTGTCGAAACTAGGAGATTTATGTAAAGCTCCGGAAGCAAAGCGAGATGGCTAGCTCCGTCTTGCGGCGAGTCGCGTTTCACAAGAAAAAAACCCCCGCTGGTAACGGGGGTTAGGGGAAGTAAGGTCTGGTAAACTTTACTTCTTACGTTCGATGGTAGTATCGCGATGTCAATCATGTGCGTCAACGAATCGATGGGGATCGAGACGATGACAAGCATGTTGCTGATTACCTGCTGGTAACAGGGAATCGGCTGATAAATCCGCAAAGTCCTTTTTCGCAAAAAAATGCGATAAAAAGGTCTGCTTTAGTTTTGCCTTTTTATCGGCTGTTTCCCTATTATAACGCTCCAGAGACCGGGAGTAAATACGCTGACCATTACAATCCCATGAATTGTCGAGGAAGGAGGCCGATCTGGATGCCGAAGCCGTATAAGGGACCCACTTCATTCCCATATATGAAATTGAACAATCGCAACTTCGATGTGACGTATCCAGTATCGGTCGATTACAGCTTCCTTCAAGATCTATTCCATATCGAACATGCTTACGATCAGGACGACGTCATGCTGTTCCGCCGTAACAGCCACCCGATGCGGAAGTGCCATGTTACGGAGATGTCGATCCGTCTCATGATGACAATCTCCCGGCGCTTCAATACAGAAGGCACGCTAACCGGCGTATCTACTCACCAGCTCTATCAGCTCATGAACGAGGAGTACGAAGATGCGGGCTCTAAAGAACAGTTCTATGCCGAGATCCGGAAGTTCATCGATCTTGGCCTGATTTCGACCACCAGTAAAGGCATCATCTCGGAATGGCGTCTGGAATCTTATAAGCGCCGGACGGGACGCTTCGTGCTGTTCAACCCGGTCGTTTTTACCAAAGCGTTCACGGATCTGCCGGTATCCGCCCAGAAGCTTTACCTCTATATCATCAGCCGGAATGGCGATAAGGTGAATGCGGAGTTCAAGGAATTTTTTGGAGACGCTTCCTGGATCTATACGCTTACGCATAAGAGCCGGCCGGCCCAGATTCGTAAGTCGCTCCAATTGCTCGCCGCCTTGGAGCCGCAACCGGGGAATCCGTTATTTACGAAGGCAACCGTATCCAAAGACGCCTTGGGACGGTGGTCTTTGTGCTGCGTACCGAATCCTGCTTATCAAGTTCGCCATGAGGCGAATCGGCATTATCGGGCAATCCCGAAGGCGAAAGTGCCTTACAGCAAGACGGTGGGGCGGCTTCGCATGCTGCTTAATTATTTCAGGATCGGCGAACTCGAACAGCTCGACAACGGACAAACCTTCCTTCGGCTTGCTCAATTGCTGCATAACCGAGGGTTGAAGGTGCTGCGATTCGCCGCCAAACGGCTTCGCGAAATGTTCGATAGCCGCGAATTGTTCAGCGCGGATCCCGTGCTGGTTCTTGAGAAAGAATTAGAGGATCGCACGTACCAGCGCTTCATCGAGATTACGCAAAACACAGGCGTTTACGCCTTCATCGTAGGCGAAGAGACCGACTATGCGCTGGCACGTCCCTATCAGTTCTACAGGGCGGTCAAAGGATTCTTCTCCACCCGGCAATTTAAGACGGCTTGCCAGCGAGCGGCGCGGCTGCTGAAAGCAGGGAACGCTGATCTTAGGACAGGCGGGGAGTTTTATCTCGAAGAGTTTCTGATTTCCCGCTTCGCTTAAGGAGACATGCAGCTTATCGCTTAACCCCCGATAATAGGGGGTTATTTGGCGTCGTTTCGAGTTGGCGACTTCGTCCAAGCGGCGGGTCGCACGTCTACCTATAGCGAATAATCCACCGTCTGTTCACAAACCTTTATTCAGCCGGCTGTTATTTTTACTGTAGTTATGTGATAAAAACAGAAATTTAGGATCGCTTTCGGACGCATTGTTCCCGCAATCGTTAATATTTAAGACTTTAACTTGTGAATTGGGGACAAATACTGGGGTTAAACGCCGGCGATCAGGAGGGGCGGTTGAGTCGGTTTCCAACCGGCTGCTTCATTCTGATTTTTGATCCGATTTTTCAATCGGTCTGAAAAAATGACGTTTTGGGGTGGTCAAGGCTGAAAAAATAATTCAGGCCTTCTCAGAAGCCTTGTCCCATGCGGGATTCAGCTCTACTTCGGCCTCGCTAAAAGGTTTTATTCTTTAATAGATACTTAGTAGTAAAAGATATATCTCATCTTCATAGGCGCATTCGCGATTAGACGGCCAGCCATGGTGCGTTAACTCCATAATGATAATCATAGCGGGCTTGTAATCGTCATCCACATTTGTTGACATTTAACAATAAGGGTGCCATAATCGATCTAGACTTTGACATTAGATGTATCTATAAATCAAATGCAAACAGGGCATTCCGAACGGTTATTCCGTCGGAGTGCCTTTGTGCTTATTTGCGGATATTTACATTTAATGTATAAGTCAATCCAGCATGTGGGGAGGAGATCATCATTCAACGTTCATGTCGCCGTGCCTGAGCTGCGAATGCGAGTATGTCGTTGAAAACATTGCCTTGTCTTAGTTTTTCCTGATAGAAGCGTAAGCTGTCAGAGGAGGTTGCGGACATGTGTTACTTCCCTTTCTTGTAAGCGGGATTGTTTGGGGAATCTTTGTTGCGGTACCGGTCGTATCGACGGCCGTTCTTTGCATCAGCCGATCCTTGGTGAAGGGAAGATAGTACGGTATAGTCTCCGGACTAGGAGCCGCGACGGTGGATGCGCTTTATGGCTTCATTGCCGTCTTTGGTTTGACGTTAACCTCTAAATTTTTGATGGATCGCATGGGCTGGCTTCAACTGTTGAGCGGAGCGATATTTCTATTGCTTGGTCTGGTCAAGTTGGGGATGTTCCGTGCAATTAGGCGCGGGAATAGCACGCTCTTTATTCCTTATCTTTCAGTCGTCCTGCTGACTTTATCGCAATCCATGGCTATTTCATCGTTATCGAGCGTACGCGCGCCTCATAACGAGCTTTCATCGTTGCTTCTAGTCATCGGCGTATTTATCGGCTCCTTGTTATGGTGGATGTTATTGTCCACGATTGCGGATTATTTTCGATCCCACGTTTCCTTGCTTGCGTTGAGATGGGCCAATCGGATTTCCGGTGCCCTCCTGATCGTATTTGGGATCGCTGCGATAGCCTTTTCCATGAGCGGTCTAATCATGTAATTTAAGCAAATCAGCAGTGACTAGGCAAAATCCCATGATGAATTTGGGAGTGATAGGAGGGCGGTAGTTGTGATGGGGACAAAAGGGAAGCGCCACGGGGATCAAGACTGCTACTACTATCTATTTTTATGGCTATCCGTGCTATCGATTCCGCTGCTGGTCCTCTCGCTTATCGGCGCTTATTTTCATTGGTTTGGTTAAAGCCAGCGTAATTGGAGGTCATGCATATGGTATCTGCTTCGGATATACGGCTATTAAGGACATGGGGTAGCATTTACGATGAGCCATAGGAATCCCAAGCCACCGCTCCATCCGAACGATACACCGATATGGAACCGGAGTTTTGGGCGTATTTGAGTCGAAGTGTGGGTGCCGGATGAGAGTTTAGTCCTAATCGCCGAAATTCGTATTTGTACGTTATACAGATAAAGAATGTCCATGTAAACACCACCCGTAGATCGTTCGTAAAAGCAACTTGGCTTTGGTTGTCCAAAGCTAAGTTGCTTTTTGTGTTGGCCTAAAACTTGAGACTCATCTTCCCTTTCAGTCCCTAACCATTTACCTGT
The DNA here is from genome assembly GCF_042431225.1 of Paenibacillus aurantiacus. NCBI lineage: Bacteria > Bacillati > Bacillota > Bacilli > Caryophanales > Paenibacillaceae > Paenibacillus > Paenibacillus aurantiacus. The sequence goes on along the minus strand of NZ_JBHMDO010000031.1, from coordinate 134,872 downwards.
CTCCAGCAATCGAAAGGGAGTACGGTCAGGCGTTACCGAGAACGGTGCATATATCCACCTAGGAACTATGTCACTCGTCTTACGATGGTTATTTCTATAATATGTAAAGTATGACGTAAATCGACATGCAAAACTCGAAATTAATATTAATAGGAAGGGCACCCATGGTTGAGAAAGATGCTGGAGATTGGAGAGGATGCAACATTGTTTAATGATCAGATGCCTAAAAAAGAGCCACATTCGACATTTCATCACGAACTTGCGAATTCTTCCAAAATATCGAATACATCGTTTGTGTCAAATAAACACGCTACTAATTTTTTACCTAATACGCTGCAGTCTCTTCAGCCTGTCATTGGAAACCAAGCCATCCTACAAATGGTGAAGAAGAAGCGAGATATCAATAATAACTTAGAGACAGATAATTCAGACGTGAAACAAATAGGATCCCAAGGAAAACAAGAGGTTGAAGAAAACGAAGCCATGGAAAAACAAGAGGAGGTAGATCCTGAAATTGAAAAGTTTAATACAATAATGCTCCCAATACTTAATGATATTCCGTTTAATTGGGAAGCAAAAAGAGGTCGTACAAATAGAAGTCTTTCATTAAAAGGTAAAGAGAATCAAGAACAGAGTCAAGGAAAGTATTCAGGTGCGAGTATACTTAATACGAAACCCGAAAAAATTGATAATAACACTTCAGTTGGAGAAGAAATGAAAAAATTCTTCTTTGATGAAAATTATCCAGCTGATAAGAAAACGCTTCTAAAAAATTTTATTGATGATGCGTTGGAAAATGCTTTTCAGAAGGATGAAAAGGATTTAAGCACCGAGGAAAAGAGATATAAGGATCCAGATATAATGATGGCCCTTAGATGGGTTAGAGACTTGTTTGTGTATCGTGGCTCTAATAAAAGTGGAAAGTCGACTGGAAGCGGAACCCTTGACGTTGAAGTGACTGACGAGAGCATATCGATAACCGGCCGTCCTGCTTTCGAAAAAGATGTCTCCATCTCTGGAATGAGAGATGGACTACATAGACGTCATATTATTGCATGGCATACTATTAAGGGGGCTGTGCAAAATGTTGCAAACCATATACTTTCACAAGGTGGAACGGTTGAGGTACTGTATAAACACTTTCATCAACTATACATCGAAATGGGTATAGAAAAAGAACTGCAAGATAAAAAAACTCAATTAGTAGAACAACTAAAAATAAAGGATAATGCTAAACTACAAAATCAGTTGAAAAATATACCCGAGATTCCGTCATCAAAAATAACAAAAGATTTAGAATTCGTATTAAAAAAAGTGCTAAGTAAATTGAATAGTAACGTTAAAAACTTGTGGCCCGGCGATGGCTATGAGAATTCGCTTATCAATTCTTATCAAGAGAGCCTAAGGGGATGGAGTAACGTAATTAAGGAGAAGATTGAGGGAAAGCCGAGCCCAGAGCAAAAGGAACAACTGGTAAAGGAGGTAAAGTCATTCCTAAATAAGAAACTCGATGAACTAAAGACACGTATTTCAACTAAAGACGAAAATAAGGCCGCCTATAGTGATATTTTATCCGCAATACCTGAAATATTGATTCCCATGCTCCAACCGGAGGATATCGACGTTGACGAGATCCAACAATTATTGCTCGATATGGCCGATAACTATGAGGTAGATTGGCCACATGTGAATATGAAAAAAAAGGAGAAGAATAAGGATGAAGATGAAGATGAAGATGAGTATGAGGATATGGGTGACCATAAATACCTTCAGAAGCATGGTATACAACTACCGAACCATATGTTAAAAATCGGTGGAAAATTTCTTAATTGGTCTGAAGAGAAAGGGGATATTTTCAATTCCAATAATAATGCTGATCAAGCTTTAACAGAATTGATACAACTGATCAATGAATTTTGGAAGGCTGATAAACAGAATGGAAATGAAAATTTCCCCAAAAAAGCGGAAAAGAAGGATGAAAATAAAAATTAGCGTGAAACGCTTTGCAATCGATGGGGCTGCACTAGGCTAACCGATAGGCACTGTGTAAACTCTCAAGCCGAATTTAGATTACAATGAGAGAAAGGGTTTGAGAGGATGGCACCAATGGCGAGATTCAGTAAGGAACAAGTGAAGGCGTTTGTGAAGGAGAATAACCTCAAGACGATGGACGATGTGCAATCCTCACGGAAAGAGCTGTTTGCAGAGACGCTGCAATCGATGCTGGAGGCGGAATTGGACACGGAGATGGGCTACGAGAAGCACGACGTGAAGAGCAAAACGACGTCTAACAGCCGTAACGGCAAGAGTAAGAAGACCGTAACGAGCGAGTACGGAGACGTCGAGATTAGCGTGCCACGAGACCGTAACGGCGAGTTCGAGCCTGTCATCGTGAAGAAGCATCAGTCCACCGTAACCGGCATTGAGGACCAGATCATCGCCATGTACGCCAAAGGTGTCAGCACACGGGATATCCAGGACCACCTGAACCAACTGTACGGCATTGACGTCTCGCCAACGATGATCTCGAACGTGACGAACAAGATTGTCCCCTCATTAAAGAATGGCAGAATCGGCCGCTGCAGGGCATTTACGCGGTCGTCTTCATGGTCACCATTCACTACAAAGTGAAGCAAGACGGCGCCATTGTGAACAATGTGGCCTACATGGTCATTGGCATCGATCTTGACGGCAACAAGGGACAAATGCTCCTCCAGCTCTCCGTCTTTTTCCCCGACCGAATTGGTTAATATATGCGTTAATATTTTGCTTCATGGGGGTTACGCAAATAGCTTTACAGACCCACGGCGAATACGCAGAAAAAAGGCGGCTAATGAGCAATCATCGGCCGCCTTTTCGTGTGCGAAATGAACGATAGGTGTAAAGCTGTCCCGCGGCTTATTCGCCGCTGCTTCCGATAAGCGCCTGATGCAGTTCCTGGTTCCACTGAGCGCGTTCCCGGTTATACACCCCGAATCCGGCCCCGAATTCCCAATACGCCCATGAGATGCTCCGTTTCTCCGCTTCGCTTCGAATGAACGTTGTCCAGCGGGTGCGCGATTCCATGTCGGCCTTGGAATAGGCGCCGAATTCGCCTAACCAGAGAGGGCGGTTGTGTTCTTTGCCCCACGCCGCAGCTTGGTCGAGATCGCGAATCACTTGCTCTTGGCTGGCCGGATTGGATTCGGATGGCTGGTTGTTATAGTCTTCAAACCATCGATGGACCCAAGGCACTTGATCGGCAGCTTCAGCGGCTTGCACCTCGGTTGACGGCGGACCAGGCCAAGTCAAGCCCGTCGTGCTTGTTTCCGCGCCGTTCCATTCCGCGCCTTGATGGGTGAATAGGAAAGGCTCATAGTAGTGGAACGTTACAATCGCATTCTTCTCTTCTTCCGGCACGTTCAATCCGTGCAAGCCGCCAATGCCGCCCCATTCGGAAGTTCCGATGATGAGGGTATGCCGGTTATCTACGCCTCTGATCGTCTGGATCGCTTCAGTCAGAAGATCGTTCCAAGCCGCTGCGGTCAGTTTGCCGTGCGGCTCGTTGAGCGGCTCGAAGTAAACAGAGAGCGGCCGGTCTTTATACCGCTGCGCCAACTGTTCCCAAATGCGCAAAAATCGCTCTTTGTGTTCGTCCGGCGCCTCAAAAATCTCATCGTAATGGTGCATGTTGATCACCGCATTCAATCCTTGGGATTCGGCTTGATCGAGGACCCAATCCACGCGCTTCGCGAACGTCTCGTCGATCGTGTAGGGAGGTTCTGTAGACGCATGGGCAGACCATTTGATCGGAACGCGAACCGTATCGAATCCGCCGTCTGCAATGAGCCCGAAATACGCTTCCTGCAAGGTGATTCCCCACTCGCCTTCACGGGGAGCTTCTAGTGCATTGCCCAAATTAACGCCTTTACCTAGCCGCTCAGCTTGCCGGAATGGATCGGGTGTCGTGTCGTCCAGCGAGGTCGTGCTCGACGTACAGGATGCGAGAAGCAGGGGGAACAAGAGCAAGGCAAGAACGGAAGTTCGCGTGTTCATAATCGCCATCTCCTTAACGGTCACAAGGTAGTGTCTATAACGGCAAGAATGTAAACCCTTTCATTTTTAATGTTATTCGACGCGATTGATCTTTATCCTCTTGGTGCAGTATGTTTTGCTTTCTTGGTGAGCGAAAATTATCAAAATGTGTTTGGCGATGTTAGGTGATTATTTGCCTGCTTAAGATGATGGTCCTAAATGGATAAGCGCCCGATATTCTGGCCTATTCAATGAGCATCCGAGTATCGAACCAGCTGCCAAGGGTGGAGGAACTCACTTTTTCTTCATGAAGAAAAATAACAAATTGGTTATCGTTCAAAAAAACATTGCGCTCGATTCGTTATTTGTTATGATATAAATGTAAGCGCATCCATAAGTTATGGCGCACGAAAGCCAATCATCACCACAATCGAACAATGGGAGTGAGGAGATGAACGGGACGGGGAATACCGGAGCGCCGCTGCTGGAAGCTCGCGGCGTCACACGGGTGTTCGGCAAGGGAAACGCCGCGGTAGTTGCCCTAAAGGGCGCAACGCTAAGCGTCAGCCAAGGCCGGTTGATTGCGTTGAAGGGACGATCTGGATCAGGTAAGACGACGCTGCTGAATATGATGGCTGCGCTTGATTCTCCAACGGAAGGCGCCATATTTTATAGCGGCAGGGACGGCGGTAAGATGACCGATCGGCAGAAGAACGAGATGCGTAAACGCGAGATCGGTCTAATCTTCCAATCCTTTGCGCTCGTCCCTTATATGACAGCCTACGAGAACGTCGATTTCGGTCTTCGCATCGCCGGCATTCCGGCGACGGAGCGGAAGAAGCTGGCGGAACAGGCGCTCGCGTTCGTCGGATTGGCCAGCCGCATGCATCATATGCCTGCAGAGCTCTCGGGCGGCGAGCAGCAGCGGACGGCTATTGCGCGCGCGATCGCCCATAAGCCAAGGCTGATTCTGGCTGACGAACCGACGGCAGAGTTGGATTCCAGAATGGGGAAGCAAGTGATGCAGGTTTTCCGTGAGCTAGTCAGGTTGGAGGGGATCGCCATCGTGATGACAACGCACGACCCGCACATTATGGAACTGGTCGACGACGTATATGCATTGGAGGATGGTCGAATTGGATCGGCAAGCAGCAGGGAGGCTTAAACGTCGTTTAGTTGTGGTCGTCTCGCTGCTTGTAACCGCCGCGATGTCGAGCGGTTGCAGTCTTCTGCCGCAGGAGCAGGCTCCGCTTGCGCCTCCGCTCGTCAAGCCGGCGCAGAGCGAAGCGCGGACGGTCGACGCGAAGCTTGGCAGCATCGCAAGACAGATCGCGGGTTCGGGCACGTTCGTGCCGACCCGTGTGAAGTATTACCAGCTCCAAGCAGGCGGCGTGATCGACAGCGTCAACGTACGGGCAGGAACTGTCGTCAAGAAAGGCGACGTGCTTATCACATTAGACAATGAAGGCGTCGATATTGAGCTGCTTCAACGGGAGCTGGAATATGAACGAAAACGTCTGGCGCTGGAAGAGACAGTCAAGGGCGGAAACGGTAGACACATCAAGATTGCGAAGCTCGATTATCAGCTGGCAGAGCTGCTGTTCGAGAAGACGAAGGAGAAGGCTGCCGCCTCTGTGCTGACAGCGGCTGGGGACGGGATCGTCTCCTACTTCACCGACTTGATGCCTGGCGACCGGGTCGAACCGGGACGCGTGCTGGCGGCGATTGCCGACCCGCAAGCAATGCGGCTGGCTTTGACGACGACCAATAACCCCGTACTCTCCGACATTAAAGTCGGCATGATAGCGGAAGTGAAGTTCCAAGGTCAGCAATATGCGGGCAAAGTGACGCAAACGCCTGCCTCTGCGCCGCAGACGGATGACGACAGGCTTCGTGAGGAATATGCCCGGACATTATATATCGAGCTGGACAGCTTGCCCCCGGAGGCAGCGCTAGGCAAGATGGCGGATATTACGATCGTCGCCGAACGGCGGGATAACGTGATTGTCGTACCGAAGGCCGGCGTGCGTACTTATTTCGGACGGACCTTCGTGCAGGTGCTTGACGGGGAACGCCGCAAGGAGCTCGATGTCGAGACGGGTCTAGAGAACGCGACGGAATTTGAGATTGTCCAAGGCGTCGAGGAAGGCATGAAAATCATTCTACAGTAAGTCATGTGGGGAAACGAGGGAGCGTTAGGCTATGTCCGTTCTCATCATGTTGTTCCGCAAGTTGGCACGAAACCGCTGGCTGGCTGCCAGTCTGCTCGCAGGCATGCTTTGCTGTATCGCGCTCACATCCAGCATGCCGATCTATAAGAACGCCGTGCTCCGCTATATGCTAGTCCAAGACATGGATCGAAGTTACGCGGCAACAGGCGTTCACCCGGGCGTCGTCTCCATCGACATTACGATGCGCGATGACGATCCCCAGGTTCAGAAGGCTATTAAGCAACGGTTGGCCTCGTACTGGGCGTCCAACATTACGGACGGCAGCTTGAACCTTATGCTCGACCAGCGGATGATGGAGACCGTCCGCTTCGCGCTGAAGCCGGCCGACCCTTCGCGCGTCAACGCGGAGGAGAAGCGTTCGGCCAAATTCGCCGCCCGTACCGGACTCGAAGAGAAGGTGCGTGTCGTAGACGGCGTCCTCCCCAAGAAGGAGCAGGTTGATGGCGTATATGAAGTGATGGTGACGGACAATGCGCTCGTCGAGCTGAAGATGCTGCTGGGCCAGGAATATATCATTGACGACCCGAGGCCGGAGAGGCAAGCGATTCGCATCAAGCCTGTCGCCGTCATCGCGGAGAACGATTTGAGCGACGTGTATTGGAGCCGCGCAAGTCTTGGTCAGGAGCGCAATACGCTGTTTTTGCCGGAAGGGCTGTTCAGGAGCGACTTCGCGGAAGATGGCCCGTTCGTCTTCGCGAAGATCGGGGCGCTGGCGGCAGTCGATTATACGACGTTCGACATCCATACGGCCGAGTACATGGTCGATCTCAAATCGAACATGACGGACGACATGCTCGGAACGTATAATTTTGCCGTCAGTTCGTCGGTGTGGGTACCCGGTAATGACGCCATGACCGCATATGCCGACCGGGAAGAGACGCTTCGCCATCTACTGTGGTCGCTCAACGTGCCGCTCTTTATCCTGATCGGGTTCTATCTCTATATGGTAACCGGCATGTTGATCGAGCGACAAAAGTCCGAGATCGCCGTGCTTCGCAGCCGCGGCGCGACAAGAATGCATATCATGTCCATCTATGCGATGGAATTCGGACTTATCGCGCTATTCGCGCTTGCGGCAGGCCCTGTTCTAGGCGCGGCGTTTACGCGGATACTCGGTTCGACCAGCACGTTCTTAAACTTCGTGGATCGCGGCGCGCTTGCCGTGCAAATTTCTGCCGAAAGCTGGCTGTACGCAGGGGGAGCCGCGGTCGTCTCTTGGGTCGTCGGCCTGATTCCGGTCTTCCTCGCGAGCGGCAATTCGATCGTCGACCAAAATCGTGCGAAGGCCCGCGAGGGGAAACGTCCGGCGTGGCAGACGTTCGGGCTGGACATCATGCTCCTTGGCCTCTCGTTCTACGGCTACTATGTCTACCAGCAGCGAATGCGCGATTTGATTAAACTCGGCCTGGACGGACAGTCGTTCTCGGCGGACCCGCTGCTCTACACGGTGCCCACGCTCTTTATTCTCGGCGCAAGCCTGCTGCTCATTCGCGCCTACCCGCTCCTTGTGACGATCCTCTATCGAATCGGCCGCAAACGGTGGGCGCCGCAGCTTTATTCCGCGCTGCTGCTAGTCAGCCGGCGCAATCGGCTTTATCACGGTCTGATGGTATTCCTCGTGCTGACGATCGGCACCGGCATCTATAATGCGAACACGGCCCGCACGATCAACGGCAACATGGAGGATCAAATCTGGTATGCGAAAGGCAGCGATATCGTTCTGCGCCAACATTGGGTGAACGATGCGCCGCCGCCATCGGTCCCCGGTCAGGCCGGAGCTGATCAGCAGGCTGCCGTGTCAACGCGCATCAACTATTTGGAGCCGCCGCTGGCCATGATCGAGCAGCTTCCCGGCGTGGAACGGGCGGCGAGAGTGTTCGTCAAGGAACAATCGGACGCCTGGCTCGGCAACAAGAGCGGCAAGGTTCGCTTAATGGGCATTGATACCGATGCTTTCGGCGAAGCTGCCTGGATGAAAGAGGGCTTACTGCCGCATCACTTCTACGATTATCTGAATTTGATCGCGCCAGACGCGAACGCGGTGCTGCTGTCGAGAACGGCGGCCGATTATTTCGGAGCGCAGATCGGCGATGTCATCGACGCAGGCTGGGAAGGCCTGCGTCCGACGCGGTTCGTTGTTTACGGGATCATGGACTACTTTCCGACATTCAATCCGAATCCCACATCGATCGAGGCATCGCTGGATATTCAGAATCCGATGCTCATCATCGGCCACCTCGAGAAGATCCAAAGCGAGCTGGCGATGGAGCCCTACGACGTATGGATCAAGCTGGCGCTTGGCGCCGATCGCCGGCAGCTGCTTGAAGCCATCGATGAGAAGGGCATCGCGCTTGAGAAGTTCGAGGATACGACCGGGGAAATCGCGCAGAGCCGGCTCGATCCGTTCCGCATGGCGATGAACGGCGTCATGAGCCTTGGCTTCATCGTGTCGCTTGTCATCAGCTTCATCGGATTCATGCTCTTCTGGCTCTTGTCGCTGCAAGGGAGGATGCTGCAGCTCGGGATATACCGGGCGATGGGGATATCGTTCCGTCAGCTTCTCGGCATGCTGATCGTCGAACAATTGCTGACGACGGGAGCGGGTTTCCTGATCGCCCTGACAACCGGCTGGGCGGCATGCCGCATTTTCGTACCGTTGTATCAGCTCTCGTTCGATCCCGGGCGCATCGTGCCGCCGTTCGAAGTCATCTCGGATAACATCGACATCGTCCGGCTTGCGGCCGCGACATGCATGATGCTCGCTGCTGCGCTCCTCTTTCTCGCGTGGTTGCTGAAACGGATGAACATCTATCAAGCGGTCAAGTTGGGGGAGGATTAAGAGCGATGATCACCTGCGAGAACCTCGTGAAGATTTACAAGACGAACGAGATCGAAGTCATGGCGCTGCAGGGACTTAATCTGCATGTGAAGCAAGGCGAGATGATGGCGATCATCGGCAACTCCGGCAGCGGCAAGTCGACGCTTCTGAATATGCTGGGGGGATTAGACCGTCCGTCGGCAGGGCGGCTTGCCATCAACGGCATCGATATGCTGAAGCTGACGGATCAAGAGCTGTCGCGCTACAAGCGCGAGACGGTCGGCTTCGTCTGGCAGAACAAAGCCCGGAATCTGATTCCTTATTTGACGGCAAGGGAAAATGTCGAAATTCCGATGCTCCTGCATGACCGGAAGAAGAAGCGCGAGCGCGCCGCCGGATTGCTTGAGGCGGTAGGGCTAGGTCATCGCATCCATAACCGGCTCGAGGAGCTGTCCGGCGGCGAGCAGCAGCGGGTCGCGATTGCGATATCGCTCGCCAACCGCCCGAAGCTTCTGCTGGCCGATGAGCCGACCGGCGCGCTCGATACGCGCACTTCGGCTCAGGTGATGGAACTGCTGCGCAGGTTGAATGCCGAATTGGGGCTTACGATCGTCATCGTCACGCACGATCTCGATCTCGCCAAGCAGGTCGAGCGCGTCGTCGAAATCCGCGATGGCCGTACCTCGTCGGAGATGATCCGCCGGGCGGACGAAATGGAGAGTGTTGAAATGTATGCCGGCGATGGCGAATCAGGCGACACGCATATCGAGTATGCCGTCATGGACCGTGCAGGGCGCATCCAAGTGCCGGAACATTACTTGGAAGCGGTCGGCGCGAAGAACGCCGATAAAGTGCTGCTGCGGCTGGAAGACGACAAAATCGTGCTTCTGCCTGCGCGCCGCGAGCATCCTGGCGAAATGTGAGATATAGCGTTTGATTCGACAAGTTTTCTGCTATTATAGGAAAGAGGAGTTGGCAGAACCTACGAAAATTAGTCGGATTGGATGATTGATATGAGAGGGAAAGTAACGATTCAAGAAATTGCCGACATGGCGGGCGTATCGAAGTTCGCGGTATCACGCGCGCTTACAGGCAAAGCAGGCGTTAGCGCGACTACGCGGGAAATGATATATAAGGTGGCCGGACAACTCGGCTACTTCAAGAACAACGAACCAAGACGTGCTGCCGGCGAACTTCAAGAGCAGGTCGACCGGACAAGGTCGGGAACCGTCGTCGTCCTGTTCCCGAATATTCGTTATCAGAACAAGGAATCCGTCTATTGGGGGCCCGTATTCGACGGTATATCGGCAAGGCTTAATCAGCTGGGCATCGATATTATGACGCTGACCGAGCCGACCCACGACCACGTATTTGCGCTCGTCAAGCCGGAAGCGATTCGAGGCGTCATTACGGTCGGCTCCATATCCACGCCGATTCTGCTGGATATCGGTCGTCTGAATATTCCTGTTGTGATGGTTGATCACATCGATCCGGCGTTCCCGTGCGATACGGTGTTCACGGACAATTTCAGCTGCATGCAAAATTTGACGACGAAGCTTGTCAGCAAAGGCTATCGCAAACTTCAGTTCGTCGGCAATATATCCGATGCGCAAAGCTATTTTGAGCGATGGCTGGCTTTCCGGACGACGCTTGAAAGCTATGGGATTGCATTAAATCAGGATCCGCTCCTTATCGGGCCGGACGGTGACGATATGTACAAATTGTTCCCTCAGCTTGAACTGAAGGAGCTGCCCGAGGTATTTGTCTGCGCCAACGACACGACAGCTCAATACCTGATCGATGAGCTTGGCAAGCGGAATTATAGCGTACCGCGCGACTGTGCCGTAACGGGCTTCGATAATACGTGCGAAACCCATCCGATCCTCGGCACGGTTAACGTCAATAAAGGACTGCTCGGGATGCGGGCAGTCGATCAGATGCTGTGGCGCATCGAAAATCAAGACTCGGCGGTCGAGAAAAAACTAATTCAAGGCGATCCGATCATTCGCGAGCAGTATGCATATACGAGGGACAATGTCGCGGCTACGGAGTGATGCGCCATATGGAAATGCATAAGGGGAATGGACGATAAGCACGAATGATAACGAATCGATACTCGGCGAGCCGATGTATCGGTTTTTTTTGTTTACGAAAATATGCAACGGTTCATGTTGTGGATAAAACGTAAGCCGTGACCGCGGGAGCGGACGAAAGCGAGGGTCAGTACGGTATCCCGCCAAGTGCTCGAGAATCAGGCCGCGTCGGGTGAAGCCACCCACGGCCTATAGTTGACAGGCTTATGTTTTAGGACTGACTTCAACACGTACTGAAGCTTTGTCCGCGAGGACAAAAGCGTGCCCAGCTCAAGCCGACCCGCCGACCGCGAACAAACGAGCCTGCACGAAATGGGAGTACAGAGGGCGAAGTCTGAGCGTTTTCCAACGGAAAGCGCACTTCGGAAGCATATGCTTTGGTTCCCCTCGGCGGAGGGGGAAGGGGGAGAGAGCAGATTGCGAACCAAACAAGAATAACAAAAGAAAAACAAAAACTCGAAATATAAGGTGATGGTAATTGACGGCAATAAAAGTCGGTGTTATGATTGTTTTGCAAACAGCACAATATTTTGGTGGTGATGAGAACCTAAATCTGTTATTTGTAAACGCTTACTTGCATGCGGTTACTTTGGGGGACTTGGTTGCTGACGTATAGCTCGACAAGCTGTAATCGGTGCCAAAAGTTACACGATAACAAAAATGGGAGGCTTGACAATGAAAAAGTTGAAAGGGCTTTCAATCCTGTTTATCGCAATGATGTTGGTAACAACCGCTTGCAGTGGCGGCAGTAACAATGGCGGCAACAATGCGGGGACGAATACGCCGGCGAACAATGCGGGCAGCGAAGGTAAAGCGACGAACGAGCCGGTCAAGGAAGAGCCGGCCAAGGAAGAGCCGCCTGCGGCAATCGATCTCGGCGGACGGACGATTAAAGTCGCGGCTTGGTGGGACCAGAAGCCTGCGGGCAACACGGCTGGCGAGAAAGCGCGCCTCGATAAGCTGGCGGAGCTGGAGAAGCAGTACAACTTTAAATTCGAATTCGTCAATGTACCGTTCGAACAATACATGGATAAAGTTACGACCTCGACGCTGGCAGGCGAGCCGTTCGCGGACATCGCGATTATGGAGCTCAAGCGTGCGATTCCGCTGGTGAAGCAAGGTCTCATCCTTCCGGTCAGCGAATTCACATCGGCTACGGACGACATCAACAACGAGCAGAAGCTGATGCAGAAGCTGCCTGCCATGGGGGGCGCGGAGTACGCTTTCGGAACGCCGGGCGTATCGATAGTCGGCACGTACTATAACCGCGACCTCGTGAAGAAGCTTGGCTTGCAGGATCCGCAGGAGCTGTACAACGCCGGCCAGTGGACGTGGGATAAATTCCTTGAGCTTGCCAAGGCCGCGACGCGCGACACGGATAACGACGGCAAGAACGACACATTCGGTTACTCCGGCTGGCCGGTGGACGCAGCTCGCCACTTTGGCGTGACGAATAATGCGATGTTCGTGAACGAGGACCTGACCATGGGGATGACGGATCCGAAATTTGCCGAGACGCTGGAGTTCGTCAACCGTCTGTACAACGTAGAGAATGTCGTCAAAGTCAAGACGGGCAACAAGATGGATTATAACGAGACGAACACGTTCAAAGACGGCGACGTCCTGATGTCGATCAACTATGACTGGAACGTCGGGGATTTGACCTTCGAGGTCGGCGTCGTTCCGAACCCGAGCGGCCCGAGCAGCGACGGCAAGCATACGTATGCGAACACGGCTCAGAACGGCTGGTTCATGCTCAAAGGCGTGAAGGATGCCAAGACAATCTACTCGATCTGGGAGCAAAGCTTCGACGTACCGCCGACCGAAGAATACTTGGGCCAGGATTGGCTGGAATCCCGCTTCAAGAACCAAGCCGACATCGACCTGGCGCTGAAGAGCGTGAACGGCACCGGCCGTCTGGCCGTCGAAGAGGGAATCCCGGATTTCCCGATCTATGCGGTCTTGGACGAAATCATTCTTCAGAACCAATCGGTGTCCGCGACGATCGAGAAGCACAAAGCAGCCGCAGAAGCTGCGATTCAAAAAGTCAAATAACCATCATTGCCGTTCGCACAGCAGACGGTAAATAACAGAAGGGGTGCGCTGTTACGAAGCACATCCCTTTTTGTCGTTAAAATACAAGCATTGATAGGTTTCACTTATAGAAGTCATCTTGTATTTCTTTTGGCGGAATGCTGCATTCTCAATCTTCCGATTGTGAACGCAAACCAATCCGCTTATCGCAGAATGAAACGCGCTGCACCGACAGAAGACGGCTAGCCGTTTCACCTTGTCGGCAAACAGAACCTAATGCGGACCAAGCTAAGGGAGGTAATGCACGAACCAAGATAGAGAGCATGAGCGCAAAACCTAATTGTTTTTGACAGGATTCGATTGCAAACGGCAAATTAACGCTATTTTTATAATAACAAAACAATAACAAATGAATAAAGAATTATTGACTGTTGTTTGGTTCGGTGATACGATCTTTATGTAATGTAAGCGTTTACCTAACAAGGATTATTCATCCGCTCGGGTGTGAAAGGCGTCTCGCCAAGGACTCGTCGCGAAAGCTTATTAGGGGGGCTTGAATTGAAGGGGATTAGGAAAACAGCGCTCACCGCATTGAGCATCGTCTTGGCGCTAAGCTTGTTGTTATCCGGCAGCCGAATTTCGGCGGAAGGTACAACCGATGGGACGAAGACGGCAAGCGGGAATTTGTCTGCGGACGAGGAGCTATTCTCCATGATTCAGGGCAAAGGGAGTTATGCGGCTTATGCGGCGAAACATGAAAGCGCTGTCCGTCCGAAGCGCGAAATCGTCATCGAGGCTGCTGAATACGATGCCATCTACGGAGACAGCTTCGAGAAGCTCGACAACTTCGAGGGTCAGAGCGGCGTCTCGCTGAAGACCGGAGAGAAGGGGCAGGTGGAATGGGTTGTCGACGTGCCGGAGACGGGACTGTATCATGTCTCGATGCTCTATTATCCGATCGAAGGCAAGAGCTCGAGCATCGAGCGGTCGTTCCTGATCGACGGCGAAGCGCCATTCGAAGAAACCGCGTATTTGCAGTTCGACCGCGTATGGGGCAATGAGCTCGAGAAGGTGCAGCGGGACAATCGCGGCAACGACCTGCGGCCGCGTCAATCGGAGAAGCCGGAATGGCGCGAGACGCCGTTCAAGGATTACGAGGGTTATTTCGAGCAGCCGTTCCAATTTTATCTGACAGCCGGCAGCCACAGGCTCACTCTTGTCTCGCAGCGCGAACCGATGGTGATCCGCCAATTGAAACTATATCAGTACCAAGAGCCGGCTTCCTATGAAGCCACGTTGGCTGTTTACCAGCAAGAAGGTGTTCAGGAAACAAGCGATATCCTGGTGACGGTGCAAGGCGAAGACGCCATCGCGAAATCATCGCCGACGCTATACCCGCAGACGGAACGATCCAGCCCTGCGGTTACCCCTTACAGCCCATCCGAGGTTCGCGTCAATACGATCGGCGGCTACAATTGGCGCGTCCCGGGTCAATGGATCGAATGGGAGGTCGAAGTGCCGGAGACGGGACTTTACAAGCTGGGCTTCAAGACGCAGCAGAATTTCGTTCGGGGCATCTATTCGACGCGCAGATTGCTCGTCAATGGCGTCATCCCGTTCAGCGAAGCGCAGCGTGTGCCGTTCCGATACAAGAGCGGATACCGAGTCGATGTCTTGGGCGGCGACGAACCGCGGCTCGTCAAGCTGAACCAAGGCAAGAACATCATCCGGCTGGAGAATAACCTCGGGGATTTCGCGCCGCTGATCCGATCCATCGAGGAGAGTTTGTTCAACTTGAACAGCCTCTACCGCAAAATATTGATGATTACCGGCACTGCGCCTGACCAATACCGCGACTATCGCGTCCATGTGCGGATTCCGGATTTGCTCGATACGTTCAAGGCGGAGAGCGACAGACTCAAGCATGTCAGCCGGGAGCTTCGCCGTCTATCGGGCGGAAGCAGCGACTCCGAGGCGCTGCTGAAGACGATGTACGTGCAGCTCGACGAGATGATCGACGAACCGGACACGATTCCGCGCCGTCTCGCCTCCTACAAGACGAATACGGGAGGTCTTGGCACGTGGCTGCTGCGAACCCGCGAGATGCCGCTTGAGATCGATGAGCTATACGTCGCCTCGCCGGATAAGAAATTCCCGCGCGGCGGGCTTGGCTTCATTTCGGAATTGAAGCATGAAATCAGCACGTTCGCTTACTCGTTCTTCATCGATTACAATTCGATCGGCAATGTCGCCGAAGACGACAATCAGCGTTCCGTCACGGTCTGGATCGGCTCCGGCCGCGATCAGGCGAACACGCTCAAGGCGATGATCGACGAGACGTTCACGCCTCAGACCGGGATTAACGTCAATCTGAAGCTGGTGCAAATGCAAACGCTGCTCCCTGCGACGCTGGCTGGTCAGGGACCCGACGTGGCGATGCAGATCGGCAACGATATCCCGGTCAACTACGCGATGCGGAGCGCGGCTGCGGATCTGACGCAATTCAGCGACTTCGAGGCGGTATCGCAGCGGTTTCGGCCAAGCGCCCTCGTGCCGTATACGTACGAGCGCGGCGTGTACGCGCTGCCGGAGACGCAGACGTTCAATATGTTGTTCTACCGCAAGGACGTTTTGAGCGAATTGGGGCTCCAGATTCCGCAAACGTGGGACGACGTGTCCAATTTGCTGGCCATCTTGAACAAGAACCATATGGAGTTCGGTCTGCCGCTCGTGCTGAACCCGACCTATCCAGGCGAGAACTTGCCGCCGAACTCGATTTACGCCGCCTTGCTTATGCAGAACGGAGGCCAATTTTATCGAAACGACGGCAAGGAATCGGATCTCGATTCCCGCGTCGGCATCGAGACGTTCAAGCAATGGACGGAATTCTACACGGATTACAAGCTGGAGCGCGAGTTCGACTTCGCGAACCGGTTCCGTACCGGCCAGATGCCGATCGGCATCGCCGATTATACGACCTATAATCTGCTCACCGTATTCGCGCCGGAGATTCGCGGCATGTGGGGCTTCGTGCCGGCACCCGGAACGAAGAAGGCGGACGGCGCCATCGACCGCTCTGTCCCAAGCGCGGGCAGCGGCACGATTATGCTCAATGGCGCGGCAGACAAAGATGCCGCCTGGGCGTTCATGAAATGGTGGACATCCGCGGACACCCAGACGCAGTTCGGGCGCGAAATGGAAGGCCTGCTCGGCGCATCTGCCCGCTATCCAACGGCCAACATCGAATCGCTCGACAGCTTGCCTTGGCCGGTTGCCGAGTATGAGAACTTGAAGACCCAGTTCGACTATGTCCAAGGCATTCCGGAAGTTCCGGGCGGGTATTTCACGGGACGCCACCTGCTCAATGCATTCTATAAAACCGTGGTCAACGCCAATACGGAACCGCGCGAAGCGATTGTCGACTACGTCCAGTTCATTCAGGACGAGATCAAAGCCAAACGCAAAGAATTCGGCCTTCCGGAATAAAAGGGGGGACATACGTGTCCAATATCACGATTGAGCGCAATAAGCAGCAGCCGGCGGGAACGGGCAAATCGACACGTTCCCAGACATGGTGGGCTGTTAAGCAGCGGGAGATGAAGAAGCAGAAGCATTCCTATATTCTGATGGCGCCCTATATGCTTTTGTTCGCGGCCTTTACGATTCTGCCCGTCATCATGTCCATCCTCATCGGCTTTACTTACTTTAACCTGCTCGAATTCCCGCGCTTCATCGGCTGGCAGAATTATTCGAGATTGTTCCTGGAAGACGACGTGTTCTTGACGGCCATCAAGAATACGCTCCTCTTCGCAGCGATCACCGGACCCGTCAGCTACATCGCCTGCTTTGTCTTCGCCTGGATCATCAATGAGCTTGGACCGAAACTCCGCGCGTTCATGACGCTTGTCTTCTACGCGCCGTCCATCTCCGGCAACGTGTATTTCATCTGGCAGATCATTTTCTCCGGGGACCGGTACGGCATTGCCAACGGCCTGCTCATCAAGCTCGGCATGATTCTGGAGCCGATTCAGTGGCTGAAGACCGAGAAGTACATTCTGCCGATTATTATTCTCGTGCAGCTCTGGCTGTCGCTTGGGACCGGCTTCCTCGCCTTCATTGCCGGTCTGCAGACCGTCGACAAGACATTATACGAAGCTGGAGCAGTGGACGGCATACGGAACCGCTGGCAGGAGCTGTGGTACATTACGCTACCGTCGATGAGACCCCAGTTGATGTTCGGCGCGGTCATCCAGCTCACGACATCGCTCGCCGTCGCGGACGTATCAATCAACCTTGCCGGATTCCCGAGCGTCAACTACGCCGCGCAGACGATCGTCACGCACTTGATCGACTTCGGTACGATCCGCTTCGAGATGGGATATGCCTCCGCGATCGCGACCGTATTGTTCGTTATCATGCTTGGCGCGAATCTGGTGATCCAACGACTGCTCAGGAAGGTAGGGGACTAATCGAATGCATATCATCCTTTCGATGCGCAGGAAGCGGGTCAACCGGTCCTTTATGGGGAGCTTCTCCTTATTCATCCTGCTGGCGATTGTCGGCGCCTTCATGGCGCTCCCGCTCGTCTATGCGATTAACTCGGCTTTCAAGCCGCTCGATGAGATTTTCCTGTTCCCGCCGACCTTGTTCGTGCGCAATCCGACGCTAACGAACTTCGTCGATCTCATGACGCTGCTCGGCCAATCGTGGGTGCCATTCTCCCGCTATATCTTCAACACGTTCTTCATTACCGGGATGGGCGTCGTCGGACACGTCATCTTGGCTTCGGCCGCCGCATATCCGCTTGCGAAGCATGTGTTCCCCGGCAAGGGGCTGATGTTCCAGACGGTCGTGCTGTCGCTCATGTTCACCGGCGCCGTGACGTCGATTCCGAATTACATGATCATGTCGTGGCTCGGCCTTATCGATACGTATTGGGCAGTGATCGTACCGGCATTCGCTTATCCGCTGGGGCTCTATCTCATGAAGCAATTCATGGAACAGCTGCCGGACTCGCTGCTGGAAGCGGCCAAGATCGACGGGGCAAGCGAATACCGCATTTTCTGGCAAGTCGTCATGCCTAACGTCAAGCCGGCCTGGCTGACGCTCGTCATTCTGTTGTTCCAGCTGCTGTGGGGGACGGACGGCAACGGGTTCATCTACAGCGAGCAATTGAAGACGCTTCATTATGCCTCTGGCCAAATTATACAAGGCGGTATCGCTCGCGCCGGCGTAGGCGCAGCCGTTGCGCTGATCTTAATGAGCGTGCCGATAACGCTGTTCATTTTCTCGCAGAGCCGCATTATCGAGACGATGGCGACATCCGGCATGAAAGATTAAGGGGGACCGTCCGTGAGCGTACACAAAACGATCGTGCTGGCGGCGATCCTCTCGTTGCTCGCCGCCATAGCGGCGCCGGCTGCCTCTGCCGCCACGCCGTATGAAGCCTATACTTACAATTATTATGAAGAATCGGTGCCGCTGCCTGCGCCTTATGTGCCGGAGAAAGCCGTCACCGGACAGAGCCTTGGCGTCGGCAGCTTCAATCAGCCGAATGACATGTTCGTTACGGAAGACGGATTCATCTATATTCTGGACAGCGGCAATGCGCGGATCATCGCCCTGGATCCGCAGTGGCGGGTACTCCGGACGATCGATCATTTCGAGTTGGATGGAGCGGAGAACAAGTTCGCCAATCCATCGGGGATTTTCGTCTCGGAGGGGAAGGAGATTTACGTCGCCGATACGGATAAGGGGAGAGTCGTCATCCTGACGAACGAGGGCAAGCTGATTCGCGTCGTGGACAATCCGCAATCGGAAATATTGCCGCCCGACTTCAAATTCGTGCCGCTCAAGGTGACGGCAGACAAGGCCGGCCGAATCTTCGTCGTCGCGCGCGGGATGTACGAAGGCATCATGCAGTTCGACGAGACCGGCCGGTTCATGGGCTACGTCGGCACGATCAAAGTGACGACGAATCCGGCCGACCGGCTGTGGCGGGCGCTTGCGACGGATGCGCAGCAGGCCCAAATGCAGCTGTTCATTCCGACGGAATTCGCCAGCGTCGACATCGACCGCAAAGGCTTCGTCTATGCGACGACGATCGATATCAACTCAACCGAAACGATCAAGCGGCTGAACCCGTCCGGGCAAGATGTGCTGAAACGGTTCGGCCACTATCCCCCGCGAGGCGACATCCGTTACCGGCTGCTGGGCAACAACGCGGGTCCGTCCAAATTAGTGGACATCAAGGTACTCGGCGGCGGCATGTACGTCGCGCTCGATTCCCTGCGCGCCCGTCTGTTCGCGTACAACGACGAAGGAGAGCTGCTGTATGCCTTCGGCGGACGAGGTACGCAGCTTGGCGTATTCAATACGCCGGTCGCGGTCGAACGGGTTGCGGATCAGCTGGTCGTGCTCGACCGGGGCAAGAACAATATCGCCGTCTTCAAGCCAACACGATTCGGCGAACTGGTGGGCGCCGCGACAACCGAGCACTACAACGGCAATACCGACCGATCCGTCGGCATCTGGAGAGAAGTGCTCCGCATGAATTCGAACTTTGATATCGCCTATCGGGGCATCGGCCGTTCGCTGCTCATGCAGAAGAAGAACAAGGAAGCGATGGCGTATTTCAAGCTCGGCATGGACCGCAAGTATTATTCGACGGCCTTCAAGCGATACCGCCGCGAAGTGATGCAGGAGCAGTTCGGCAATGGAATGACGGCGCTCATGGTGCTTCTATTCGCATTCGTTGCCTATCGGATCGTACGGAAAGTCAGGGTGAGAAGGAGTGAGAGACGTGAAGCATGATTTCGTGAAGTTTCCCCTCCATGTCATCGTCCACCCGTTCGACGGGTTCTGGGATATGAAGTATGAACGGAAGGGCAAGGTCAGAGTCGCGCTGACGATTCTCGCGGTGTTCATCCTGACGCTCATCCTGCAGAGACAGTTCGCGGGCTTCCTCGTCAACTTCAACGATCCGCGTTACTTGAACAGTCTGAACGACATCATCTACACGTTGCTGCCGTTCTTGCTGTTCTGCGTGGCGAACTGGTCGATTACAACCTTGATGGAAGGCGAGGGCAAATTCAAAGAAATCGTCATGGCGACCGGCTATGCGATGCTGCCGCTCATTCTGATCAACCTCCCGATGACGTTCATCAGCCGAATCATGGTACAGGAGGAGACGGCCTTCTATTATTTGATGAACAGCTTCGCCGGCATTTGGTTCCTCTATTTGCTGTTCGCCGGCATCATGACCGTCCACCAGTATACGGCTTCCAAGACGGTGATCACGATGATCCTGACCATCATCGCCATGGGGATCGTCGTCTTTCTGGGCACGCTTGCGCTTAGCCTCGGCGCTCAGATCTGGTACTTCATCTATGATATCTACCGCGAACTCATTTTCCGAACGTAAGGGGGACAGCACCAGTGAACAAGAGACGAAAACTTTATGCGGTGCTGGCTTGTATCGCGGTAGTCGGGATCGGCGCGCTGCTCTATTTCACGCTGACAAAGGGAGCGCCGGCGATTCGGGTCTCCGCCTATGTAGAGGAGGAGGCTGTACCGGCAGCGGCTTCCGAGCCCAAGTTTCTGCCAGGCGACGCCGTCCCGGGGATGAAGCTTGCCGCGGAGTCGGCTGCCTTGGCCCTGTATTTCAATGAAGAGACGACCGAGCTCGCCGTGGTGGACAAACGGAGCGGCAAAGTATGGCGCACCAATCCCGAATCGCGGAACGATGATGCCAAAGCGTCTCCTATCGAGAAGGAACGGCTATCCTCTCAGGTGACCGTCAACTACCGCGACCGCATCGGGACGCTCGATACCTTTACCAACTATGCGCATTCGATCCTGAATAAACAGTTCAAGGTCGAGATGATCGAGAGCGGACTTCGTCTGACCTACACGATCGGAGACATGTCGCTTGGCATCGACGCGCTTCCGAAGTACATCGGCAAGCAGCGGATGGAAGAGAAAGTGCTCAGCCACTTGGACGACCAGACGAAGGTGACCATCAATCGGGCGTATCTTCCGTCGGACACGAAACCGGACGTCCTGGAGCGGCTGGATACCGCGGTCGCGCGCCCGCTTGTGCTGCAGCGCGTGCTGGATGCTTTCGCCAAAGCAGGCTATACGGAAGAAGATCTCGCATTCGACAATGAAGAGAACGGCATCGGCGCAGGCGGCGAGGAGAAGCCGAATTTCACGGTCGTCATCGAATACCGGATCGATGGCGACAGCCTCGTCGTAAACGTACCGGCCGATCAGGTTGCGGAGAGCCAAGGGTTCAAGATCCGGAACCTCGAGCTGTTGAACTTCTTCGGCGCAGCCGGGCTGGATGAGCAAGGCTATATGCTGGTACCGGACGGCTCCGGGGGTCTCATCCATCTGAACAACGGCAAATCGAATGCGGAAGTGTACGCCCAACGCATCTACGGCGATGATTATAACGACAACAGCGGCCGGCGCGGCCAGGTTGCGGAGAGTGCCCGCTTGCCGGTATTCGGCCTTAAATCGGGGGAGAACGCGTGGTTCGCGCAAATCGAGAAAGGCGAATCGATTGCGACGGTTACGGCTGATATCGGCGGACGGCAAAATTCGTTCAACCACATTCATGCCAGCTTCGCCCTTCGCGGCGAAGACGAATTGGAGCTGTACAAGGGCAATAAGGTCGACGAAATCCAGCTCTTGTCCGAAGCGCGTTATACCGGCGACATCCAGGTCCGGTACAGCTTCCTTGACGGTTCGGATGCCACCTATGCCGGGATGGCCAAGATCTACCGCGAGCGAATGGCCGCGGACGGCCGTCTGAACGCAATCGCAGCCGAAGATGAAGAAGGCCTGCCGTTCTTCGTGGATGTACTTGGCGCGGTCGACAAGCGTAAGTCGTTCCTGGGCGTGCCGTACAAAGGGATCGTGCCAATGACGACCGTCCAGCAGGCCGACGAAATCGCGGATACATTGAAGGAGAATGGAATCTCCAACGTGCAGATGCGATATCTCGGCTGGTATAACGGCGGGATGAAGCATTCCGTTCCTTCCGAGGTCGACATGGAAGGGAAGCTCGGCAGCAAGTCGGAGCTCCGACTGCTGGCAGAGAAGCTAGCGTCGGCTGGCGGCAAGCTGTATCCGGATACGGCCTTCCAGCACGTGCTGCAGGACAGCTTCGCGTTCAAGCCTGCCTCGGATGCGGCCCGGTTCATTACCCGCGAGCAAGCGATGCGGACGCCGTACAACCGCGCATTCAATACGATGGATTACGATCTGGGCGTCTATTGGCTGCTGTCGCCTGCCAAGCTTCCGTACTTCGTCGATCGCTTCATGGCAAGCTACGAGGATTACAACATCGATTCCGTCTCGCTCCGCGATCTGGGCGATCTGCTCCATGCCGACTATCGCGCCAGCCGGGTCATCTTCCGCGACACGGCCAAGAACATCGTGACGGAGCAGCTCGGCAAATTGAATCAGCAATTCCCGAATTTGCTGCTGACCGGCGGGAACGCCTATGCGCTCCCGTACGCGGATAAGCTGGTCAACGTACCGATGGAAGGCAGCGGCTTCAACATTGTCGATGAGGCCGTTCCTTTCTACCAAATGGTCATTCATGGTTATATCGACTATTCGGGTACGCCGATCAACCTAAGCGATGAGCAGGATCTCCAGTTCCAACTGCTTCGTTCGGTCGAATACGGCGCGGCGCCGCACTTCCTGTGGACATACGAATCGTCTTCGGAGCTGAAGTTCACGGCATACGACTCGCTGTTCTCTACCGAATACACCAGTTGGATCGCGGATGCCGCCAAGATGTACGCCAAGGCGAACGAAGCGCTTGGGGGTCTGAGGACGCAGCCGATCATCGATCGAATCGTCCATCAGGAAGGTGTCGTCGAGGTCCGCTACGGCAATGGGAGTTCGGTGTACGTCAACTATACCGACAAGCCGGCGACGGTGGGCGGCATGAGCGTAGAAGCGAATAATTTCACGGTGGGGAGTGAGCGCAATTGATCAAGAGAAGTTTGACACTGACGCAGAAGCGGGCGCTTCTCGGGATCCTCTTCATCCTGCCGTGGCTGCTTGGATTCCTCTTCCTGTTCGTATCGCCGTTCCTTCAGTCCATCCGCTTCAGCTTCAGCGAACTGAAGGTGGCCCCCAGCGGGTATGAACTAGGCTTTATCGGCCTCGATAATTACACGAACGCGCTTCGCGTCGACCCGAACTTTAACCGGATCTTGACGGAGTCCGTGACCGAGATGGCCTACAACGTGCCGATGATCCTTTTCTTCAGTCTGTTCGCGGCTACGCTCCTGAACTCGAAGTTCAAGGGCCGGGCGCTCGCGCGTGCCGTGTTCTTCCTGCCCGTCATTCTCGCTTCGGGCGCGATCGCGGAGGCGCAGTCGGCCGGCTTGATCCAGCTGACGGGGAGCTCCCAGATCGCGCAGGAGCTTGGCCAACAGCAGAACGGCTTCGATCCGATGATTCTCGCCAGTATGCTCGGCAATGGCGGCATTCCGCTCTGGTTCATCGAATATATCGTGACGGCCGTCAATCGGATTTATGAGATTATCCGCGGCTCCGGCGTCCAGATTCTGATTTTCCTCGCCGCGCTGCAATCGGTTCCTTCCACGATGTACGAAGTCGCCAAGATGGAAGGGGCCACCGCGTATGAGTCGTTCTGGAAAATTACGTTCCCCATGGTCAGCCCGCTTATCTTAACGAATGTCATCTATACGATCATTGATTCGTTCTCTGACAGCCAAGTGACGCAGTATATCTATGAAACGGCGTTCACTTCCCAGAATTTCGGACTAAGCGCCGCGATGGCATGGATGTATACGCTTGTCGTCAGCCTTATTCTGGTCGTGGTCGGCTTCTTTATTTCCAGAAGGGTGTTCTATTACAACTGATTTCCGGAAGAGGGGGGAAGACCATGTCCGCAAAAATACGGGAGAACGAAGCGGTCCTGCTGCGGTACCAGCGTGCGCGAAACCAAGGCGGCGAGCTGCTGTGGTCGATATTTCGCTACATTCTGATTCTCGGCGTGTCGTTCGTTATCGTGCTGCCGATTCTGAAGCAAATCTCCGTCGCTTTCAAAGATCCGCTCGATATTTACGACCCTACGATATATATGATTCCAGTTCACTATACGATGGAGAATATCCGGCTGGCGATGGACATTCTGGACTACTGGCCGCTTCTTCAGAACACGCTGCTGTTCGTCGTGTCGACGACGCTGCTTGCCACCATATCCTGCGCCTTGGCCGGGTACGGCTTCGCGCGGTTTACCTTTCCGGGCAGCAATATTTTGTTCGCGCTCGTCATTATGACGATCCTGATTCCATCCAGTACGCTTATGGTCCCGATGTACTTGCACTTTCGGGAGTTTGACGTGCTGGGACTCATCACGCTGATCACGGGCAAGGAAGGCGTCAATCTGCTGAACACATATTGGCCTTCGCTTATCACCTCTGCATTGGCCATTGGTTTGAAAGCAGGCCTCTTCATTTATATCTTCCGGCAGTTCTTCAAGGGACTGCCGAAGGAGATCGAGGAATCGGCGCTTATCGATGGAGCTGGAGGGCTGCGCACCTTCTTCTCGATCATGCTGCCGAATGCAGTCCCGCCGATCATCACGGTGCTGCTGTTCTCCTTCGTCTGGCAGTACAACGACACGTTCTATACGTCGTTGTTCATGAGCGACAGCAATCTCATGGCCGTGAAGATCGCTTCGTTCCCGGCAGATGTCAATCAGTTCCTTCCTCGCCTGCTTGGCATCGAAGGGACGGAGGCGCGAGCGGATCCGAACCACGTCTCGATGATCGTCGATACCGGCATTCTGCTGACGATCGCGCCGCTCATCATTATGTACCTGTTCGTACAGCGATATTTCGTCGAGAGCGTGGAGCGTACAGGCGTCGTCGGGTAATCGATTGGCATAACTTCATTAGGGAAGAGGGCATAGGCAATGAAGGAGCATCTGCAAGGGAGATTAGCAGTCGAGCCGAAGCTTATTAATCCGAAGGCAAGCGACAACGCCAAACGGCTGATGACCTATTTGTGCAGCATCTACGGCACGCGAACGCTGACCGGACAGCAGGTTGGCGTCGTCTCGACGCCCGAGATGGAGGTCATTCGCCGTGCAACCGGCCATTACCCGGCGGTTGGCGGCTTCGACTTCATGAACGACTCGCCGTCCCGCGTCGAACGCGGCTCCGTGCCGACGGACACACCGCTTGCCATCGACTGGTGGAAGAGCGGCGGCATCGTCACGTTCTGCTGGCACTGGAATGCGCCTAAAGATCTGATCGACGAGCCGCCTGACAACGGATGGCACCGAGGCTTCTATACGACGGCTACGACCTTCGATATCGCGGGAGCCATGAACGACGAGACATCCGAAGACTACGCGCTGTTGATGCGCGATATCGATGTAATTGCCGTCAATCTGAAGCGCCTGCAGGACGAAGGAATTCCCGTGTTGTGGCGTCCGCTGCACGAGGCGTCCGGCGGTTGGTTCTGGTGGGGAGCGAAGGGGCCGGACCCTTGCATTAAGCTGTGGAAGACCATGTACGACAGGCTTACGAATAGGCACGGACTGAACAATCTGATCTGGGTATGGAACGGCCAGCATCGCGATTGGTACCCCGGCGATGACGTTGTCGACATCATCGGCGAGGACATCTATCCGCCGGAGCGGTCGTATGTTTCCAACGTCGAGCGGTTCCGACAAGCGCTTGGCTACACGGCTGCGAACAAATTGATTGCCTTGTCGGAGAATGGACCGCTGCCGGATCCCGACCAAATGGTCGACGAGGGAGCGCCCTGGCTGTGGAACTGTACCTGGTACGGCGGCTTCGTATGTGAACAAGACGCAAGCGGGGAATGGGGCGTCGGCGAGCAGTACACGGAGCGGGAGATGCTGCTCAAGTATTACGGGCATCCGCTCACGGTGACGAGGGACGAATTGCCCGATCTAACCGTATATCCGCTGCAAGCTGATCCGGAAAATACGGAAGATCGAACAGCAAATGCTTGAAATAACAGGCTGATAGGGAAGCGCGGTTGAAAGGCAAATACTTCGAATCTCGGAGGTGCGGTCTATGACGTATAAAGTGTTGACAGAAGAGCAGGTCGAGCATTTCATCGAGAAGGGCTGGGTCAAGCTTGCGGGCGCTTACGCCCGCCAAGACGCGCTGGAGGCACAGGAATTTCTGTGGACGGAGGTGGAGAAGCGCAGCGGCGTTCGCCAGGACGACCGCGCGACGTGGACGGAGCCGTTGGTGCAGATTAACGAGGTGTTCTTGACGCCGGCCTTCGCCCGCTGCAACACCGAGCGGCTTGGCGACGCCATTGAGGACTTGATCGGCCATGGACGGTGGGCGAACCGTACCGTGTACGGCGAGACCGAGAAGCTGAGCGGCTTCGGCTGGTGGCCCGTCAACTTCTCCCTGGACGCCGACAAGCCGTGGACCGTTCCGCTGAACGGCTGGCATTGGGACGGCATCCACTTCAAGCATTTCGTCGACAGCCCGGATCAGGGGTTACTGTGTCTATGCCTATTCTCCGACGTTGCGCATCAAGGCGGCGGCACGTTCATCGTGGAAGGCTCGCATAAGGTTGTCGCCCGATTCCTGGAAGGCTATCCAGAGGGGCTGGAGATTGGCGAAGCAATCCGTACGCTCAATCGCCAGCATCCGTATTTGCGCGAACTGACCGGCGCGGATAGGAAGAAGGATAAGGAGGCCGACGCGATCCCGGCCGACCCGATGCAAGGGGCCGGGACGCCGGACGGTTCTGCCGCGGAAGCGGTCGCGCAGGCGCGGATTGACACGTTCATGAACGAGAACTATATCGATGCGGACGGCTTCACGCTGCGCGTGCTGGAGACGACGGGAGAAGCCGGCGACGCGATTCTCTGTCATCCGTTCCTCTACCATTCGTCCTCCCAGAACTTGATCGGCGTTCCCCGGTTCATGTGCAACCGCACGACGCCGGTCGTCGAGAGGTTGAACCTGAAGCGGGAGAACGAGGCGGACTATTCGCCGCTGGAGATTAGCATCCGCAAGGCGTTAGAGCGTCAATAGAACGGCAATTAATGGTTCAACAGTTTCAAAGCCGAAAGCGGCATCAGCATCATAGAAACGAGGGACGGCATGGAACGATTGTTCATCAAAGGCATGACATGGGGCTGGAGCGCAAAACGCGGCGACTACCGGACGGAAGCCGCGGCTGACTCCATGCGCAAGCTGCGTGAGACCGGGTGCGAATGGATCGCGTTGTCCTTCTGGACGTGGCAGGATACGGTACATTCGATGCAGATTCCATTCGACTACGGCTATACGGTAACGGATCGCGACATCGAAGCCGCCGTGCGCGAAGCAAGGCGCAATGGGCTGAAAATATGCCTGAAGCCTGTCGTCAATTCACGGGACGGCTTATGGCGAGCTCATATCGGGTTTCCGGAAGAGGAGAACGAGAGTCCTTCCTACTGGGATCGCTGGTTCGAATCCTACACGAATTTTCTGGTCCATTACGCGGAGCTGGCAGAGGAGCTGGGCTGCGAGATGTTCTGCGTCGGCTGCGAGATGGTCAAGACCGAGTCGCAGACGGCCAGATGGACGAAGACGATCGCCCGCGTGCGGGAGGTATACGCGGGACCGCTAATCTATAACGCCAACCATGGCAGCGAAGAGGGCGTGGCTTGGTTCGATCTGGTCGATTTCATCGGCACGAGCGCTTACTATCCGGTCGGCAGCGTGCCAGGCGATACGGAAGAGAACATGATCGCCAACTGGCTTCCGGTGCGGGACAAGATGGAGCGGCTGCATCGGAGGTTCAACAAGCCGGTCGTCTTCATGGAGATCGGTTGCCGCAGCGCGCATGGCTGCGCGACGATGCCATGGGATTTCAAGCACCGGGACTTGCCGTTCTCCGAAGAGGAGCAGGCCAGTTTCTATCATTCCGTCATGCAGGTGTTCTGGGATCAGCCATGGTTCGGCGGGTTCTTCTGGTGGGACTGGAGCGTGAACCTGTACCCGCTCTCGGAAGCCAAGACGAACCGAGGATTCGACGTGTACGGCAAGCGCGCAGGTCAGATTCTGACCGAATGGTATACCAGCCGGTAATGTGACGATACTCCGGGGCGATTCGGGAGGAAGTCAAGCTCCCTAATCGTACACAAAAAACGGCGCTGCAGGGTTTTATCCCTGCAGCGCCGTTTGCCGTTTGCGGTCTGTTCTTCCTATTGCGGGAGCCGCTAGTACTGGACCGCGCCGATGAACGGGCGGCAGGCGTCTTAATTAATCGCTTGGTCGCGCAGATCCGGGTTCACGGATGCTCGAATGGCTTCCATCAATAAAATCGCGGCCTTGCCTAGGAGGCTTTTGTCTTTATAAGCGAGGCCAATCGCAACCGACGGGTTTAAATCCGCCAAAGGTTTGATAACCAGGGCGCCTTCTTGCTCCAGCCCGCTGTACATCGGAACAATTCCGACGCCGAAGGCGGCCTTTACCATGTGTTGAATGACGAAGAAGCTCCCAACCTCCATATAGGAGAGCTCTATGGGCACCGTTGAGTCGATTGCCGTATCCCAGAGCTCCCGATAGATGCAAGTCGGTTCTTTGACGAGTACGGTTAGCCCCGCCAGGTCGCTCGCCGCGATATGCTCCCGCTCAGCCAAGGGGTGATTCGTGTTCAACAGGACCCCCAATTTTTCTTCGAACAGCGGCTCGAACGCCAGCATGAGTTTCGACGGCGGGGCGGAGCAGACTCCGAATTCCAGTTCGCCCGCCCGCACCTTCTCCGCGATCGCTCTGCTGCCGCCAACTTCCATTGTCAACTCCACGTTCGGACGGATGTTGCAGAAGTCGGCTATAACGGACGCCAGCTGTTGGCTAGCGACGGGCTCGATTGCGGCCAATCGCACCGAGCCGTTATTGCCCGACGCAATATCCGCGACGGTCTGCCTCATGGCGCCGATCGATTTCAGCAGAATCGAAGCCTCCTGTTGGAGCCAACGGCCGGCTTCGGTCACGGTGACGCGTTTGCCGTCGCGCACGAACAAGGAAACGCCTAGATCCGTTTCGAGACGCTGAATCTGAAGCGTGACCGTAGAGGGCGCATACTGGAGTTCCTCGGCTGCTTTTAGAAAATGTCCGTGACGCACGCAGGCCTCGAAGGTTTTTAAAGCGCGAAAATCCATTGTCATCACCTTTGTTTGCGATATTCGAATCATTCATTCATATTATTCAATTTTACAAAACATTTCCATGATTCTACAATAGGTTCAACGGTATCAGGACGGAAGGATACCAAATAAGGGGGAGATAGGATGACAGCTTTGGTCATTTCGCGCGGCAATCCGGCGATTGCTCACTGTGCCTTTACGTTCGATGACGGTCCGATGCGGATTTCAATCGACGCGTGGCTGGATGCCTTGGAGCAGGGAGGCGCGCGCGGGACGTTTTTTCTGACGGGCGAGTGGTTCGATCGGCACCCCGCGAAAGCAAGGGAGATGCTGGCCAGGGGTCATGAGCTCGCGACGCATACCTATCATCACCGCCGAATGGCGGACGTGACCAAAGCCGTATTCTTCGAAGAGCTGCAGCTGGCGGAGCTCGCATACCAAGAAGCGACGGGAAGGCCGGTGCCTACCTTCCTGCGTTTTCCTTACGCTTCCTATCGGGAGGATAATTTGGCCTGGCTTCGGGAATGGAACTACGTGGTCGTCGAAGGGGAGGATACCGTCGACTGGTCGGGGCCGCCTAGCGCGCAGCTGATCGAACGGGTCAATCCGAAGCTGGTTAACGGATCGATCTTGATGTTCCATGCCAATGAAATCGCCAGAGAGACGCCGCAGGCCGTCAAATCGCTTGTCCGCCAAGCCCACGCTAAAGGTCTTGCCATGGTGCCCGTCTCCGAGCTGCTTCATGCGGCGGGCATCTCGCCTGGCGAACGCAGCTGGCAAGTCCGCTTCAAACCGACGATCCAAGGTTCATCCCATCTTGAGCAGTGGAAGAGCGTGGCCGGGGAAGATGAACTGCGCAAGCTGGCCGCCGATTCGCTGGAATGGGGGAACCCCGAAGCCCCGAAGGGGGCCGACGCCTATGGCCAATGGCTGCAAGAACTCTCCAATCGGGTTCGATCCGATGGCCCGACGCATTTCGTCGCCCGCAGTTTCGCCGGCCAGCATTGGGCATACGCGCACGCTTCGGTCCGCGCTGGCACGCTTGCGCTGGAAGATTTCGCTACGAAGGAATCCCATGCGGATGCTCTGGTGTACGTGCTGCAATGGGCTGCTCACGAGGCGGCAGCCTCGGGCTGCGAGTGGGTTACGAGCATGCGGGACATGCGCCGTATTCACAAGCTGTGCGAACAGCTGGGCTTTGAAGCAGAGATTGTTTTCCAAGAAGGGTAGCGGCTAAGAGGCGCTTGGGGGAAGATGGGGACAATGGGCACGAAATCCGCGATGAATTGGATTACGCTATGGGCATCGTTATTGTTTGTCGTCATACTCGGTTTTTCCCGGCTTTCCTACGGCATGTTCTTGCCTGGGATACAGAGGGTGATCGGAGGAAGCTACGGACAGCTGGGTATATTGGGTACGGTCAACTTTATCGGTTATTTGGTCGGGACGTTGTGTCTGCCTCCTTTGATCACGCGGTATCCTGCGCGCACCGTTATTATGAATTGGATCACGTGCCTATTGCTCGGTATCACGTTGATCGGCTCGGCGACTAGCGATCATGTCATCGAGCTTGGGCTGTGGCGGTTCGCGATCGGGTGGTTGTCGGCCTTCGCGACCGTGTTCGTTCTGTCCATTGCACTGGATGCCGTTCGACCGGCGGAGCGAGGTGCGGCGTCTGGTCTTATCTGGTTGGGCGGGTCTGCCGGCATTCTCGCGACGGGACTGTTCGCCCCCTTGACCATCGATCCTTCACACTTGCAGGGATGGCGATATGCTTGGGCGATCATGGGCGTATTCGGTATCATGGCCGCGTGCGGTTTCGCACTCGTCTCGAGAACAAGGGGGAACGAACTCGCATGCTCGCAGAACGGATCGAAGCCGCAGGAGAAGGAAGTCGAACCTGTGCATCGTCTCCTGTGGAATCCGAAGAAACTCTTGTTCCTTATCGCTTCATACTTCTTCTTCGGCGCGGGATACATCGTCTATTTCACCTATTTGATTCCCTATCTGGTGAGTAAAGGCATTCCGTCCCTCTATGCCGGGTTGATATGGTCCGGAATCGGATTTGCGGGATTGTTTAACGGATGGATCGGAGGCAAAGCCATCGACCGATGGCCAAGCGGGTATACGCTTGCATCGGGGTTAACCTTAGGGACAATCGGCGTATGCGGGGTAACCGCCAACAATATGTTGTTCACCGTGCTCGGTGCCGCCATGATTGGATTGGTCTCCTTTATTACCCCGCCGCTGATGACGACCGCGCTGCTTCGGCGTCATGTCCCTCACCGCGCTTATGCGTCATGTCTTAGCCTAGCCACTGCCGTTTTTGCCGCTGGACAAATATTCGGTCCCCTTGTCGGAGGCGTGGTGGTCGAACGGTACGGCTTGCAATTCGGCGTGGCCTCCAGCGCGATCTTCATGGCGATTGCCGCCGCGTTGGCTGGTCTGTTCGGACATCGGCAGCGCAAGCTTGAGCGCCGGGAATTAACGATCAACGGTTGAAACGCAAGGACCAAAGCCCGTCGCGATGACGAACGATCGCGGCGGGCTTATTTGCTGTTCTAACGGCGCAGTCGATCAACCTGGTGATCGACAAAGGAGCCGTTGCAGTTTAGGCTCATTCTCTTGTTGACATACCCCACTGGGGTATAATAAAATGAATCCAACAAAGAATATACCCGAATGGGGTATATCGGAAGACGAGGGGCGTTCTTCCGAAGCCATCAAATCCTTGATGGGCATGCGGATGGTATCGTCGACTTCATCGCCCCTTGGCTAGCAGGGGCGGCAATGGCGCTTAGCTCCGCGTCTGTTGTCCTGAATGCGTTGCGATTACAGCGTGTCAATGTGAAGATCTAGAATACGACTTCATGTAAATCAAGAAGCGGAGGCGATTGGGGATGGCATTCACGATTGATTTGTATACAATTCCGACCTGCAGTGATTGTAACTATGCGAAACGATTCTTTCAGGACAATCACATCGCATATACGGAGTACAATTGCGAAGAGAACATAGATTATGCGAGAGACGTTCTCCGTCTGACGGGTAAACAAATTGTTCCGACGATTGTTATAGGGGATAGAGTGTATGTTGGATTTGCAGAGAACTTGGTCGCAATCAAGGAGCAGCTTGGGATATCTAAAAGATAACAACCCAGATAGGATGAAGAGGAGAGAGGTGGAACATGGGGGATCGAACCAAACTCGCAATAAACGCTCCGATCCAAGTAGGGGGCAGTCTATTCACGCCGGAGCAGCTTTCAACAATCGGCACCGTCGTCGGGGTAGATGCGAAAATTGAGATGACGACGTTCAAACAGCTTTACGCGGACGTATCGACCGATCGGCGGGATGCGATCAAGGAAGAGCTTGAACGACAGGGCCTGGAAGTATATCCTGCCGGGTTCGCCACGAAAAGTCTAATCGCCTGCAATTTCTGCAAAGGTGCCGAGGAAGCGAGTCTGCAAGCGGCACAAACTCTGAATAAGGCGATTGCCGGTATAGAAACGCCCATGCCGCTAAAGATCGGATATGCAGGTTGCGCGCTCGGTACAAGCGAGCCGCTGCTGAAAGATATCGCCGTTGTTAAAATGCGCGATACCTTTGACGTATACGTTGGAGGAGAGCCGAAAGGATTGAAAAGCGCCTTCGCCACGCAGCTCCTTACCGGATTAACGGAGGACCGTCTCGTCCCCGTCGTAACCGCCATTATCCATTATTATAAGACCCATGCTAAAGGGAAAGAGAAGTTCCGCAAATTCGTGGAACGTGTTACACTCGAGCAGCTGCAGCTGCTCGCAGGTAAAGGTTAGTAGATTGATGTGATCGACTGATTCGGGGGATTCCCGGATACGTAGCCTATCGCGATCGCGTCAGATCGCGATAGGCTTATTTGCTGTTGTTTTCTCTAACCGTCTTAAGGCGTGGGAGCCCGACGAGCTTTTATACAACGCAAGGTATACGTTTGTCCGTGAGCTTTGGCATACCGCAAAATTTTGCGGAGCATGGAGGTATCCTGCACCTTCGTGAACGGGCAAGGATCAGGATTGGTGTTGACCTCCAGCATCCAGAGCCGCAGCCTCCGGTCTATCGCAATATCAAGACCGAACACGTGCAGGGCGGGGTCGGATTTGCTTAGCAGACGTGCGGTTTGGATGGAGATGTCACCCATCCTCCTGATCAGCTGGCTCGCCTCTTTCTTGCCTGCCGCGTTCTGGAGCAGCTGGGCAGAAGGATAGATCGTTCCGCCTTGACTGCCGTTCGTGACGGCCTTTTTGGGGTGTGCGAGCCTCGCGACTGTGCCGGTGCACTCCCATTTGCCCCGCGGATTCCGCTGCACCATAACCCGAAAATCAAACGGACGCTCGAGGTGCTTCAGCATATAGATGCCTCTTTGCACAAGATACGGCTTTGTTCCGACCTGGCGGCGAATGGAGGCGTACATGGAGGGGAAGGAAGGGAAGACATACTTCGCCTCGCCGTTCTGATAACGGTATTCTTGGTTTCGTGTCCGCTCGACCCGCATGACCCCAATGCCTAGCGCTCCGACGGCCGGCTTGATATACACCATGCCGTATTGCTTGAGCATACTGGCAAGACTCTTCCTCGACATGGGCACCGTGCTGGGGACATACTGGGCTAGATCGCCGTGTTTCATTATGATTGTAGTTTTGACGAGCTTGTTAATAAGCTTCGTACGTCTACGTTTCATGACCATTGCTCCTCTCCCGTTCATGACTTCTACGGACTCCTCTAGTTTACGAATGCGGGGTATTTGTGGTGATAGTTGTCCGCCTAGACCACGAACCGTTATGGATGCCCGTTTATTGAACCGTCCACGGTTGACGCTCATAGCTTGAATTAACGACTGAAAGCGGGGGCTCCATATGAATGCTGATCATGTGCTGGTAGAGAAACTTCGTCAAACTAGGCTTCTGTTCCCCTGGTATGAATCGCTGATATCCCCAGCCGCAGAAGCTGGTGGACTCCCCCATGCGTGCAGGCTAGAGGAGCTGCCGCTTATGACGGCGGAAGTGCTGGAGCAGTATTATTATGCTGCGGATGAGCCATTCGCCGGACGAACGGATGTGTATTGCTATAAGACGAGCGGAACAAGCTCGGGACGAAGGAAGAGCATTTACTATTCCGACGAGGATGAAGAGAGATACTTAGCCATCAAATTAAACGTCGTTCAAACGATTCTCTCGGGTTCTCGCCTGACCAGAGCGATGGCGGATATGGGCACAGGCCATGCAGCCGCAACAGCAGAGGCTGTGTTCAGACAGCTTGGCATGGAGGTGGAGTCGATTCCTTTCCAGCAGCCGATCGAGCAGCATCTGGAACGGCTTGCCGCTTTCCGTCCCGAGGTGCTGTATACGATGCCCTCCATCCTGGACCGGATCTTGATGGCTTCGCCGGACCCGAGCAGCTATGGGATTCGTAAAGTTATTCTCGTCGGCGAAGCGGCGCCGCCAGCCTGGCAGCAGCGCGTCGCAGAGCGTCTAGGCATTCGCCATGACGAGATTACGGATACGTACGGCTCCATTGAGATTGGCACCATTGCGCACTATGATCATGAGCTTGGCAGATATGTGTTGACGGAAGGGCTGATCGCGGAAGGCTTGCGTGCGGAGGAAGCGGGCGTAGAGGCGGCCGAGCTCGGAGTCGACGAGCGGATTCTTGTCCTCACCTCAACCGTACGCGACTTGTTTCCGGCCGTGCGTTTCGTAACCTATGACGTTGTCCGTGATTTTCAATTCATCGTCGTGAACGGCGCAACCAGGGCAAGCTTCAAGAGTCTTGTGAAGCGAGTCGGCAACGAGCTGAAGCATGGGGAGAAAATAAGCGTTTACGATATTGAAGACGCTGTTTATCGTCACATTCGCGATGCTGCCATCCGGGTGGTGGCGAAAGACAATGCGCTGACGGTGCATATTTTGGGCGAGACGACCGCGCCTGATGTGTTGGAAGCGATTAAGCGGGAAATCGCGGGCAGCATCCCCGAGATCGGCATCATGATCGAGGGTGGCATTCTGCGGGAAATCCGGGTGGTCGCAGACTCCTTCGATGATACGGTACACCGTCAGACGGTCAAAGGGAAGAAGATCCATAAGGCATAGGGGCGTGTCGGGATGAATACAGAGGAGGGCATCTTTCAATTCGTAGGCGAGACTCCATTACTTCCGCTTCGGCGTTTGTACAGCGGTCTGCCATTTCAGGTTTACGCGAAGCTTGAGTTTATGAATCCCGGAGGGAGCGTTAAAGCCAGACCGGCTCTCTACATGATTCGAGAAGCCATCCGGCGGGGCGATGTCCATGCGAAGTCGGTTGTGATCGAATCGAGCTCCGGCAATTTGGGCATAAGCCTGGCGCAGATTTGCTGTTATCTGGGCTTACGCTTCATATGTGTCGTCGATCCGCGAACGACCGAACAGCATATGGCGATTATTCGCAGTTATAACGGCGAGATTGATCTCGTCACGGAACCGGATCCAGACACGGGCGAGTTCCTTCCGGCACGCATTCGAAGGGTGAATGAGCTGCTCGCGCAAATTCCCGGCAGCTACTGGACGAATCAGTACGCGAACCCGGACAACTATCGGGCACATGCCAACACGACGATGAAGGAAATCGCAGCATCCCTTCCGCAGCTCGATTATTTATTTTGCGGGGTCAGCTCATGCGGTACGGTTCGAGGCTGTATTGAATATATCCGGGAGAAGGGGCTGAAGACGAAGATCGTGGCGGTTGACGCAGTCGGGAGCGTTATTTTCGGCGGGGAGAAAGGGAAAAGACGGCTGCCGGGGCTAGGGGCGGGCATCGTTCCGGGCCAATACAGGCCGGATATGGCCGATCATGTCGTGGCGGTCACCGATATGGAATGCGTGCAGGGCTGCAGAGATCTCGTCCGCTCCGAAGCGATCCTCTCCGGCGGCTCCTCCGGTGGCATTGTTGCGGCCATTCGCAAGCTGGCCGATTCGATACCGGAGGGCTCGGTCTGTGCGGCGATTCTCCCGGATAGCGGCGAGCGATACCTATCGACTGTCTATGATGACGAATGGGTGGAGAAGGAATTACGAACGAGTCCGACGCATCCAAGTGCAGGTGTTCGCCTATGCGATATGTGAATGATGCGCATATCCAGGAGCTGGGGATCGATTGGAACGAGCTGATCAACGTTGTGGAGCAGGTCGCTCGAACGATCGATGTTGGGGATTTTGCGCAGCCGCTCAAGCCTTATTTGCGGTTCGGCGATCCAGCGAATCGGATCATCGCGATGCCGGCCTTCGTCGGCGGGGAGGTCGACATGTCGGGGATCAAATGGATTGCGAGCTTCCCCGGCAACCATCAACGTGGGCTGCCGCGGGCGCATTGCATCGTCATCTTGAACGATCCTGTTACGGGCAAGCCGGCAGCCTGCTTCGAAGGCGGCCTGCTTAGCGGCTTACGCACCGCCGCGGTCAGCGGGTTGATGATGCGGCATTATCAGGCGGTTCGTGGGCATACTGCTCGAAAGGTCGGCATTGTCGGCTGGGGGCCGATCGGCCGGCTGCATGCGGCAATGGCTAAGGACGTGCTCGGTACAGCGCTCGAGCGCATCACGGTGTTTGACTTAAACGGGGTTGATCCCGATACGATCGAACCCGCTCTACGGCCCTTCATCGATGTCGAAACCAGCTGGCAAGCGCCATTCCGGGCGTCGGACGTGTTCATTACCAGCACGGTGTCTAAATCACGCTATATCGATGAAACTCCAGATGCCGGGAAACTGCTGCTTAATATCTCGCTGCGGGATTATAAGCCGGAGAGCATTCGTTCTGTACGCGCCGTCGTTGTTGATGATTGGCAGGAGGTCTGCCGGGAGAATACCGATATTGAGCAGCTTCATCTCGAGCATGGCCTGAAGCAGTCGGATGTGTTGACGATCACCGACGTCGTATGCCGGGGCAGACTCGCGGACTACGGAACGGACGAAACCGTATTTTTTAGTCCAATGGGGCTCGCGGCCTTCGATATTGGGATTGCCGCGTACTTCCTGCGCAAGGCGGAGTTAAGCGGAATTGGAATCGAGCTTGCATAATTATGGTGCGCTCGTGGGACAAGAGCCTGTATACTTAGAAGCTGCGAAGCTGCAGCTTTTTTTGTTTTCATGATGATAGAAGTTCAAGTAGGCGTATTGACAACAGCGGCGCGGCATTTGCAACTTCGGGCACCGCAACTTTTGGCTTCCGGTGTGCGTATGAATATCGGTAAAGTTGTTAGAAAATGGATCGCGCAGCCGCTTTACGCGTGCGAATCTAGCTCCGGTTCTTGCAGACCGCGGACGTAGATGACGTAGCAGCCACGATCTTCATCCACTTCGGTGGAGGTGGTGTACATCTGCCCTTGGCCTGTAACATCGACGACGTCCTTGAGCAGATAGCGAATGACGTCGAAGTGGGTCGCGCAGGGCAGCTCGGCTAGCAGCATGCCGGATCGGCTGGGATGGCGGAATTCGATGAATATGCCTTTGCCCCGGTAATGCTTCTCGTCCGGATACCTCACATTCGGGCCCATCTCCTCGATAACCAGGATCTCGGCATCACCGTCCATCTCGTTGGCAAGCAGCTTATACTGCCGTTCTCCGGCGACGAGATAGGTGCACAGCTGCCGGGCATAGCGTTCGTCGGGCGCAATCTCGTAAGACAGGAACGGATCGTACCTGCCATTGCCGCGGTCGATGAAGTACGTGAAGGATTGCATTCGTCTCACTCCTGTTCTTTGGCCAATTCGGCGCCTTGGAAGATGGAAGACGCGAAGTAGAAATCAACTTGGAGGTCATGATGTCTTCAAAAATCAGTTTAACACAAAAGGTGATGTTGGGCATTTCCGGTGCCGCGCTCGCCGCAACCACAGCAGGATGCTCCAGCACGGGGTACGCGAAACCGCCAAAGCCGAATGACAGCAGCTGCCTGGATTGGGATTACGATGCTTCGGAAGGCGTCTACGAATGCGACGATTCTTCCTCCTCGCACCATGGCTCTTATTATTACAACGGGAAGTACTATAAGACCAAGAATTCCCTGAAGAGCAACAGCGATTATCAAAGCTATCATGCCCAGTATATCAAGAGCAAAAGCAGTTCCGGCTTCGGATCGGGCAGCTCGAGCAGCGGAGGCTGACACGCCATGCGACATGACGCTCGTCGAAGCCTGTTTTATGGGCAGCTCGACCGGTATTGGGCGGATCTTTATGGCGAAGAGTATTCTCTATTCGATGCCCATATCGTGAAGGACGAGGAGATCGAAGCCATTCGGGAAGCTACGGCGCGAATCGGTCATATTTATCGGAGAGTCGCAGAACTGCTCCAGTCGGTGGACGGACGGACGCTGCTCGATCTTGGGTTTCCTGCAAGCTCGGTTCCGTATCTTCAAGCCGCCGGTTCGACTCTCCCGGTCATTGCCCGGTTGGATTTGGTCCCGGAGGGCAGTACGTATCGGGTCATGGAGATCAATGCGGATACGCCAACCTTCATTAAAGAGCTGTATCACGTTAACGGTCTGGTCTGTGAACAATTCGGACTTCATGACCCGAATGCCGGGCTGGACGCGCAGCTGGCGGCTGCCGTCAGAAGAAGGATATTCGCTGCCTGGGAGGCGCTTGAAGGGGAAGGGTTACCGGTCATTGCATTCACGGCGCACGAGGACAACGTCGAAGATGCGAATACGGCGTTATATCTGCAGGAGCTGTCCGGACTTCCCTCGCGGTTCGTTCCCCTTCATAAGCTGCAAATCATTCAAGGGGAAGGCTTGTTTGACGAGGAGGGTGTGCGAATTGACGTCCTGTATCGGCAAACCTATCCGATCGAGCAGATGATCGAGGATACCGATGCGGAAGGGCGTCCGATCGGACTGTGGCTGCTGGAGTTGGTACGGGGCGGCAAGGTGGCCATGTTGAATCCGCTGTCAGCGTTCTTGCTGCAGGCGAAGTCGGTGCAGGCCGTGATTTGGGGGCTTCACGAAGAGGGCAGCGCGTATTTCTCGGCAGAGGAGCATGGCTGGATCCGAGATCACTTCTTGCCGACCTATCTGGAACCCGATCCGTTCCTGGAACGAATGGAGAGGTACGTGAGGAAGCCGTCTTTTGGGCGGGAAGGCAATTCGGTCAAAATCTACGACGGCGACGGGAAGCTTCAACTCGCCGATCCGCAGGCTAGCTATGAGCATTACCTGCCGGTCTATCAACGCTGTCTCGATATGCCGTCCGTTTCGTTCCGAACCGTGCAAGGAGAACGCGAAGGGGCTTATATGATCGGCAGCTTCCTGATCGACGGCAAGCCGGGGGCGATCGGCCTTCGCGCAGGGAATACCATTACCGATAATCTGTCGTATTTCTTGCCGGCAGGTCTAGCGAAAAAATAGGAAAGCAAAGGTGAATGTCTGGTCATGAACAATTTATACGTGGATTTTATCTCTTATTCGGCGCTCGGATTCGCGATACTGATCGTCGGCTTGATTCTCTTTGAACTCACGACGAAGAACAAGGAATTCCGGCTGATCTTCAGCGGCAATGCCGCAGCGGGACTGTCGCTTGGCGGTCGACTAGCGGGACTGGCGATCGTCGTTCGCGCGGCCGCCGAGAATTCGATCTCGTTATCCGATATGCTGTTGTGGGGGATCATTGGCATCGTCTCGCTCATTGTCTTGTTCTATCTCGCCGAATTATTAGCCCTGCTGTTCGGCAGAGCGATCGGCGTACCGGTGACGATTACGAAGGCGGTCGATCAGAATAATATTGCGGTCGGAATCATGATCCTGCTGCTCTCGGTCAGCGTCGGACTAGTGATCGCCGGTTGTCTCTCGTATGATCCGCAATTGCACTAGCACGAAGGATGGCTGAGGCTAGTCTAGCCATTGCTATCATTTTGGCAGAGAAGGGCCAGAGGAGCGGAGCTCCAATCTGGTCTTTTTGCTTTTTGGCTGGCTGCAAGCATTATGCTGACGGGGGTAGCGTTCGAATATAGATGTTATTTATTGACCGAGTGGAATGAGGTTCGGTTAATATACGATTAGCGAATAAATAGAAACAAGGGGGAATAAAGATGAGGATCGTTTTTGCAACGGACTCTGACTATGAGTACATACGAGAACGAGACCGTCATATTGTTGAGCGTTTAATTGGGTCGAAAATAATGGGAAAAGAAATATACATGCTTCGCGATGAAGACGAAAGTACGATTGGATGGATGAGGTATGGATATTTTTGGGACAACACGCCTTTTATGAACTTGATTTGGATCGATGAACCATATCGGGGCAAAGGTGCGGGAATGCAAGCGGTCCTCTTCTGGGAAGAGCAGATGAGACTGAGTGGCTTCAATATGATGATGACATCCACTCAGGCAGATGAAGGAGCTCAGCACTTTTATAGAAAACTAGGTTATCGAGATGCTGGATGCTTACTACTTGATTCACAACCAATGGAAATACTGCTTACCAAGAAGTTCAGCTAAATGAAATACGATAGCATAATGAACCCACGACAGCAGCCGATCCGCGATCGGCTGCTGTTCGGCGTGGATACAACATGATTGATAGATAGTATTCTGACATCAAATTGGCGAACGCATTGGATAATCATCCAATCTTGTCCGATGCGCGTGACATATACTGTCGTATATTCGATCTGGAGGTGTAGGTATGCTTCAACTAAACGGAATTGTCGGCGGGAGTAAGCCGATTCAGTTAAAGCCCGGACAAAGTATCGATGTGCAGACGATTGTGATTGATGTGCCTAACGGAAAAAAGCTCGTGTTGAAAAGTTTGAACTTCTTGTTGTCCAACGATGCATTCGTCTTCAAGGTGGAGGCATTGCCTTCAACCGGAACGTTCATTGCTCGTGGGGGTTCCGGTGATTTGCAGCCGAACAAAGTGCTCTTCAACAACAAGACCGGAGACGGCGTCCGGATCTTTCTAAACATCTCCGTCATCAATAAAGCGAAAAATACCCGCACATTGGACCGCAACTCCTGTTGGTTGTTGAAACTTGCGCGCGTTTGAAGACCTTCGGATTCGGCGGGAAGGCAAGTGTCGGATGACAAAAACATATATACCTAAAAGTCGCGTAATCGCGGCTTTTTTTGCCTGAGTGCCCGGTTAGCCGAGAGATTCTGCGCAGGAGCTGATCGGATAACGTAGAATAGACCTGAGTTTAAGCTAGAATTACTGGCTTGAGCACTTCTTCGCACCATTGCCGAAAGCTTGTGCCGGCAGGCTGTGCCTGCTGCCAATCCATGTCGTAGATACCCTCGTTTTGGGCATGCACCATATCCATATAGTCCTGTGCCCATGCCACCGTCCCGAATTGCGTTAATGTTGCTTTATAGTCGGCTAGCGAGACTTGTTGAAAACGGATAGACCAGCCTAGCACTTCAGACATGACCTGCGCCATTTCATGTGGTGACAAAGAATCGGGACCAAACACCGGGACGCTGTCTTGGCCGCTCCAGGATTTATCGAGCAAAAGCTTGGCAGCCACGGTGGCGATATCTCGGGTGGCGCAGGTAACGAGCTTGCGTTCTCCGGTGTTGGGCATAAGTAACATCCCTTGGTTTTTGATTGTCTTGAGTTGGAGAAGCAAATTTTCTAAAAAGTACGGCATGCGCAACGATCGGTAACTCACGCCCGAGCTTTCTAGTAGGCCGTCCATCTCAAAAGCCGCCGATAATAGCCCGGCGTTACGGCCGAACTCACGCCCCATGCTGGACACGCCTACAACTCGTTTCACGCCGTGACGCTTAATTGCTTGACAAGCTGGCCGGGTGAATTCCACATAATAATCCCTGGTATTCTCGACTCTAGGGTTCGGAGGTACCAACCAGAGCACGCTGTCTGCACCTGCGAACGCCTCCGTTAGGACATTGAAGTCATTGTGTGATCCTTGAAAGACTTCTACATGCTCGCGCACGCGCTGCGACAATCGGGAAGGATCCCGCGCAATTACGCGGATAGCCTCCCCGCTATCGATGACGCTGTCGAGGACTTGGTGTCCAATCTGACCAGTGGGAGTGGTGATAACGATCATACCATTCATCCTTTCTGTTATTACTAAAAACCAACAGTGTTGTTTAAACTACGCTGTCAGTGATAATCTTATGATAGCGACTTAAGCTGCACAACCAGCAATCACACGCTTTCGTAGCTTAGACAACATAAGTACCTATGTGTTGATTATTCAATTTTTGAGGTGAGAACAATAATATGCCGACCAATGCGAAAGATCCTCGGGTAAAACGGACACGCCAACTGTTGATGCAAGCTTTTATGGAGCTGCTTGAACAAAGGAGAAATATCCATTCCATTACCGTACAGGATATTACGGCTCACGCGACCGTAAATCGGGCTACGTTCTATGCGCATTTTGAAGATAAGTATGCATTTCTTGAGTGCTGGATGAGAGAGAAATTTCAGAGAAAGCTGATGAATGAGCTGCCAGATGCTGCTTTATCCGATATGGGGAGCCTGCGAGCGCTTATTTTAATCGTTTTCGATTTTCTTGTCCGTACTCGCCAGTATATGACGGTAGGAGACCGTCAGTTTGAACCGTTGTTTGAGATTGCGATGCAAAAGGAATTGTATGACCAACTATTAGCCTGGTTAAGCAAACAAACGGACTCATCTGTTTCAAGAGAAACGGTGGAGACTACAGCCCTCATTGCAAGCTGGGGCATATTCGGGGCAGCGTTCGAGTGGAGTAGACAACCGCATAATAAAACGGCGGAAGCCATGGCGCGGGAAGTCTTGGTGGTTGTGGCGGCGGCTTTGGCACCTGTGCTAGGGTAACTAACGGAAAGCTGCCGCGATGGCAGCTTTACTACGTTAACGGGTATACTTCTCGACCATTTGATTCAAATAATCCCGAAAATCTTCAACGTAGGCTTTCGGATCTACGATTTCCAGATTTGTCCCGAAGCTCGCTAAGAATTGAAAGCCAATACTGTTCTGTGGAACATGGACGGTCGCTAAGAAATAGTCAGCACTATAGGGTTCAATACTCTTCCGACCGTGCCGCTCAATGAAGTGATCGGCTATGATAGGCGAAATCAACGCCTTAATCGTGACGAGTTGAGGTTGATAACCTGTTTCGTGCTCTTGCTCTAGTCCATCATCTCTAGGGTTAAAGGTGCTGTCATCCATTAGAAGATGATCGATCCTGGATAATTTAAATGTTCGATATCGCTGACGCTGTAAGCAGAATCCCTTCAAGTACCAGCTCGATTCACTAAAATGAAGTTGATAGGGCTCGACGATTCTATTCGTCATGCTCCCATTCCGATCGATATAATCGAATGAAACTAACCTTCTC
This sequence comes from Paenibacillus aurantiacus, assembly GCF_042431225.1. Lineage (NCBI taxonomy): Bacteria > Bacillati > Bacillota > Bacilli > Caryophanales > Paenibacillaceae > Paenibacillus > Paenibacillus aurantiacus. The sequence goes on along the minus strand of NZ_JBHMDO010000031.1, from coordinate 91,148 downwards.
TTTAAGATCGATTGTTGGCAGATTCTCAAGATTTGAAGAACCTCCGACCGTCCTTCCCATTCATAAAATGACAGTTGGATTGGACCTTTTGGAGACAAGGGGCTCACCATGGCCTCTATTTTTCTGAGGGTCACTTCAACTTCTTCGCTAACTAGAATTTGTTCCAACCCTCCGAGCGCAGTCAATATATTCTCCAAGTCGGAGCTGCTCAAAAGCCGTTTATCCACCTTGTATTCATCCATAATGCCGTAGCCGCCATTCATGCCATGGATCGCGTAGATCGGAATGTTCGATAAACTCAATGTTTCCATATCCCGAAGAATCGTTCGTTTGGACACATTGAATAATTGGGCGAATTCTGTTGTTGTCACGATATCTTTTTTCAGCAAGATCATAATGATCGATATTAATCGCTCAACCTTCTCCATAAGTTCCCCTTTTTTTGTGCTTTGTTTTAAAAGGTGACAATAAGATGTCACCGATTATACATTATACTTCATTTATCACAAGAAGGAGGAATTACTTTATGGCAGCAGTTGCATATTTAAATTGGGATGGAATCGCAGAACAAGCAATTGAATTTTATTCGGAGGCGTTACAAGCAAGCGAGGTGAAGAAGGTAAAATTCAGCGATTTTCCGCAAGATCCGAACTACCCATTGCCAGAGAATGAATTGAACATGATCATGGAGTGTTCCATCGAATTCGCTGGCGGGAAAATCATGATGTCGGACATTCTACCTTCGATGAAGCGTGTAACAGGCGAGTTGGTGACAGGGAACAACATACTGATTAGCATCGTTATGGATGATAAACAGACACTGGGCAATTACTTCTCTAATTTGTCCGAAGGTGGGTATGTGATCATGCCCTTATCCGAAATGCCTTGGTCTTCCTGCTTCGGCATGTTGGTCGATAAGTTTGGTGTAGTGTGGAAGTTTAATCGTGACGCCGATCGTTTTCTTGATCAAGTTATTGCTAGCAAATAGAAGCTAGACGAGAAATGGCCTTGATTTATGATGCCTTCAATCTATCCATGACAGTCGCTCAATAAGAGCAGCTGTCATTTTTTTGGTTTATGTGGGGCAAGGGAAGTGAATTCTTGTTAAAAGAGGACGATGCCCATTAGTATGAGGGGGATGCAAAGTATGGGTTACATATGCCTATTAGATGCCAGTCAAAGTGTTTCGTCGAGAGTATTACCTTGACAGTCACAGTACCGAGTCGTACTATACAACTATGGAGGTGACGACATGAGCGAGAACAAGATCACATCCGACCTGCTTCGCGGACATACGGATACAATGGTGTTACGGCTCTTGTCCGAAGCCGATCGCTACGGTTATGAGATTGTCAAACTCATTGCCGAGCGCTCGGGCGGCGAGTATGAATTGAAGGAAGCGACGATGTACTCCAGCTTCCGGCGGCTTGAAGCGGACGGCGACATCGAGTGGTATTGGGGCGATGAATCCCAGGGCGGACGGCGCAAGTATTTTCGGATTACCGCCAAGGGCAAGGATACATACACCCGCAACAAGAGCAACTGGGAGTATGCCAAGCGCGTGCTAGAAAACCTACTATAAGGGGAGGTTTGCGATGATGAATCAAAGATTGTCGGACTATCTGAACCGTATGTTCACGCCATACGACGGGGTGAAGAGCGTCACCGAATTAAAGGCCGACCTGCTCTCCGATCTACAGGAGCGGTATCTTGAACTCCGTGCCGAGGGCAAGGACGATGAGACGGCGTTCCAGCTGACGGTCGAAAGCATCGGCGATATCGAGCAAACGATTCTGGAGGTCGCCAACCTCTCCCGGTCGCTGGAACGGCAAGTCGTGACCAACTTTAGCGGGAGCAACCTGGCACAGAGCGACTTCGCGGGCGTGACAGCCCACAAAGGACAGTTCAACGGCAGCGCGCTGCGCGGCTCCGACTTCTCCGGCGCCGATCTGACCGGCAGTTCGTTCAAGGGCAGCGATGTGCGCGAAGCGATCTTCGACGGCGCGAATCTGACGGACTGCAGCCTATCGGCTCTGGACCTGACGAAGGCAAGCTTCAAGAAGGCGATACTGGTACGCACTAACTTCAGCGCGGCAGGCCTTGAGGGAGCCCAATTCACGGGTGCACGACTAACCGACGCGACATTCACGACGACCGATCTTAGAAAAGTCAGCTTTGAAGGTTGCATATTCGATGGCGTGGACTTCACCTATTCCGACCTAAGCGGGCAGAATTTCGACGGACAGACGTTCATCGGCGTCAAGTTTGACAAATCGGGATTGCAAGGCGTGTCATTCAAGGGCGCTACGCTCAAGAACGTATCCTTCCAGTCGATGTCGATCTTCTCGAAGAAGTATTACCGTGCGATCAAGACCATCGACTTCGACGGCGCGACGATGGATAAACTAACCTTCGCGCTGCTCAAAGGCATGGAAGCCAATTTGTCGAATGTGACCGTCGTATAATGGTAACAAGATTATAATTGCTTAAAAGCCGCCTAGCTGCGGCTTTTTTTGTTATATACAACGATGATAGCCAAGCGCTGTTTGTGGTATTGTCTACGGTAAGCACGATTGCAGGAGTCCATTACGTACAACCCATCTCAAAATAACCGCTTGCAGGTTACGTTACGTAACCCTTTATACTAGGAACCCGAAGAAGCTTTTCAAGCTGGAAGGAGGGGACGATGCAAGCAACGACCTATTTCACGACAGGAGAACTTGCGAAATTGACGGGCCTTACGCTTCGTACCTTGAGATATTACGACCAGATCGGATTGTTAATTCCGGCGAAGGACCAAGCAGGAATAGCAAGGCGGTATGACACGAACGATCTAAGGCGGCTGCAGCAAATTCAAACCTTAAAGTATGTCGGTCTTTCGCTCGACGAGATCAGAGGTCTACTGGCTGCTGAAGCAGAGACGGAGCGGACCATTCGCGATTCGCTTCTGTCTCAATTGGACATTTTGCGTCAAAAAATGGTTCATACCGAGAACGTTGCCAAGGCGATCCGGACAGCATTGGATGTAGACGACGGTGTGGGCGGCGGGACTTGGTCACAGCTCGCACGGATTATTCAAGCCGTACAGATCGAGCAAGGGTGGGGAGAGCAGTATCGAAGCGCCGCTCGGCTGCAAACCCGCATCCATCTCTATGATCGATTTAGTACGAATCCGCAGGGATGGCACAACTGGGTATTGGATCAATTGGGCGAAGAGCAGGGAATACATCTGCTGGAGGTCGGCTGTGGCGACGGTTCCTTGTGGCTGCGCAATATCGACCGTATTCCGCCGAGCTGGCGCATTACGTTGACCGATCAATCCATGGGCATGCTGGAGGAAGCGCGGAACCGGCTCAAAGGCCAACCTCAGTTCAAATTCATCCAGATGGATGTTCAGGATATTCCTTTCCATGATGAGATGTTCGATAAGGTGATCGCGAATAACATGCTGTATCATGTGCCGGACATTCCACGGGCCATCCATGAACTCTACCGTGTGCTGAAGCATGGCGGTGAATTGTATACCACGACGATGAGCCTGCGACATCTGCAGGAGGTGGAGCAGCTGGGTGCCTCATTCGATCCCGACATGGAAGTGCTGGACCGGGTCATCGAGCGATTCAATCTAGACAATGCGCCTGAGCTGCTCTTGCCTTACTTCCAGGAGTTGAGATCTTGCTTGTATGAGGATCGTTTACTCATCACCGAGGCAGAGCCGTTGATCGATTACATGACTTCCACGCCTATGAATGCACGGTCGATCTTGCAAAGTAAGGAACGGGAACGATTTCGCGTCTACATCGAGAACATTCTGGAACGTCAAGGCCCAATATGGGTGACCAAAGAGAACGGCATGTATATAGGGAGGAAGAATTCGAATGGAGAAGAATCAACCAAGGCTCCGTAACATTACCGAGGAGCTGTTATCGGACAATTGGTATGTGCTGAAGAAGGTCACCTTCGAGTATCAGAAGGAGAATGGGGAATGGGAGGCGCAGTCGCGCGAAGTGTACGACCGCGGCAATGGCGCGACCATCCTTCTGTATAACCGGGAGAAGCAAACGGTTGTGTTGACCCGCCAATTTCGGATGCCTACCTATAAAAATCACAACGCCACTGGCATGCTGATCGAAACCTGCGCAGGCTTGCTCGATCAAGAGTCGCCGGATGCCAGCATTATTCGCGAGACGGAGGAAGAGACGGGGTACAAGCTCCGGGAGGTTCAAAAAATCGGCGAAGCCTATATGTCCCCAGGTTCCGTCACGGAGCTCATTCATTTCTATGTCGGCGAGTACGACGATACAATGGCCGCAAGCAAGGGAGGGGGACTCGAAGAAGAGCAGGAAAATATCGAAGTGTTGGAGCTTCCCTTCCTTGAAGCGCTTGAGATGATCCGGACCGGGGAGATTCGGGACGGCAAGACCGTGATGCTGCTCCAATATGCAGCGCTTCACGGACTTCTTGAGGGAGCGTCTCGCCGCAGAACCGCCGATAAACCGCTGCATATTCTTGTAGCAGGGCCTTATCGGTCGGGTACCGGCGACGACCATGAGAGAATCGATCAGAACGTTCGATTCATGAATGAAATTGCACTGCAGGTCTATGAAACCGGACATATGCCGGTTCTGGGAGAATGGTATGCGCTCCCCTTAATCGCTACGGCAGGTTCAACGTCAATCGGAGACGAGACGTTTACCCGTATATTTCATCCGTCCTCCGAAAGACTGCTCGCGCATTGCGATGCTGTATTACGAGTTGGCGGCCCATCCGCAGGCGCAGATGAGATGGTGCGCATTGCGAAGGAGAAAGGGAAGCTGACCTTTGAGCGATTGGAAGATCTCCCTCAATGCGTTCGGCTGCCGTAGCTTTGAAATCCGCCTGCCCTATGTCTCGAATAAAATTTCTCCGGTACGCGACAGGTCATATCCCGAGATGGCCTGAAGCTCTTTCTTGAACGCTTCGGAGCGTAATATATTCAAAAATGCCGGAAGCCAAGCCAGCGTCTCGTTATTCTTCATCACAACGAGATCATAGCGCTCCTGGATGAGCGGAATGAAGTCGACCTGGCCGACGATGGAGGCGGCCTTCTCGATCCCCACGCCAACGTCCGCTTCACCCATAGCCACTTGAGAGGCAACGCCGAGATGGTTAGTTTGTTCGTTAGCATATCCATCGAGCTGATGCGGTGCGATTCCGCGCAATCGGAGCTGCTCGTCCAGCAGAACGCGAGCGCCGGAACCTCGTTCCCGATTGACAAGGCGAACTCCAGGCCGACTTACGTCCTCCCACGATTGAATACGGAGCGGATTGCCTTGTTGCACATAGAAGCCTGCATGGCGGGCTAACAGATTCACGACCATATAAGAAGAGCCCACGAATAACTTGCGGATATAGGGGAGGTTATACTCTCCGGTGTCCCCATCCAGAAGATGCGTGCTCACGATATCGGATTCCCCGCGGTACATCGAGACCAGACTATCCATGCTGCCGACATACGCGCGCAGCGGGCGGTAACCGGGGATATGTCGCTCGATATGTTTGGACAGAATATCCAGACTGATATCTTGTCCGGTGATCACAATCGTAGACGCGCTAATACCCGCCGCTTGTCGGTTCGCGGGGGCAGCATGAGCGGTTGCGGCACTCAGATCGGTTCTATGATGACCCTTTGCCCGCTGTTTGTAGGCTTCGAGATCGGAGGCGTCCACGCGCATTTGTTTGCCGACCCGGTAGGAGGGCAGCTCTCCTTTTTTGATCAGATCATAGACGGTCAGCTTCGATATTTTCAAAAGTTTGGCGATTTCTTCGGTCGTGTAGGATATTTCGCTTGTCATCCGAGTCCTCCTTGCTGCTGGTAACGATCGATTCAGGTCACTCCATTGTAGCACACTTCCAAATGTAAACGCTTATAGGCAGTCAAAAAGCCCTTTCGCCGTCCGGCAGCATGCGGACGAGAAAGGGCTGTTCGATTAGGAATCTCTTGTCATTCGGTTGGAGAGCAGCAGCATGACGAACGATAACAACAGCATGACGCCGGACCAAGCCCAGGCCATCTGCATGCTTCCGCCATCCGCGGCTACATAGATAGCCGTGGGGATCGTCTGTGTTCTGCCTGGAATGTTGCCTGCAATCATAAGCGTCGCGCCGAACTCGCCTAATCCCCGGCAAAAGCTAAGAATATAGGCAGAGGTAAGCGAGCGGCTGGCCAATGGGATCGAGATGAACCGGAATACCTGCCAATCGTTGGCTCCGATAGCCCGGGCGGAATCCTCGAGGTCGATATCGATGCTGTCGAAGCCGGCTTTCATGGAGCGATAGGCAAGCGGGAAGGCGACTACCACTGCCGCAATCGCCGCAGCACCCCAAGTGAACAGTATAGGCCCGTTGAAAATAGCCTCGTAGGTTTGGCCAATCCAGCTGCGCCGGCCGAGCAAGACGAGCAGGATAAAGCCGACGACGGTAGGCGGCAAGACGAGCGGCAAGAGCAGGATCGTCTCCACGATGCTTTTGCCGACAAAGCGCGTTCGCGACATCTTATAGGCTACCGCTAACGAACAAATAAAGACGATAATGCTGGCCGCGATGGAGATCTGCACGGAAAGCCAGATCGGTTCGAAAAATGTTGTCCAGTCCAAGCGATCATTCCTGACTCATGGAGATTAACGCAGGGCGAAACCGTACTTTTTGAAGACCGTGTCGGCTTCTTGGGATTGAAGGTATTGATAGAATTCGGTTGCCTCGGCTGCGTGTTCCGATTCCTTCAATACGCCGGCAGGGTAGACGATCGGCGCATGAACGCTAGGAAGAATGTTGATGGCGATCTTCACTTTATCGGACGTGAGCGCATCCGTCTTGTAGACGAATCCCGCATCGACGTTGCCGGTTTCGACATAAGTCAGAACCTGGCGCACATCCTTCGCATAGACGAGTTTATCCTTAAGCGTATCCCACACGTTGCGCGCGGTCAACGTTTCTTTCGCGTATTGACCGGCCGGCACGGATTCCGGTTGGCCTACCGCGACTTTCTTGATATCCTTGGCGGTTAATTCTTTGACCGTTGTGAAGGCGCGCTTGGAATCGGAGGGAATGACCATGACCAGATCGTTATTCAAAATGTTCTTGCTATCCTTGATCAAATCTTGCTTCACAAGCGCATCCATTTGCTTTTGGCCCGCGGAGAAAAACACATCGGCGGGAGCTCCTTGCTCGATCTGTTTCTGAAGCGTGCCGGAAGAACCATAGTTGAACGTTAGATCAATGTCCGTATGTTTCTTCTCATAAAGTTTCTCGAGCTCCTCGAGACTGTCTTTCAGACTGGCTGCAGCAGAAATAATCAGCTCCGTCTTCTTGGCTGCGTGAGCCGGTTGTGTCGGCACCGATAAAGTTGTGACAGCGAGCACGGCAGCTAGAGGAAGGATCCCGTTCTTCATCTTCAACGCCCCCAGATACATGAATGTACAATATGTCAACTATAGTAACATATCCAAATATGGTTTAGTAGTGTTTTGATATAATTAGTGATGTTTAGTTATGTTATATCTATTATAAATTGTAGATTAACCTTCAGTTAGTTAACCCCCACACATTTACAGGAATGGTTGATCTGAGTAAGATAAAGTAAGCTTTTATTTATTTCTGGAGATCGTAGGGGGACAACCAATGATTCAGTCATTCATCTTTGATATGGACGGGACGCTTTTTCAAACCGATAAAATTTTATAGCTATCCCTTGAAGATTTGTTCAATCATTTGAGAGCGCAAAAGCAATGGGAGGAAGAGGCGCCTACGCCAATCGATCAGTATCGCAAAATTATGGGCGTACCGCTGCCGAAAGTATGGGAGACGCTGTTGCCCGACCATTCGGCTGAAATTCGAGAACGAGCGGATCAATATTTCTTGGAACGATTAATTGACAACATACGAGATGGAAAAGGAGCTTTGTACCCTCACGTGGAGGACGTTTTCCGCTATTTAATCGAGAATGATTGCTCCATATACATAGCAAGCAACGGGTTGACCGAATATTTGAATACCATTGTAAGTCACTATCGGTTGGATCGTTGGGTGACGGAGACGTTTAGTATCCAGCAGATTGAATCGTTGCATAAATCCGATCTGGTCAAGTCGATTGTGGAGAAGTACGGTATTACGGAAGGGGCAGTCGTCGGGGACCGCCTTTCGGATATCCATGCTGCCAAAGATAACGGGCTAGTTGCGATCGGATGTAATTTTGATTTCGCGCAACCGGCGGAGCTGGCTCAAGCCGATCTCGTCATCGATGACTTGGTTGAGCTTCAGGAAATCGTACATCGATCGTGATCGAGTACCCCCCAATGAGGAGGATCATCCATGCTAAAGAAACTACTTTTGACGGCAGCGCTGATGACAAGCAGTTTTGGCGCCGCGTATCCCGCCGTGGCAGCCGAAGCCATTACCCCCGTATTACATGAGGCCATCATCCTTAGCGTAGGCAGTTCGAAAGTTTACGTGAACGGGAAACTGGGCCGCATTGGCGATAGCGGCCAAGCCGCCGCGCCTTTCGTGGACCAAGGGACGACGCTCGTCCCGCTGCGGTTCATATCCGAGAAGCTGGGCGCGAAGCTGACGTGGACGCCACAGACTCAAGAAATCAAGCTGCAGGCGGGCACCGAGACCGCCACGATGCGGGTCGGCGAACGCACGCTTCGCATCAATGACCGGACGATAACGATGAATGTGCCGAGTCAGACGAGGCAGGGCATTACGTTCCTACCGCTTCGGCACGTGGTGGAAGATTTGCTGCACCAGCAGCTGTATTACAAGAACGGGATCATCGTCATCAGCCAAGAGGCGACCACGATTGCCGAGAACGAGCTGGCCGAACTTTCGAACGTACTGAAGCCGCGCGTCGTCTTCAGCGGCGGAGAGGACCTTATCTATGTGTATGGGGACGGAACTAGCGCTCAGCAATCCTTTAGCGATTCGGTCGGTCCGGGGCTGGTACATGCAGTCGACGAGGATGGCGAATATTTCTACATTTCGGAAGACAATTTCTCGGTCAATTATGAACGCTTGTATAAAGTATCGGCCGATGGCGAGATTGCGAAGAAGCTCCAGTTCAACTCGGATTCGCAAATGGAATTCATCCTGGCACAGGATGGCGACCAGTATTACAACACGAAAGGCAGCATCGTTCGGATCGCAAACGACGATAGCGCGAGCCAGAAAGTTCTCGGGAAAGGCCGTCTGACGAAGGACGCGGTTTATATCCGGGGTGGCGTCATCTGGTTTACGGATTACGACGACAAAGGCTACGCGATTTACAAACTCCAGGACGGCAAGAAGACGAAGATCTCCGGCAACGACGCTTTTCTGAAGTTCGGCGCGGACAATTGGATTTACTACACCCATTATGAGAATAACCGCCATTCGCTCTATCGGATGTCGACGGACGGCACCAAGAAGACGAAGCTATCCCGGGAAGCTGATGTCGCGGAAGCCATACTGGTTCAGAACTCCATCTATTTCATCGATAATAAAACGCAATCACTGCGGAAGATGACGCTAGACGGCTATAGCCAGAGAGGGGTGCTCAAGCTGACGAACCCGGGCGCTGGTATTTTCGCGGGAGACAACGGTCGCATCTTTGTCACCGAGGAGGATCAGCAGCTTGGGGGTTCGACCCAATGGCTCATTCAAGTGGACCCGGTGACGGGGGCGAATCGGCAGCTGGCAAAGGCCGCGCTGGATTTTAATTATGGATGGGTGCGCATCTTGAACGTGAAGACGGTAGGCGAGTATGTCTCTTATACGTTCGGCAACGAGGTTTATGTGGTGAAGAACGACGGCTCAGCCAGCCGGAAGGCGGGTACCCTTGGTGGCGTCAGCTCACGGGAGCCCATGAGCGTGAACGTGAACTTTTAGCGCGGGCAGAAAATAACTAAAGACAGCTCTGCACTTGATATCCTTGCTTCTGCAGGGTGTCGAATGAGGCAGACTGTCTTTTTTCTTTGCTATTAAATTTCGGGTGTTCAAACTTTTTCGCCCGCTCATGTATCTAATCTGGGAAAAGGAGGAGCAGCGCGATGATAACCGACGGATTGATCGACAAAGCCAGGCGCGGGGATCTGGACAGCTTCGCCGAGGCGATCGCTGCCCTAAAGGATGACGCCTACCGTATCGCCTGGTCGTACTTGCGGGACGAACCGTCGAGCATGGATGCGGTATGCAGCGCCGTGGAGAAAGCATTAACCGGCATTCGTAAGCTGAAGCGGACGGAATATTTCAAGACATGGTTTATCCGCATCGTGATCAATGAATGCCATCTCCTGCTGCGAAATCGTCGGCGAGAGCAGGTCATGGAGGAGCCGGGCGCCGGTCTGCAGGCTGCTTCTTCGCCGCTAGAGGATCATCTCGATTTGGAGCAGCAGCTCGGCAGACTGCTGCCACTTGAACGAATGCTGATTCATCTCAAGTATTACGCCGGGTTTACGTTCGAGGAGATCGCCACGATGACGAATCTTCCTTCAGGGACGGTCAAGACGAAACTGTACGGCACGATCAAGAAATTAAAGGTAGCCTTTGAGCCGAGGGAGGGATAAGGGTGAACGACCATACGGAATCAAACGAGCTGCATCTTAGCCTCAAGCAAATCCCGGTGCCAGTCGAGCTGGACGATCGGATTTCGGATACCATCAAGCAAGCCGCGCGAGCGCGAATGCGCAGGAGAAGGTTGCGTACTGCTACGGCTGCCTGCATCGCATCGATTATCGGGGTCAGCGTGCTGCTGATGGCGTTGCCGCCGGTCGCGACGTTCGCCGAGAGGATCCCTGGATTTCGCATCGTAGCCGGGCAGTTGAAGCAGTGGGGCGCTTTCGCCGGTTTAAACCACGCGCAGCAGCGCGGATATGAGCCCATGAAGCCAGTGACGGCGACGCAAGGCGATTTTGCGATAACGCTCGACAATCTATACTTGTTCGAGGGTTCGCTGATCTATACGGCTTCGGTCACGAGCGATGAAATTCAGGCATGGGAGGATGCTGGCAAACTGAACGAACCCGGTAAGCCGCTCATTCAAATTCGCAGCAAGGATTTTGGTTTGAAAGCCGGAAGGGGAAGCGAACGGACAGAAAGGGATGAAGAGACGGGCAAGGTGTATCGCGTCATTCAAGAACAGTTGAATCTGGGGCAAGACGAAGTGGACGCTTTCCTTGCAAGCAATCCGTCGCGGCTTACCTTTGAGATCGGACAGGGCGAATACGGCAGGACCGAACCGACGGTGAAGTCGATTCTGGAGCTTGCGGTTCCGTTCAAAGCAAGGGACGTGCTGAAGGAAAAGGCTGCTGCCGTACATGCCGGTTTGGGATTGGAGCGAGCGGATTCCGATATCGCGGCTTCGACGCTCCAATCCTTTACGATCGATCCGATGCGCATGACCGCGGTAGTGGATACAGCTGTGAAGCAGCAGGCGGGACGGCCGTATTTTCTGACATCCGGCCTCGATATCGAATCGGCGGGGCGCGTAGCCTTTCAATCTCAGACGAGATCGTACGAGGAGGAACTCCCTTATTTAACGGATGAGAACGGGAACCGTTATCCCGTTAACGAGATTAACGAGGGCTGGGATGGAAAAGACGACCTCATCTTCGTCCCATCGGTTTATTTTGACGATTTCAAGGAATTGACGCTGCATGTTCAAAAAGTGTGGGTGAGCGGACCGATAGCGGGCTCCATCGAGGTTTCGATGAAAGGACCATTCCCGCAAACGATCGACTACCGAGGAGAGCCGCTGAAGATTCTTGGTGCACGTTATGAGGAGGGCTGCCTAGTGCTGAAGCTTGAGAGAGACCGCAAGCAGCTGCCTTTTTATGTCGACGAGCCCGGCATCGAACCGGGGATAAGCGGCGGAACCTTGCTTATGGCTTCGGACTACTGGAAGGATTTCCAGCGCTCCGAGGCGGACCGGAAGCCGGATCGGCCGGAATACAAGTTTTATGTCCCCCTTACAAACGTAAGCTTCGGTCATCTCGGATTCTTTAGGCCGAATCTGACGGAAGCGCCGTCGGATGACGAGAGCGCATACGAGATTAGGGTGCCGGCGCCTGAGCAAAGCAGCTACAAGCTGGACATCGTCCGGTTCGACGATCCCGTTGATGTGGATATATCGATTCCGATTAAGCTTAGTTCTCATTAAGCATACAAATCCAATTTTTTTCGGATTTGCGAAGGAGCAGTCTGCCATCAACACTTCGGCTGCTCCTCTTGTCATTTAACGAAGGGGAATTGCGGAATATATCTGCGGTGAACCCGTCGCTACGCCAGATGCTTTCTCGCCTCTTGAATAAAGGCGGCTACGGCCGGCGAGACCTCGTGCTGCGAGCGGACAGCTAGTCCGATTATGCGATGGAGAGGCGGGTTCAGCGGTCTGACCGCGATATTGGCTGGCACGGCCGGCACAATCATGGAAGGAACGACGGACACGCCGATACCGGCCTCGACCATGGAGAGAATGGTCGAATTCTCGGCCACCTCGAACTGCTTATTCAGGCTGACGCCTCTCTCTTGAAAAGCATGCATGACAAGACGTTCGCATCCAGACTTCAGCGAGAGAAAGGGTTCGTGGGCAAGCTGCTCGATGGAGATGATGTCGAGCTCCCGCAACGGATGAAGGGCGGGGAGGACCGCGACATAAGGATCGCGAAGCAACTGCACGCTGTCTACGTCATCGCTTGGATCAGCCAGAAACCCAAGGTCAACGACGCCGGCCTTGATCCAGGCTTCCACCTCCGCATAGCTTCCTTCAAAGAGAAGCAGCTCCACACCCGGATAATGACCGCGAAATGCTTGGAGAATACCCGGAAGCACGTTCGCCGAGAAACTGGGGAAAGCGCCGATCCGTATCGTCCCGCCATTCACGCCTCTTGACGCGGCGGCAGCTTGCTTGATCTGTTCCGTATGATGAAGGATCTCGCGAACATGCGCCAAGATTTGTTCGCCCGCATCCGTCAGCTTCGCGCCATTACGATTACGCGCAAAAAGAGTAACGCCCAGTTCTTTCTCCAAATCGCCAATGCTGTGGCTAACGCCTGATTGGCTTGCGTTCAATAGCTCCCCTGCCCGGGTGAAACTGCCCGTCTGCACGACGGCTAGAAATATTTCGAATTGAAAAAGGGTCATGTTCGCCCCTCGCTTCCATGAACTTTTTTTCATGCAGGGCATGGTGAATTTTCATTTTACCTCGAATTAGAACTTCACTATCATGAAAGACATCAGAGTGATTCATGGCGATGAAGCAGGCAATCCCGCTAAAGTCGTGCCGGATGCAGGTGAATTAAGCGTAACGCAAAGGCAATAAATTGCCAACGGACTACTTGTGACCGAGCTGCGATTATCGTAAAAATGAGCTACAATCTTTTTTGGAGGGATGCGTATGGTGGGACTGGCGAAGGACGTCATGGAAGACATGAATAAGCAGCTGGATCGAATCGAACGCAGTCTGAATCTGCTGAACGATGAACTCGTTTGGAAGCGTTCGAAAGATTCCATGAATAGCATTGGTAATATCTGCTTGCACTTGGCGGGGAATGAATATCAGAATATCGCGAGCGCCATCGGCAACGAACCGTTCGTCCGAGAGCGCTCCCGCGAATTTACGACGGATGGGGGACTATCCAAGGATGAGCTGATCAGCCTGCTGCGCAGAACACGATCCGAGTCTGAACGCGTCTTATCGGCCTTGTCTTCCGATGATCTATCGCGGGAAGTTGTCATCCGTTACGATCGGGAGGATTGGAAGCGAATGCACCGGATCGATTCCTCTGCTCATGAACCCTGCGATACCCGATTCATTGGCCGGCTGCTTGTTCAGGTTGCCGCGCACTATGGGTACCATGCAGGGCAAATTGTCCTGCTAGCCAAACAGTTAATCGATACGAACGAGCATCTAACGGGTCAATATCATTAAGCTTAAATGTGGGAGAGAGGAGCGACTTGCCGTGATCAGATTGGAACCTTTCGAACGTGCCGACTTCACGCAGCTCATAGCGTGGATGGATTCACCCCGTTTTCTATTTCAATGGGGAGGTCAGTCGTTTCGCCATCCATTGACTGAGCAGCAATTGGAGCAATACATCGAAGATGCGAACACAGATGATGCTCATGCATTAATTTATAGAGTCGTGCAAGAAGAGAATAACGAGGTCATCGGGCATATCAATTTGCATATCGATCGGATGAATCAATCCGCACGGATCGGCAAGGTTTTGATTGGCGATAGAGGCAGGAGAGGACAAGGCATCGGGCAATTGATGATCCGACAGGTTCTCGCTATTGCCTTCGAAGATTTAGGATTACATAAAGTCAGTTTAGGCGTGTTGGATTTTAATCATGCGGCTCTTGCTTGTTACGAGAAGGCTGGCTTTGTCAAAGAAGGACTTATCCGAGATAAACGTAAGATGGACGACGAATTCTGCAGCGTATGGGAAATGAGCATGTTAGAAGAAGAATGGCTAGAAATGAGTCGCACGGAGCGTTCGCTAAAGCGTGATGGCGTGCGGTGATCTGCAACCTGTTCGATTGGAAATTGGCAGCGACGGGATAATAGCCAGAAAGGAGCACAAGTTACAGTTGCGCTCCTTTCTCGCTTTTATTTGCACCGTCACCTGCGATCATCCCTGAAGGGTTCTACTCAGACTTCATGATGTGCGTCTATTGTCATTTAGAATTGCGAGGCGACGAACTTCACCTCCGGAAAGCGGCTATCCGGTCCCTTCATTAAGGTTCCGCCTTTATTTTTCAAATGCAGGTCAAAGAAATCCAGCATATAGGCATTGATAACGGAGCTCGCTCTTTCGGGCGCAATCTTTCCTGTAAGGCCCAGCCGGTTGAACATCGGAGAAATGAACTGGACGTCGGTAAAATTCAAATGCTCCGTATTTTCGATATAGAGGACCTGTCCCCCATCGTCGACCGATTCACGCATCCGTTCAAGCTCCAACTTTTTGTCTTCCGTTACTTGATCCTCCCACTCTCTTGTAGAGTCCATGCGGTTAAGCTCCGCATCCGTGTAGACCCGGTTATCCATCACCCTTTTTAATTGTTCGAAATAGCTTGCCGAGTTGATGAACAAAAACGGCTTCTGCAGATCCTCTCTGTCACGCAATCGATAAAGCCCTCCATCAAGGTCTATCCCAACCGTAATTCGCGGATCGTAAGAAGCGTCATAGGCCGTCGCTCCGCCGATGGAATGACCGAATACCCCGACATGATCGAGATCGATCCTCCCTTTGAGATCACTTGGCATTTGCCCCGATTGGATGAGCTCGAATTGGTCCAGCGCAAACGCCACATCGTCCGTTAGCACTTTCCCCAACTTGTCGCGATTTGCTCGACTTGTCTGGTAATCGTCGTTTGGCGAGAATAAGTCGTTGGTTGTGCTGGTCGTGATCCGCCCGTCGGGAAACGCGGTTGCAAATGTATTGTAGGTGTGGTCGATTACGGCCACGATGTAGCCGTGACTCGCGAGATTTTCGGCTTGCGACGTGTGGAGGAATCTGGAAGAGCCATTGCCGGGATTCGCAAGGATAAGCGGGTATGAAGTCTGCGCCGAAGAGATTTCAGCCCCCGAATAGGCATGACTGGATACGTACTTCAGGTGTTGAAGTGTAAACGCGGGGAGGCCATAGTCCGCAGCCATATAACGTAGAATCGGGGGATCGGGAATCAAGGGGGCGTACTTGCCGGCGCCCGCTTGAGCCGGATACCACACCTGAACCATCAATTCTCGCTTGCCATCGCTGGCTTCGTCGAATATCTCTTCCCTTCTCGGATCCACGAAATGAAAAGTTTGCGTGCCTACCTGAAATTCGCCTGTCGGTTCAGGTAGTTTAAATACAGGGAAAGCATACAGGAGACCCGCCGTTACGATCAGCATGATCGCTAGAGCAGTATAAGCTGAACCTAACAGGAATCGTGGGATTTTAAGAGAGCCGCTCTTATTAAAATAGCTATAGCCTGAGATGGCTAAAAAAAGGATCGTTATGCAATAAGGGAGTAATAACTGAACTCGGTATCCTTCCACCATCCAATGAATGACCAGTAGAAGCGTGGCGATCCCGCTTGCAACGTACACTGGAATTCTACGCCGTCCTTTTTTCAATAAGACTGTTAATGCAAATAAGCCGATGTTTGACAACAAAAGCAACAGTTCAAATAGCCTCATCACGATTCTCCTTTTAGAAAAATTTCTATTTCTTGCTTATTCCAGTATTGTTCTTTCAGGCTAGCCTAAGCTATCGATTTGCCTTACATCTAACCTTACATTTTTGTCATCCAATCTTGCGGTAAAGGAAAAGAGCGCGATCCCGTCCTTCCCGGCACATCGGTTTCGAACATTTCAATGCTGCCTGTATCGGCCACGACTACATATTGTCCAATGTTACTTGATGATTGGATGCCCAAAGGTATAGAAAATGCACCATTTGGCGATGGACGACAGGACGGGCGATTCGGATAATGGTGCTAGCTCGAGCTGGCTGAAGCTTGCAACAGGTAAGGAGGAGAGGGATTACAATGACCGACTCGCGGCCGAATTTGCTGCTGATTACCGTGGATCAAATGAGAGGCGATTGTCTGAGCATCCTGGGACATCCGATCGTCGAGACGCCGAATTTGGATCAGCTGGCTCGTAGGGGGATACTGTTCCGTAACGCGTATTCGTCAACGCCGACATGCGTACCGGCACGGGCGGCTATATTTACCGGCATGAGTCCGCGTTCGCATGGACGCGTCGGTTACGAGGAGAAGGTGCCATGGAATTACGAGCATACGCTGCCGGGCGAATTGGCGAAAGCCGGCTATCATACGCAGTGCGTGGGCAAGATGCACGTCGATCCGGCGCGCAGTCTGTGCGGCTTTCATAACGTCGTGCTGCACGACGGCTACTTGCACCATAACCGATTCAAGCATGCGAACACGGTAACGGAGTCGCACGATAGCTGCGACGATTATTTGCCGTGGCTTCGCGAGCGTGCGGGCGCCGGTGTGGATCTACTCGATCTTGGCCTCGACTGCAATGCCTCGACCGTCGCCCGGCCCTGGCATCTGCCGGAGGCGCTTCACCCGACGAACTGGGTCGTGACACAATCGATCGACTTTTTGCGCCGACGCGACCCGCGCAAGCCTTTCTTCCTCTGGAGCTCGTTCGTTCGGCCGCATCCGCCGTTCGATCCGCCTCAAGCGTATTGGGACCGGTATGACGGGGCGGAGTTCCCTGATCCGGTCGTCGGCGAGTGGGCGGCGCAGGACGATCCGGCACGCAACGGTCTCGATCCCGTGACCCGGTCGGGCGTCGTGCCGCGAAGACGCTTACGGCGTGCGATGGCCGCCTACTACGCGCTCATCTCCCATATCGACGATCAGTTGGGGCGGCTGATGAACGCGATGGAGGAATTCGGGGTGCTGGATAAGACGATCGTCGTCTTCACGTCCGATCATGGAGAGCTGCTCGGCGACCATCATCTCTTCCGCAAAGCGCTCCCATACGAAGGAAGCGCGCGGGTCCCGTTAATCGTAGCCGATCCTGGCGCCAAATTCGGAGTCGGTCAAGGGAGGGTCGTCGACGC
Organism: Paenibacillus aurantiacus; assembly: GCF_042431225.1. Taxonomy (NCBI): domain Bacteria; kingdom Bacillati; phylum Bacillota; class Bacilli; order Caryophanales; family Paenibacillaceae; genus Paenibacillus; species Paenibacillus aurantiacus. The sequence continues at coordinate 73,548 of NZ_JBHMDO010000031.1, read as the reverse complement.
AGTCGCTGAACTGCGAGACATCATGCCGACGCTGCTCGATTGCGCCGGCGCGGCCATTCCTCCGGTTGTGGACGGCGAGAGCTTGCTGCGCGCGCCGGCGCGAGTTCAAGATGGCAGCTGGCGGCCCTATATCCATGGCGAGCATGCTTATGGCGAACAGTCGCACCAGTACTTGACCGATGGCCGTCAGAAGTATATTTGGTTTACGCAGACGGGGGAAGAGCAGCTGTTTGATCTGGAGCGTGATCCGAGCGAGCTAACTAATAGGGCAGGAGAGGAAGCGTACGCAACAAGTAGGCAGATGTGGCGCGACCGCCTCGTGCGCGAGCTGGACGGACGAGAGGAAGGTTATGTGCAAGACGGCAAGCTCGTCATTGGAAGGCGTCCGGTAACGTGCCTTCGCCATATATTGCCTTGAATCAGTCGTATCATCTTAAGGACCAGCAGCTACTGCCGTCGAGGCATTGGTCGAACAGCATGGAATAAGGCATCATCGAATAAGGCGTCAAACAGGCCATTCTCGGCGGGAATCCCCGTCCGCAATGGCCTGTTGCTGTGTATGGACCTTATCGGAGTGCTAATCCAACGGTCGTCCGCCGATTATTCGGATTTGTTTGTGAGCGCCTGGACGGCTTCTTCCAGCATCGTTTCACTTGCGAGGGGGCCTTCCCCTTGAATCCATAGCCGTTGGTCGACCGGATAAATATGATTGTTTTTAACGGCGTTCAAGTTTTTCCAGAGGGCGCTCTCTTGCAATTCCTTGATCTTCTTGTCGTCGCCTGCTAGCAGGAAAATATGATCGGGATTAAGCTCCGGCAGCATCTCCATGGAGATCGCGGCTTGCTTTTGATTCATATCTACGCCCGGCACGGCCTTCAATCCGAGGTCACCGTAGAGGACGGAGCCAGAAGGGCTTATATTGCCATAAACGCGATATTCTTTGGCGGTTACGCGCAGGAACATGACCGTCTGATCGCCGACGGCTTGCGCGACTTCTTCGCGTGCTTCTTCCGCTTTCTTGTCATAATCGGCTATGACTTGCTGCGCCTTCTCTTCTTTACCGAGAATAGTGCCGAATTCGGTAAGGGATTTCCGCCAGTCGAACGCTGCCTGATCCAGCAGAATCGTATCCGCAATTTGCGACATTTGATCATAGGTCTTCTCCTGAGAAGGGGAGACGCCGATGATGAGATCAGGCTGCGTCTCCATGAGCGCTTCCAGATTGATGGCGTTAATTGCGCCAATGGATTGGACATCCGTTAGGCGGTCAGCCAAATAAGGCGGCATTTCATTCTCGACGAAAGTAACCGTTGCCGTCGGCTTTACGTCAAGCGCTGCCACGTAATCCGCATAGCTATAGTCGAGAAGGGCGATTCGGCTTGGTTCTTTGGTCAGCGTCGTCTCGCCGGCCGCATGCTGGATCACGCGTTCGAAAGGTTTGGCAGCAGCATTCGCCGTTGTGGCGGTTGCCGTGGATGCGGTTGAGTTTGATTCATTGCCGCAGCCAGCCAGGAGACTAGCTGAGATGATAAAGCTAAGCGTAATACCTGCCAGACGTTGTTTCTTGTACATCGTAAAAATCCCCCTATATGGTTATCATGACGACTCAAATCCTGAAGTGATCTTACAACACTTGAAAATGATAATCAATATCAATTGGAGAAATAACTTTGTTGACAATGATAATTATTATCAATTAAAATTTCCATAGTTTACATTCTACAAGCTTGTCAGCGTGAAAGGATCGTGATGAAGTTGTCACAAACAGCAACGTCGGCAACGTCTGTGCTTAGGAGCCGTTCCAGGCCAATAACCGCCAGCATCGTATTAGTCGGCGGTATTGTTGCGCTTATTTTCGGTTTGGGACTATCGATTTCCGTCGGGGCGGCGAATATAGAGCTGTCGACGGTATGGGCGGCGGTATTCTTCTATAAGCCGAATTTGACTACGCATCAAATCATTTGGGAACTTCGTCTGCCTCGCGCTGTTGCGGGTGCAATCGTCGGTGCTTGTTTCGCCGTTGCGGGTGCGCTCATGCAAGGGATGACTCGTAATCCATTGGCGGATTCCGGTCTTCTTGGTCTAAATGCGGGCTCGGTTTTCGCAATCGCGCTTTGCTTTGCCTTTTTTCCGGATCTTCCTTATATTTACTTGATCCTGTTTTCTTTCCTGGGGGCGGGACTCGGGTCCGGGCTTGTATTCGGCATAGGCGCCTTCGCGCGAAATGGGATGACGCCGATCCGCTTGGCGCTGTCTGGGGCGGCCGTGAGCGCGCTGCTCGTGGCGCTTAGCGAAGGCATTGCGAACTATTATCAAGTTGCGCAGGATATGGCGTTCTACTACGCCGGCGGACTAGCGGGGACGAAGTGGTTCCAGCTGCAATGGATGTTCCCCTGGGTCGCGGCCGCTCTGATTGGCGCAATGGTGCTGTCGCGGCCGATTACGATGCTTAGTCTCGGGGAAGAGGTGGCCAGAGGATTAGGGCAGCGAACGGCGCGAATTAAATTGCTCGCCACCATCGTCGTCCTCATCTTGGCCGGAACAGCGGTATCGGCGATCGGATCGGTTGGTTTCGTCGGACTTCTTATCCCTCACGTGGTACGGTATTTGGTTGGCGTCGATTATCGTTGGATCATCCCTTGCTCAGCAGTGATGGGTGGACTGCTCGTCGTATTGGCTGATCTAGGGGCAAGAATGGTGAACCCTCCTTACGAAACGCCGCTTAATGCTTTGATTGCCCTGATTGGAATCCCGTTCTTCCTCTTCTTGGCGCGGAAAGGGAGGCGGGAATTGGAATGAATCGTCTGCAGCAGCATGTCAATCGCTCCGGCTGGGCGGTCCGTTATGCCACCATTTCGGCTGTTTTCATCGTCCTGATCGTCCTGACTTTCATCATCAGCATGAACACCGGATTTGCCCGCTTATCGCCGCTCGATGTTGTACGCACGCTGTTTGGCGGGGGAACGGATAGACAAGGGATGGTTCTATTCGAGTTCCGCCTCCCGCGAATTGTGATTTCCGTCCTCGTCGGCATGGGGCTTGCCGTATCGGGGTGCATCATGCAAGGGGTTACCCGCAATGCGCTTGCCGACCCTGGAATACTCGGAATTAATGCAGGGGCGGGCGTGATGGTCATCCTGTATGTCATTTATCTGGCGCCTCACTTCGGCGCCTCTCTATTCTTCCTGCCTGTCCTCGCCGTGATCGGAGCAGGCGGAACGGCTGCACTCGTGTATGTTCTCGCCTACAAAAAGAGGGAGGGCATTACGCCGTCGCGCTTGATCCTGACGGGGATCGCGGTCGGGGCGGGTATTGGAGCGGCTATGACGGTGCTTACGCTTCGTCTGGAGCCAAGACAATTCCAATTCGTCTCCACCTGGCTCTCCGGTACGATCTGGGGAACCAACTGGGATTATGTTGGAGCGCTTCTGCCTTGGATTCTCGTGCTCCTGCCGTTCGCGTTCTACAAATCGCGCGTGCTCAATATCCTCAATCTTGGCGATCAGCTGGCTGCCGGCGTTGGCGCCAAGGTGGAGCGAGAACGGTTGCTGCTGGTCGCCTCGGCTGTCGGACTTACAGGCGCTTGCGTGGCGGTTGGAGGCGGGATCGGTTTCGTGGGCCTGATCGGCCCTCATCTAGCTCGAAGATTGGTCGGTCCGAAGCATCAGCTGCTGCTTCCTCTGTCAGCAATGGCCGGAGCCCTGCTGCTAATTGTAGGCGATACTTTGGCGCGTTGGTTGATCCAGCCATCGGAGATACCGACCGGAATCGTCGTCGCCGTGATTGGCGCTCCTTATTTCCTATATTTGCTCGCTAGATCGCGGTAAGTTACTGTGAAGGAGAGAGAAGGCCTCCAACGTCATCCGTAATGACGTTGGAGGCCTTCTCCTTGTGCAGCAGCTATAAATGCGTGGAAGATACAGACGAATTCACATTCTGCCTGCTAGACTTGTCACGACGGGTATAGAAGTAGGAGCAGACCATGGCGAGCAGAACGATCAGTACCATGCCCCAGAAGATGCTGCTGTAAGCGGCGGCAAGCGTACGGGCATGCTGCCATTCGAGCGCTGTAGCCGTGGCCGCAATGCCGAATGCGCCGCTGAAAAATTGCAGCAATTGGAACAATCCGAGTCCCGAGCCTACTTGGGCGGCGGGCAGCAATCGCGACAGCTCGTTCGAGACGCTGCTGGATAGGAAGGTGAAACCGACGCTCATGATCATATAGATGAATAGAATCGCCCAAGACGATTGCGCGGCGAAGAGCGCGAATAACAAGGCTGAAGCGAGCATGAGCAGCGGAATGTATTGGATAATGCCGCGGTTGCCGTAACGATCGATGATTCGGCCGACTAAGCGCGAGAGAATCATGGCCAGCAATGATCCCGGGAAGATAATGAAGCCGGACTGGCTGGCGGTAAGGCCGAATTGATGGACCAGAATTTGCGGAAGAATGAACAAGGTGGCAAAGCTGCATAGATATGCGCCGATCCCGACAGCGCTAACGGTCAAATAACGCGCATTGCGGAACAGGGCGGGTTGGACGAATGGATCCCGGGCCGTGCGGATACGCACGACGAACAAGAAGACGGCGGCCAAGCCGGCAACCAGCCAATACCAGACTTGACTGGTCAGGAAGAGCAGCAGTCCCGTCGTACCAATCCCCGCGAACAACGCGCCAAGCAGATCGAAGCTTCCTTTGGTTGGTAATTCTCTCGGCATCAGCCGAATATAGAAAGGGATGAGCAGCAAGGTAAGGGAAGTTACGGCGAATAGATAATGCCAGCCCAAATATTCGACGATGATCCCTCCGATGACGGGACCTAAGCCTAGCCCAAGCGAGGCGGCCGACATGATGGCGGCCATCGCTTTGCCCCGTCTGTCCACGGGCACATATCTGGCGATAAGGACCATGGATAGCGCGGGAATCGCGCCTGCGCCAGATGCTTGTATGAGACGCGCGAATAAGAGCGGAATAAAGCTATTGCTAAATAAGCCTAGGATGGCGGCGCCGCCGAACGAAACAAGGCCGACGACAAACAATCTTCGGATGGGAACAAAATCGGACAGCCGGCTGTACGTAATGGACGAAATGGCGAACAGGATGGAATAGCCGGTCACGATCCATGATACCGAGGAGGATGAAAGCCCGAAATCATGCGCGACATCGGGCAAGGCGAGGTTAAACATCATTGTATTCATAATGACGAGCACGATAGTAAACCCGAGCAAGAGTGTTAAGACGCCTTCATGAATCTGCGCCTTCTCCCCGCTTGCGTGATGGGTGATCTCTGTAGTTGGCATAATATCCCTCTTCCCCTTTGTTCTAATGTTCGATTATAATCGAACATTAGAAATATAGCATGGAATATGATACGATGCAATTATTACTTTTCCAAATTATTCACGCACAGCGATTACACCTTATCGGCGGAAGGGGCTGCTCTACTTGAAAGCATTACATCATCCCGATCGATCGGACCTTCAACTCACCTCGGTGCTATACGCGCTAAGCGATCCTATCCGGATCCGCCTGGTGGCTACATTAGTGAAGATGGGGGAAGGGTCTTGCGGAAGTCTTGAATTGCCCATTGTCAAATCTACGTTATCCCATCATATGCGAACGCTTCGCGAGGCAGGCATTACCCGAACGCGGATTCAAGGGACGCTTCGGATGCAGAGCATCCGGCATGAAGACCTGGAAGCGCGTTTTCCGGGACTGCTTCATACCGTGCTGCAAGCCTACGAAGCTTCGACGGGCGAAGCTGCGGCTTATCCGCTGCCGGAAGGATGTGCCGAGCTCAAGCAGCAGGGGAAGGCGTAGAATTATTGACATAACGTAACTTCCAGTAGTAAGAAGACGTCCTGCGGTCGCAGAATGCGAGCCGCCGCGGGCGTCTTTTTGTCGTGACGGTACGAACACGCCGGCGCGTTCGAACAATTGTCGACTCGAAAAAACTTAAATTCACAGTTGACTCATAGGAATTATGTGAATATACTAAACACTAACGATTCGAGCATGACTCCTTCCATCAAGAAGGTCGGCTTGGTCATCGAATGAACGATCACCTGGCATCATCCCATTTGCTTAAGCAAACGAACGGCGGATACGGCACACATGCGCGCTTCGTCGTGAAACGAATAGGCCTTCTTCAGGCAGGACTACCGGATCACCGGAGACCTTCCTCCTTTTCCAGTATTTTAGGAATTGGCGGGAGGTCTCTTTTTATTTTCACTAATCACGAGATGGAGTGGAGTCTAATGAGAAACAAGTCTACGCGCGGCTTTATGGCCCTGATCGCGATCATGCTGCTTTTGACGGCGGCGCTTACGGGATGCGGTTCGAACAATAACACCGCCGCAAGCGGAAGCGGCAATGAGGCATCGTCAAGCAAAAATGAACCAGCACCCGGCGGCGGCAAAACAAAAGAAGTTCATATCGGCTATCAGAAATACGGGACGATGAACATTGTGAAGGCGAAAGGAACGCTCGACGAGCGCTTGAAAGCGGAGGGATACAGCGTAAGCTGGACGGAGTTCCCGGGCGGACCGCAGCTGCTGGAAGCCTTGAATCTGGGCAGCATCGACATCGGCCACACCGGCGAAGCGCCGCCGATCTTCGCCCAAGCAGCCGGAGCGCCGCTCGTCTATCTGGGACATGAGCCGGCCAGCCCGAAGAGCGAAGGCATTCTGGTGCCCAAGGACTCCAAGATCGTCTCTGTCGCGGATTTGAAAGGGAAGAAGGTCGCGCTGAATAAAGGCTCGAACGTCCATTACTTGCTCGTCCAGGCGCTTGAGCAAGCCGGCCTGAAGTATGAAGACATCGAGACGGTGTTCCTGCCGCCGGGCGATGCGCGCGTCGCGTTCGAGAACGGGAACGTGGACGCATGGGTCATCTGGGATCCATTCCTCGCCGCCGCTCAGACGGCAACGCAGGCGAAGCTGCTCGTCGATGGGGAAGGACTCGTCTCCAACCATGAATTCTATCTTGCGGCAAGACCGTTCGCGGAGAAGAACCAACCCGTTATCGACGCTCTGCTCGAGGAGCTGGACAAAATCGATGCCTGGTCCAAGGACAATCAGCCAGAGGTTGCGAAGCTGCTGTCCGAACAGCTGGGCATCGATGTGCCATCGCTTGAGCTTGCTTCCAGCCGCCGCGACTACGGCCTTCAGCCGATCGACGATGCGGTGCTCGAAGCCCAGCAGAAGATCGCTGACGTATTCTTCGATCTAAAGCTGATTCCGAAGGAAATCGAAGTTAAGGAATCTGTCTTGAAGTGAAATCATTATAGCAGCATGGCGAATGCACTTATTTTACGCTCATCCTTATTAAATAGAAGAAAGAGGTTGATAACATGGAAGTTTTCTGGTTTATTCCCACTCACGGCGACGGACGGTATTTGGGCACGAGCCATGGCGCTCGCGCGGTCGATGATTCCTATACGCAGCAAATCGCGCAGGCTGCCGATCGTCTCGGTTTCAGCGGCGTGCTCATTCCGACGGGCAGCTCGTGCGAGGATGCATGGGTCGTCGCTTCCAGTCTGATTCCGGTCACGAAGAAGCTGAAATTTCTGGTTGCCGTTCGTCCGGGCTTGATGTCGCCAACGCTTGCGGCGCGAATGGCGGCAACGTTCGACCGCTTGTCCCATGGACGGCTGCTGGTCAATGTCGTGACCGGCGGCGATCCGGTTGAACTGGCTGGCGACGGGCTATTCCTGGACCATGATGCCCGTTACGATGTGACGGACGAATTCCTGGACGTATGGCGGCGCGAATTGGCGGGCGAGACCGTCGATTTCGCCGGCGAGCATATCCGGATTGAAGGCGGCAAGGTGTTGTACCCACCTGTGCAGGCGCCGTATCCTCCACTTTATTTCGGCGGCTCGTCACAGGCTGCGCTTCAGGTCGCAGCTGACCATATCGACGTGTATCTGACATGGGGAGAGCCGCCTGCGGAGGTAGCGAAGAAAATCGCGGCGGTCCGCGAGCTTGCGGCCAAGCAAGGTCGTACCGTCCGTTTCGGAATCCGCCTGCACGTCATTGTCCGCCCAACGGCAGAGGAAGCGTGGAAGGCTGCAGACGAGCTCATTCAATATGTCGATGACGAGACGATTGCCTCCGCGCAGAAAGTATTTGCCCGTTTCGATTCGGAAGGGCAGCGGCGGATGTCGCAGCTGCATGGCGGCGACCGTTCCGCTTTGGAAATTTCGCCTAATCTATGGGCTGGCGTCGGTCTCGTTCGCGGCGGGGCGGGAACCGCGCTCGTCGGCGATCCGGAGACGGTCGCGGCACGGATGCAAGAGTATGCGGACTTGGGCATCGAAACGTTCATTTTCTCCGGCTATCCGCATCTGGAGGAAGCTTATCGGGTCGCGGATCTGCTCTTCCCGCTGCTGCCGATCGAACGCAAGCAGGCGCATGGGCCGACGTCGACAAGCCCGTTCGGCGAGCTGATCGCCAACGAGATTAAACCGGCCGAGCGGACTGTATCCGCGCAATAGAAGGAGGGGCTGGCATGAAGAGACCGATTCGTTATCAAACATTCTGGTCGTCCTATGGTCTTCCATGGCTGCTGCCGGTGCTTATCGTCATCGTCTGGCAGCTGCTCGGCACCTTCGGCGCAATGAGCGATCGCATTCTGCCGACTCCGCTTGCGGTCGTTCAGGCGGCCATTACGCTCATCGGCAACGGACAGCTGCTCGAGTACGTCGGCGTCAGCACGCAGCGCGCGGTGCTCGGCTTCCTGATCGGCGGGAGCATAGGCTTCGTGCTAGGCTTCTTGAACGGCATCGTGCCGTTGGCCGAGAAGCTGACCGACACGAGCATGCAGATGATCCGGACGATTCCGCATCTGTCGCTCATTCCGCTGGTCATGCTTTGGTTCGGAATCGGGGAGGAAGCCAAAGTATTCCTTGTTGCGCTTGGCGTTACTTTCCCGATCTATCTGAACACGCTGCACGGCATCCGCTCCGTCGACGCGGGCTTGATCGAGATGGGACGTACTTACGGCTTGAGCGGCTGGGCGTTGTTCAGCAAAATCATTTTGCCCGGCGCCCTGCCGTCGGTGCTCGTGGGCATCCGCTTCGCCCTTGGCATCATGTGGATCACGCTCATCGTGGCAGAGACGATCTCGGCGGATTCGGGTATTGGCTACATGGCGATGAACGCGCGGGAGTTCTTCCAATTCGACGTCGTCGTACTGGGCATTCTGTTGTACGCGCTGCTTGGCAAACTGTCCGATTGGCTCGCCAAGTTGATGGAAAGGAGCTGGCTCAAATGGCATCCACAGTACCAGCCGAAATCTTAAAAGGCCGCGATCAGGCGCATGCTCAACCGTCGCATCATGCGGTGGAACCCCCGTCAGGTTCACGTTTCGGAGCAGCAATCGATATTCAAGGGGGAACCGTTCGCTTCGGCGACAAAACGGTTCTCCGTGACCTGAACATCCAAATCCGGTCCGGCGAATTTCTGGCGGTCGTCGGCCGCAGCGGCAGCGGGAAGAGCACGCTGCTGCGGCTCATCGCCGGGCTGGAGGCGCCAGCGGCCGGCACCGTCGCCTTCGATGGGGCTCCGACCGCCGGCCTGCGCAGCGATGTCCGGATTATGTTCCAGGAAGCGCGGCTGCTGCCTTGGAAGAGCGTGCTGGATAACGTCCGCATCGGCGTTCCGGGCGGCGGTCGCGACGAGGCGCGGGAGGCGCTGGCGCTGGTCGGGCTTGCCGACCGGGCAAAAGAATGGCCGGCGGTCTTGTCCGGCGGTCAACGTCAACGGGTCGCGCTGGCGCGAGCGCTCGCGTGCAGCCCCAAGCTGCTGCTGTTCGACGAACCGCTCGGCGCGCTCGATGCGCTCACGCGCATCGAGATGCAGCAGCTGATCGAACGTCTATGGCGGGAGAAGGGGTTCACGGCGATTCTCGTCACGCATGACGTGAGCGAGGCGGTTGCATTGGCCGATCGGGTCGTCTTGGTCGAACAAGGCGGCATTACGCTCGACGCGCCAGTCGCGTTATCGCGCCCGCGCGATCGCGACAGCGGCTTCAGTCATTATGAGCGGATCATTTTGGAGCGCGTCATGACCAAACAAGAGTCGGCCGGCAGCGCAACGGGATATACGATTTAAACAGAGAGAAAGAAGACCGCTCAGCCTGCCGGCTGCAGCGGTCTTCTTTCATTCGGTCGGATGGTTTAGTTATACTTCGATCGAGCTGTCCACGTGGAGATTGTGTAATTTGATCGCGACCGGGTTGGCAATCGTGTCGCCTACCGGGCACTTGCTCTCCAGAAACTGAATGAATGCCTCGACTTTATCTCTCGGGGAGTCGGTTCGGATATGAAAGGAATAGCGAATGTCGGAGAATCCCGGCCGAACCTCCGAGCGGTTAAAGAAGCCGTCAAGATCGATGTCGCCTTCCACCTCGACGCGGAAATCGTCCAGCTTGACGTCAAACTTCGGGGCATATACTCTTGCTACAATCGATTGGCACGCGCCAAGCGAAGCGAGCAGCGCCTCGACCGGATTCAGCCCGGTATCCGTACCGCCCAAACTTGCCGGTTCATCGATAATTAATTCGAACTGTCTCGCGCGTGTGACGACTTTGACGCCTTCTTGCAAATGCGCCGTTGCCTTAAACGTTTGCACCGCTGCCATCGGACATCTCCCTCCGCGTACTAGATTTATTGGTGTAGGATTGAGCGAAGCATGACGCTCAATCTCTGTGATGTCATTATTCTTAGTAATATACTATGTATTGTAGGATTAAAGAACGGAGGTGTCAAATTATTCTTTTTTATGAAAATGGGAAGCGATTACGCATTCATCGGCGACACGGGAGCTGCGATCGTGAACAGCTCCGAATTTGTGATATCCTATTCACGACGCTTCGAACGATGATAATGGATAAGGGAGCAATAAGGGAGGTACGAGAGGATGGAAACCGAACTAACGCGTAAACTCAAGATTCAATATCCGATTCTTCAAGCTCCTATGGCAGGCGGTCCGACGACGCCGGACTTGGTGGCCGCCGTTTCGAATGCCGGAGGGTTAGGCAGTCTAGGTGCGGGATATTTAACGCCTGAACAAATCCGACACGCAGTAAGAGAGATTAAGCAGCGAACAGACCAGCCTTTCGGCGTTAACTTGTTCGTACCAGAGCCGTCTGTTCGTTCGGAAGAGAGCATTGCCGCCATGAATCGTTGTCTCGATCGCTATCGCAAGGAATTGGGGATTTCCTCCGATCCTATGCTTCCAGCATTCGTGGATACGTTTGAAGAGCAAGTACAGGTCGTGCTGGAAGAAAAGGTCGCCGTATTTAGCTTCACCTTTGGCATTCCGTCGCAAAATGTGATTAACGCGATGAGCCGGAACGGGATATTCGTCATCGGCACGGCCACGACCGTCGAAGAAGCCATAGCGTTAGAGCACGCCGGAGTCGACGCGATCACCGCTCAAGGAAGCGAGGCCGGCGGACACCGCGGATCGTTCTTGACGAGCGACGCGGACGCGCGGATCGGCACGATGGCGCTAGTTCCTCAAATTGTGGATCAGACGTCGGTGCCCGTTATCGCGTCGGGCGGCATCATGGATGGGCGCGGGCTTGTCGCAAGCCTGGCGCTAGGGGCTTCCGCCGTACAGATGGGCACCGCTTTTTTGGCTAGCCGCGAGAGTGGCGCCCATGCCCTCCACAAGCAGAAGATTCTTGCCTCCAACGAAGATTCAACCGAGGTGACGATTTTCTATTCGGGCAAGGCGGCGAGAGGCATTCTGACGGACTTTATGAGGGAGATGCGTCAGTATGAGGGGACGGTTCCCGACTATCCAATACAACACGCCTTGACCACCGACATACGCCGGGCGGCCGCCCAAGCGGGCAACCCGGAATACATGTCGTTGTGGGCCGGCCAAGGTCTTCGGTTAGCCCAAGATCTCACCGCCGCGGAAATCATGAAACAGAGCATGGACCAAGCCATCCTTTTGATCAGAAGCATGGGTAGTCTGGTTACGGTAGAGGAATGAACGGGGCGTCTTCGCGGGAAGAACGAAGCCTATGCATCGTCGGCACTCCAGCGGTCGGAACGTATAACATATGGCGGATGGGTCGCTTGCAGCAGCGAGCCCAACTGACCTATTCGTCTTGACGCTTGCGATACTGCAGCGGACTCATCCCGGTCCAGCGCTTGAATTGGCGGCTGAAGTGGGACAAATGCGCGTAGCCGAGCCGCTCGGCGATCGCCTTGAGCGATAAGTCTGGCTGCTGGATGAGAACTTTGGCTTCATGCAGCTTCAATTCCGACAAATACTGCCGGGGGGACAGGCCATATACCTTCCGAAACACCTCGAGCGCATAACCGGTGCTGATCCCAAGGGAGGCGGCGATCCGATCGATCCGAAACACCGGCGCTTCGTCATGTTCGCCGAATGGCGCATGCGGGTTGAAATTCGCTTTCATCGCTTCTGCGATCGCTTTGGCATACTGCACCGAAGCGGGGGCGACCGGATCGTGCGTGGTTGGCTTGTCGGCGGGCAAGGCAGTTTGGGCCAGCTTGCCGAGCAGCTCGAACAAACCGATCTGCAGCTGGAACCGGTCTTCGGTCGCATGCCCTCCGCCGCGCCGGACCATAGCCAGCCATTGGTCCAAGATAGGGCGAAGGCTCGCGTTCTCCGGAGTGGCTTGCTCGAATACGACCCGGTTATGCTTGATCATCTCCTGGCGCAGATGCGGATCGTCAACATTGAAATGCGTGCAGAAGTACCGCATCCCGTCCGCCGAATGGCATCGGTTCACGTGAGAGATGCCGGGGGGAATGAGCAGGATATCGCCTTCCTTCGCGATATAACGTCTGCCGCCCATGACCGTCTCTTGGCTGCCGGCAAGAATAAGGATAATCTCGAAGCCGATATGGGATTCCGGCGGCATCGCCCAATCCCGGCCGACTTGCTGCTCGTGTCCGCCGAACAGCTTCACGTTCCAATCGATCGCCGGCAGCCACTGCACGTCATGCTGCCAGTCGGGATAAGCGGGTGGTCTGTTCATGGTCATCCCTGCCTTGGATTTGGGTAAATTCTGCGTGGTTTGGACAATCGCTTGCCCGATGTACTTCAATTTATAATAAGAGCACATCATAGCGCAAGCAGCTATATAGCCAACCCTAGAACATCCTGGAGGTTAACGACCATGAATATATCGTCGATTCAATGGACCGCAAGTACGCAAGGCGCACGATGGACCTCGAAGCAAGCAGCTCCCTTGGGAGCGAACGATGGCTCGAATCTGACGCTGACGGAGGAGGCGTTTCAGACGGTCGAAGGATTTGGCGGTTGTTTCAACGAGCTTGGGTATGCGGCGCTTCAGCATTTGTCGGACAAGGGTCGCGGGGAGGTGCTGCACGCCCTGTTCCATCCCGAAGGCGAGCACCGCTTCAGCATCTGCCGCCTGCCGATCGGCGCCAGCGACTATGCGCTTGAATGGTACAGCCACAATGAGCATGACGGCGATTATGCGATGGAGCACTTCTCGATCGAGCGGGATCGCAAGTACTTGATTCCTTATATTAAAGAAGCGTTGAAGCTGAACCCGGACCTTACGCTATTCGCGTCGCCCTGGAGTCCGCCGACGTGGATGAAATTCCCGAAAGCCTACAACTATGGGACGCTCCGCTGGGAGAAGGACGTGCTCGAAGCGTATGCGCTCTACTTCGTCAAATTCGTCCAAGCGTACCGCGAGGAAGGCATCACGATCCATCAGATCCATGTGCAGAACGAAGTTGCGGCCGACCAGAAATTCCCTTCCTGCCTATGGACGGGCGAGCAGCTGAAGGAATTTATCCGCGATTACCTCGGCCCGGCTTTCGAGAAGCATGGGCTGGATACGGAGATTTGGCTTGGGACCATCAATGCGCCAGACCCATGGCAGGAGCTGACCAAAAAGACCACCTCGGATTACGACGTGTTCGCCGCCGTCGTGCTTAGCGACCCGGATGCGTACAAATACGTCAAAGGCGTCGGCTATCAATGGGCGGGCAAATACGCGATTCAGCGGACGGTGCAAAGCTATCCGGAGCTGCGGTATATGCAGACGGAGAACGAATGCGGCGACGGCAACAACACGTGGGACTATGCGAAGTACGTCTTTAACCTGTACCAGCATTATTTCACCAACGGCGTCAACGCCTATGTGTATTGGAATATGGCGCTCGAGCCGAAAGGCAGAAGTACGTGGGGCTGGGAGCAGAATGCCATGATCACCGTCGACCCGGCGTCCAAGCAGGCGGTGAATAATCCGGAGTTCTATGTCATGAAACATTTCGCGAACGCCGTCCGCCCGGGATCGAAGCGAATCGGACTGCGCGGGCCATGGGCCGGTCACGCCGTGGCGTTCCGGAATCCGGATGGCGAGACGGTAGTCGTCATCGCGAATCCGTTCAGGGATACGCGCGTACTGACGCTGTCGGATGGCGAAGACGAAGCCCGCTTCGAACTTGAACCCGAGTCGTTCCATACGATTAAATGGCCTAAATCATAATGACGAACAAACGCCTCCGCAATGCGGCGGCGTTTGTTTGACTAGGTGGAAGCAAAGCTCCCGCCTGTTGTGGTTTGCGGGGAAGAGTCCCTTTAATCGTAAGCTTTGTCCGTCAGGACAAAAGCGTGCTCCGTTCGAACCCCCCGCCGTCCACCACCTCTGCATACCTGCTCGAAAACGGGAGTCCAGAGGGCGAAGTCCTATGGTTCCCCTCAGCGGAGGGGGAAGGGGGAGGAGCTTACCAAGGGGGAGAGGGGGAATAATGTTGTCAAAATGGTTCCGACTACTCATCGATCCGTTCCGCCGAAGCATCCGAAACCGGCTGATTCTCACCATGGTGCTGTTGACCGTTCTGCCCACTTTGTCCGTGACGCTGCTGGCGGCCGAGAACAACCGGCGGACGTTGGAAGATGAAGTGATCAAGACGAATCTGTCCAATATGAAATGGACAGGTACATATCTGGGCGACCAGTTCGCGCAGCTGAATAATCTGATCTATTCGATGCTGATCAGTCCGAGCATGAATGCGTATTTATCGTCGGACGACAACGACGCCCTGGATTTCACGGAACAGCGGACGATTCTCGATACGCTGACCAGCTTGTTCTATTCCGCGGGCAATCATGTTCTCGGCGTGGAGCTGTATATGAAGGAGCGCCGCATGCTCCTTACGATCAATGCGAGTCAGAGCGATATCGACACCGTCCAAGGCATCCCGCCGAGATATGCGCAGCTGTTCGAGCGTCATGAGGACTTCACGATTGAGACGCAGGTTGACGATGCAAGCCGCTTCCAGCTGACGCGAAGTATCAACCGCTTCGAGAATCAGGAGAAAATCGGCGGAATTTCGCTATCCGTGCAGTGGGGCTTGTTCGATAAGACCATGGAACTGATCGGACGCGGCAACCTGCAGGATGTGATGATCGCGGACAAGGACGGCCGAATTATGTACCATCCGTCGCATACGCCGGTATCCGATGAAGCGATCCGGGTGATCGCCGCGAGCGGGAGCGAGCCTGCCTACGTCAAGACGGCGGGGGCATATGTGTTCACGAATGCGATCGATCCGATCGGCTTGAAGCTGGTGACGATCATCCCGAGGAGCGAGATTAACGAGAGCTCGCGTGCGACGGCGCATTACGGCTTCATTATCGGATTGATCTCCGCCGCCGTGTCGCTGCTCCTTGCCGTGCTGATTGCCTGGCGGATGGCCAAGCCGATCGTAACTTTGGTCCGATCCATGAGCGGTTTGAACTTGATCCGGGATACGGAGATGACGCCCGTCCGCCGATACGACGAGATCGGTCTGCTCGAGAACCGGCTGCAGCAGATGGCTCTGCGGATCCGGGAGCATATTAGGGTGGAATACAGCATCAATCTAGCACGCAAGACGGCGGAGCTGAAGGCGCTGCAGGCGCAAATCAACCCGCACTTCTTGCAGAATACGCTGCAATTGATCGGCAGCATGCTGTTCTCGAAGCAGCCGGCGGAATGCTACGAGGTCATTCGCTCGCTGAGCGATATGTTCCGCTACGTCATTCGCGAGCCGGAGGATCTCGCTTCTCTTCAAGCAGAACTCGGCCATCTGAGCAACTACATGCTCATCCAGGAGAAGCGGTTCGGGAACCGGCTTCGGTTCACGATGGAGGTGGAAGAGGCCGCTTGGGACAGCAAGCTGCCGAAGCTGACGCTTCAACCGATTGCCGAGAACGCGTTATTCCATGGACTGGAGCCGAAGAAAGGCCAGTGGGAGCTGGCGGTGACGGTGACGCGTGAGGACGGGCAAGTTGTGATTCGAATACGCGATAACGGTATCGGCGTTGTCCCCGAGAAATTGGCCGAGCTCCGCGCGCGGTTCCGCGAGTATTAAAACGGGCAGGTGTGGACGAGAGGCGAGCGGATCGGGCTGAATAACGTCGCCTCGCGGCTTCACATGCATTTTGGCGAAAGCTATGGCTTGACCATCGATAGCACGCGAGGAAGCGGAACGGTCGTAACCGTGCGTATTCCGGATCTGGGAGAGGAAGTGGCGCAATGGCGTACAACGTAATTCTTGTGGACGACGAGCAGTGGAACCGGGATCTGATCCGAACGTTGGGCCAGTGGGAGGCACATGGACTGCACGTCACCGGGGAAGCCGAAGATGGGGAAGAGGCGCTTAAGCTCGTTGCCGACGTCTTGCCGGATATCGTCATTACGGATATGCGAATGCCAGGCATGGATGGCGTCCAGCTGATGGAACAGATCCACTCGCGCTACCCCGGCATCAGGATCGTCGTCATTAGCGG
The DNA here is from genome assembly GCF_042431225.1 of Paenibacillus aurantiacus. NCBI lineage: Bacteria > Bacillati > Bacillota > Bacilli > Caryophanales > Paenibacillaceae > Paenibacillus > Paenibacillus aurantiacus. Next base: position 56,745 of record NZ_JBHMDO010000031.1, on the reverse strand, counting down.
CTATGACGACTTCAATTATTTGAAGCAAGCTATCCGGTACCAGGCCGTCGACTATTTGCTCAAGCCGGTCGATCCGAAGGAATTGAACGCGATACTGGGAAAGTGCGCGAAGGATCTTGCGGCAGCGGCGGCCAAGGCGACTGACCTTCCGCTTGACCTGTCGCTTGCGCTCGCCTCCTACAAACAGCTGCTGAGCAGACATTTCAACGAGCTGAATCCGAGCGGGATCCGCCAGACGATGGAACAAATTCGCGCTGAGCTTACGCGCAGAGACATGACGCAAGACTGGCAGCAAGAACGAATCGTCTCGCAGTTGATGCTTGCGCTGAAAGAGTCGATGAATGCGAATTCGCTGCCGGTCGAGGCCATTGAGCAGCTGGGTAAAGGCGTCGCGGCTGGCGAGACAACGCTGGGATTTATGGAAGAACAATATTTGACCGCGTTGGAGCAGCTCATTGCAACCCGCAAATTTAAAAATAAATTGAACGTGGAAGAGATCAAAACCTATATCGAACGGCATTTCGCCGAGAATGTGACGCTGGATCAGCTGGCCAAGGCATTCTTCGTCAGCAAGGAATACTTAAGCAAGGTGTTCAAGCAGGAGTACGGGCGCAATCTAACCGACTATATCCTACATCTGCGCATGGAGAAGGCGAAGGATTGGCTGCTGGACGAGCAGTTATCGATCAAGGCGGTCGCGGAGATGGCGGGTTACGAGGACGTGACGTACTTCTACCGGGTGTTCAAGAAGCATTATGGGGTTGCGCCAGGCGAGATGCGAAAACATAATCAGGTTTAATATTATCCAATGAAAGCGATTAATTCCGTCCAATTAAACGCTTTCATTCTTTTTATATAATGAAAGCGTAAACAACAAACAACAAACGAGCCAAACAAACGGGAGGTCGCAAATAGGATGAAGATGTGGAAAGGTGTTCTCACGACGGTAGTAGCGGCGACGATGCTGGCTGGATGCGCATCCAATAACGCGGGGACGAATGATGCGGCGAACACGGGCGGCGCAAGCGGTGAACAAGCTGCCAGCGGCAAAGCCGAGAGCGTCACGCTCAAGATGTTCATCGCACAGCCGCGTTTGAAGGAGCATTACGACAAATATATTGCAGACTTCACGGCCAAAGAGAAGGCGGAGAAAAACATCGACGTGTCGGTACAGCTCGAGATGCCGCCAGCCGACAACGCCTCGCAAATGCTGAAGACGCGCCTTGCGTCCAACGACGCGCCGGATATTTTCGCCGTGCACGCGATCAACGACATTCCTTCTTACTACAAAGCGGGCTATCTGGAAGATCTGACGAGCCAGCCATTCGTGGGCAAGCTCCTTGGTTCCGTGAAGCCGGCCGTGACATCGACTGACGGGAAGGTCGTCGCGGTTCCGCTCGAGACGCTCTCCTGGGGCTACCTGTACAATAAGAAGATTTTCGCCGATAACGGCCTGACGCCGCCGACGACGCTGACGGAGATGAAGGCGATCGTGGACAAACTGAAGACGGCGAATATTACGCCGTTCCTGCTCTCGTATAAGGAATCGTGGATTCCGCAGCTGTTCCTGCCGCTTGCGGCCGGTCAATTGATCAACAGCGACGACAAAGAGAAGGATTTCGTGGACCGCATGAACAACGACAAGGGCTCGTTCTCCGAGATGACGTCCATGTTCGACATCATTGACCTCGTCAACGCGAACGGCACGAACAAAGCGCTCGAGGTTGGCGGCGACGACGGCGCGGCGGCGTTCGCGCAGGGCAAAGCGGCCATGTGGATTCAAGGACCTTGGTATGCGGAGACGATTCTGAAATCCAATCCGGATCTGGACTTCGGCGTCGCGGCGCTGCCGATCAACGATAACCCGAACGCGACGATGATCAATCTGAGCGCCTCGACCTCGCTGGCCGTATCGAAGACGAGCAAGAATAAAGAAGTGGCGCTGGACTTCATCAACTACGTGCTCGACGACAAAGATTCGAACGCCTTCTTCCAAGCGCTGAAATTCAACCCGGTCGCGACCGTGCATACGTTCGAGAGCTATCCATGGGTGAATGACGCGACGGAATACGTGAAAGCGGGCAAGTCGTACCAAGACCCTGCAATTCCGCAAGCGGTGAAGGATGAAGTCGGCAAACAGCTGCAGTCGTATTATGCGGGCCAGGCGAACAAGGAAGATGTCATCAAGGCACTCGACAAAGCATGGAAATCGTTCAACAAAGTCAACAAATAAGAACAGTCAAATTGCAAAGAAGGGCGGAGGAGAGCTCCCGAGCTTGCCTCCGCCTCTTCAACAACATAGAGCTTGCACAACCGCCAGAGGGGAGATTGCCATGCCATCGAACATCTTGAAGAAATATGTATCGCTGCTCGCCTTCACGGCGCCGGCGCTGATCCTGTACGTGATCTTCCTGCTCATTCCGACGATCGGAGGCATGTATTACAGCTTCACGGATTGGAACGGGCTGAACCGCGACTATGATTTCATCGGCTTTGGCAACTTCGCGGAAGCGCTCACGGAAGATCCCGACTTCGTCAACTCGTTATGGTTCACGCTTAAGTACGTCATCTTCATGATCGTGCTGCAGAACGCGATTGCTCTTCTGCTTGCCGTCTTCATTGAATCCCGCAAGAAGAGCAGAGGATTCTTCCGCACGATTTTCTTCATGCCGAATATGATCAGCACGATCATCAGCGCCTTCATGTGGACGTTCGTGTTCACGCAAGTGCTGCCGCAAATCGCGGAGAAAACAAGCATGCTGTTCCTCGACCAATCGTGGATCGGCGATCCGAAATATTCGTTCGTCTCTATTCTGATTGTCTCGCTGTGGAACGGCGTCGGCTACATGATGATCATTTACTTGGCCGCGCTGCAGGGTGTGCCGCAAAGCTTGAAGGAGGCGGCGATCATCGACGGGGCGAATGCGTTCCAGACGTTCCGGAGCGTCACGGCCCCGATGATCACACATGCGATTACGATCTGTCTGTTCCTGACGCTGAACGGCGCTTTTAAAGTATTCGAGGTTATCTTCGGCCTCACCGGAGGCGGTCCGGGCCGCAGCACGCAAGCCATTACGATGAACATCTACGAGGAAGCGTTCTCGAACAATTTCCGGTACGGCTATGCGAGCGCCAAGTCCGTCATTCTGTTCCTCTTCATTCTCCTGTTCACGTTCATCCAGGTTGCAGTCATGAAGCGGAAAGAGGTGGAAGCATGAGAATGAAATCGTTAAGTTCCATCCTCGTTCTGCTCGCCTTGTCGGTCGGCGCCGTATTCTCGCTCTTCCCGATCTACATGGCGGTCGTCAATTCGTTCAAGACGCAAGGGGAAATGTTCGAATCGTTCATCTCGCTGCCGACGTCGCTCCATTTTGAGAACTACTCGGACGCGTTTACCAAAATCAATTTGCTGAATAGCTCGTGGAACTCGGCCGTCATCTCGATTCTTGGCATCGGCGGCATCGTCGTCTGCGCTTCGCTTGCCGGGTATAAGCTGTCCCGGACGAGCGGGAAGCTCAGCAATTTCATCTTCTTCCTGTTCATCGCTTCGATGCTCGTCCCGTTCCATTCCATTATGATTCCGCTCAACCGGATGGCGAATGCGCTTCATGTACAAGGCAGCACGTACGGCCTTGCACTCATCTACATCGGGCTTGGCGTGAACATGGCGATCTTCCTGTACCACGGATTCGTGAAGTCGATTCCTAGAGAACTGGAAGAATCGGCGCAGATCGATGGCTGCAACCAGTTCCAGACGTTCTTCCTGATCATCTTCCCGCTGCTCGTGCCGATTACCGTTACGATCGCGATTCTGGATTTCCTGTGGATCTGGAACGACTTCCTGCTACCGCTGCTCATGCTGACCGACGTGAGCAAATACACGCTCATCCTGTCGACCAACATGCTGTTCGGCGAGTACAACAAAGAGTGGTCGCTCATTCTGGCGGCGCTAGTCCTGACCGCGATTCCGGTCGTCGTCATCTATGCGTTCTTCCAGCGGTTCATCATGCACGGCATTGCGGAAGGCGCGGTTAAAGGCTAACGAAAAAAGCATGGAGGCGAGGGGACCGGCACCATGGAAAAATTGCTTTACGGCGTGGCGTACTACGATGAATATATGCCTTATGACCGATTAGCCGAAGATATCCGCATGATGAAGGAAGCCGGCATTAACGTCGTCCGTATTGCCGAATCCACTTGGAGTACGCATGAGCCGCAGAACGGCGTCTTCGATTTCGGCTCTGTCGACTGCGTGTTGGACGCCATGCACGAAGCGGGCATTCGCGTCATCGTCGGCACGCCGACCTATGCCATCCCGACCTGGATGGTGAAGGAACATCCGGAAGTGCTGGCCGAGACGCCGCGCGGCCCAGGTCGTTACGGCGCTCGCCAGATTATGGACATCACGAACAAGACCTATTTGTTCTACTCCGAGCGGATTATCCGTAAGTTGATTGGCCACGTAAAGGATCATCCGGCTATTATCGGCTACCAGACCGACAACGAGACCAAGTATTACGATACGGCCGGTCCGAACGTACAGCATCAGTTCATCAAATATATGCGGGAAATCTACGGAAATCTGGATGTCGTGAATGCCAAGTTCGGCTTGGATTACTGGAGCAATCGCATTAACAGCTGGGAGGACTTCCCGTCCGTCGTCGGCACGATCAACGGCAGCCTTGGCGCCGAATTCGCCAAGTTCCAGCGCGGCCTCGTGACGAAGTTCCTCGCCTGGCAAGCCGATCTCGTGCGCGAATATAAGAAGCCCGACCAATTCGTCACGCAGAACTTCGACTTCGAATGGCGCGGGTATTCCTACGGCATCCAGCCGTCGGTCGATCATTTCGCGGCTTCGCAGACGTTCGATATCGCAGGGGTAGATATTTATCACCCCTCGCAGGATAAGCTGACCGGCATTGAAATCTCGTTCGGCGGCGATATGACCAGATCGCTCAAGGGTGCGAACTATCTCGTCCTCGAGACGCAGGCGCAAGCCTTCCCGGATTGGACACCGTTCCCTGGGCAGCTGCGGCAGCTCGCCTTCAGCCACTTGGCCTCCGGGGCGAACATGGTCGCCTACTGGCATTGGCACTCGATTCACAACTCGGCCGAGACGTATTGGAAAGGGCTGCTGAGCCACGACTTCTTGCCGAACCCGGTCTACAATGAAGCGAAGACGATCGGACGTGATTTCGAGCGGCTGAGCGAGCATCTCGTCGATCTGAAGAAGCGCAGCGACGTAGCCGTGATGGTCAGCAACGAAGCGCTCACGGCGATGGAATGGTTCAAGCTGCCCGGCGGCAAGACGTACAACGACGTCGTCCGCTGGATGTATGACGAGCTGTACAAGCTGAACGTCGGCTGCGATTTCATCCATGCAACGAGCGACAAGCTGGACGATTACAAGCTCGTTGTCGTGCCGGCGCTGTATGCGGCATCGGACGAGACGCTGGAACGACTGAACGAATTCGTACGCAAGGGCGGGCATGTTGTCTACTCCTTCAAGACCGGCTTCACGGACGAAATCGTCAAAGTACGCACGTCGCAGCAGCCTGGCTTGATCCATGAAGCATGCGGCGTCTCGTACAGCTTGTTCATCGAGCCGTCCAACGTCACCTTGAAAGGCGATCCGCTGGGCATCGGCGCCGAGGCTGGCGGCGTGCATACGTGGATGGAGCTGCTGACGCCGGGTACGGCGGATGTACTAGCCTATTACGAGCATCCGCATTGGGGCCAATATGCCGCCATTACGCGCAATAGCTATGGCGAAGGCCAAGCCACCTATATCGGCTGCATGACGACCCCTGAGGTGATGAACCGCGTCCTAGCAGGCGCGTTGAAGGAAGCGGGCCTATGGGGAACCGATCAGGCGCTGGCGTTCCCGCTCATCGTGAAGAGCGGCATCAATAAGCAAGGGCGCACCGTGCGGTACTATTTCAACTATTCGAGCGAACCTGTCGCGTTCGACTATTCGCATGGCGCGGCGGTCGAATTGCTCGCCGATGAACCGGCAATAGCAGGGCAACAGCTCACGATCGAACGGTGGGGCGTAAAGATTATCGTGGAATAGACGTGCACGCGTTTCCAATCACCTAAGAGGCCCCATACAGACAGCCGGTTCGCGCGATCGGCTGTTTTTGTCATGCGCAAGCACGCCCGGGGTGGGCAGCGACATATAGTGGAGGGAATCTATACGAAATGGGGAAGTACCTGTGTATTATAGACAACCATATGATCAGACCGGCTGGGGTTTACGTCAAACGGGTATGCCGCTGCCTTATACCGCGCTTCAGGAGTCGCTCCAGCTTATTCAGGCGACGGCGAATGCGGAAAGCAACACGGAGTCGTTCTTTCGCAAGCTTATCGAGCTGGCGCCATCCGAAGAGGCGCGAGGGATCATAACTTCCATCCGGGACGATGAACGCAAGCACCTGAACATTCTCCGCGAAATCTATGCGGCTTTCACGGGACGGGATGTTCAGGTGACCGCGCCGATTACGATGTATAAGGACGTTACCTCCTATGAGGAAGGTTTGAAGGAAGCCTTATTTAACAAATGGGCTACAGAACAGCGCGCAGGGAGCATTCTGGCCGCCATGCCTACGGGGTACTATCAAAATTTGCTAGCCAAAATCGCAATCGACAACGTGGCGATAAGTTCAAAATGGAACTATTTGCTCTCAGCGCTTCGCCGCTAACAGGGGACGGCTTCCCGCAAGTCAAAGAGAGCGGCGGAAGCCGCCTCTCTTATCTGGGAGATTGCTTAACTGATAGATAGGCTCAAAGCATTCGTTCGTGGAGTCAAGGATATTGTCGCGCTCGGGGGATACGCTGGACAAGCCGGAATCGGATCCTCCCGGTCCAACTTCTAATTTGGAACAATCCCCGCGACGTCTTCTTGAGAATTCTGCAGAAAGGCCCCAGCCTGAATCTTCGTAGGAATCCACCTCATCTTCGTAATAAAACCCATAACCCCCCTATTTTTTGAAGCTATATAATGAACGAAAAGCTGGGGATTTCAAGCACATACGCACGCTATGGGGGCCAATTGGATGATGCATCGTCTGTACAAACTCAATCTCAAGAAACAATTCGTCCTCTTTTTTCTTTCCTTGATTGTCCTGCCCATTCTGCTAGCCTTCTGGATTGTGTCCGTTAAGGTGACCTCGATCACGGAGAGACAAATGGGCGATACGTTGTTTCAATTGGTGAAAGCAAGTCATCTCACGTTGGACGAGGTGATCGCCTCGGTGGATGGCACGACCGAGAAGCTGCTGATTTCGCCGGAGATTCGGCGTATGCTGGACGACGCCAATCATTCGGAATACGACCGCCTTCAAGAATACCTTGCGCTGGATCAGCTTCTGGCCAGCTATTCTTCGCCCAACTCCGTTCATTTCTCCGTCTTTATTCCTGATCTTGCGACGCGGTATACGTTCGCCCCGGCTTCGGACGTGAAACCAGGCGGCGTATTCTTCTCCTGCGACACGCTGCCCGGAAGCTGGTTCCAAGATGCGCTTAGCGCGCGGGGCAACGGGATGATCCGTATCCTCGATAAGCCGGGCGACAACAAGAGCAGCGTGAAGACGGCCGCCTACGTGAGAGGGATGAACATCAACCACAATACGGACCAGCCGACCGGCGTGCTCGTGATGACGGGCTTGCAAGTACTCCTTCAACGAAATATGCAATCGCTGCGGATTCCAAGCGGCGGCCAAATCGTGCTGCTCGATAAGGACAACGCCGTCTTAGCCGTGGATGCCGCCAATCTCAAGGTGGGCGAGCGCCTTCCCCTGCCACAGCCCGTAATCAGCTCCAATAATGGCGTGTTCATGGCGCGCGAAGGGAAGGAGTCTTGGCTGTACGCTTATCATACTAGCCCGGAGAGCGACACGAAGCTGCTCTTCAAAATTCCGCGTCAATCCATAATCGGCGAGCATGAGGGAATCAGACAGTTGTTCAATATGCTGATGATTGTCTACTTCTTTATTTTGCTGCTCGCTAGTTTATACTTCATCCGGCATATTCTTAGTCCGTTGTCACGCTTGACGCGACTGACGCGCTCGTTCGAACCGGGAAGAACGCTGGGCAATGAGATGCTGCTTGATCGACATGACGAGATTGGCATGCTGAATCAGTCGTTCATCGAGATGACGAAACGCCTTAACCAAACGATCCACGACAAGTACATACTGGAGCTGAAGCATAAGGAATCGGAGCTCGCCCTGCTGCATTCCCAAATTAATCCTCACTTGTTATACAACACGTTGGAATCGATTCACTGGCGGATTATGCTGGAGGGCGGCAAGGAGTCGGCGGAGATGGTCCGCGACCTATCGCTGCTCATGCGCATCGGCCTCAGCAAAGGAGAGAAGCTGATCCCGATCGAAGAAGAACTCAAGCATGTCGAGGCGTACATTCGCCTTCAGTTGAACCGGTATAACTATGCGTTTGCCGTCGACTGGGACATCGCGGACGAAGCCAAGTCCGTGATGATTCCGAAAGTCATTCTTCAGCCTTTGGTCGAAAACGCGATCTTCCATGGCATTCGCAAAATGGGCAGCGACGGAAGACTGCGCATAACGCTGCGCGCGCAAGACGAACGCCTGCATATTACGATCGCGGACAATGGTTATCAGGCGGTCGATATCGCGAAGCTCAATGCGATCTTGGAAGGCAAGCTGCCTCACGAAGGATATGGGATGTTGAACGTGCATCGTCGAATCCGGCTTCATTTTGGCGACGCATACGGATTGTCCTACAAACAGATGCCCGCTGGCGGTACGCAGGCCGTTATTGTCATTCCCCTAAAAACCGCCGCAGCAGACGACTAGCAGGAGGTAACCATGTACAACGTGTTGATCGTGGACGATGAACCGATGATCTGCGATGGGGTAGCGATGGCGCTAAGAGGAGCCGACATGGAGATTGGCGAGATCTACATCGCGCACAACGGTTACGAGGCGCTCGACTATATCCGTCTGGAACGAATCGATCTCTTAATAACGGATATTCAAATGGAGCACATGACGGGTCTTGAGCTGATCGAAACGATATTCGCGGAGCATGCGACGATTCCCGTCGTGGTGCTGTCGGCGCACGGAGAGTTCAATTATGCGCAGAAGGCGATTCGGCTGGGGGTCAAAGAATATTTGGTCAAACCGGTCGTTCCGAGCGAACTCGTCCGGATTGCCGGCGCGTTGATCCAGGAGCGGAATTCGCAGCTTCGGGATCAATCGGAAGCAGCTTTCAGGCAGAAGTATTCGCTTGCGGCGCTGCCGGCGAACTACGACCAAATATTGACCGAGATGACGTCTGAAGGACTGCGCGAAGCGGAGCTTGCGGCGGTACTCGCGCATTGGGGCCGCCGGTTGCGCGGTCCTTATTTCGCCATGCTGGTCATTAAGCTCGAGATCGTAAGTTCCGGGTTCCTGGGGAACGCGATCGATCTGAGAGACCGGAATCTGCTGCGATATGCGGCGAGGAACGTCGTGGAAGAGACATTGGAAGGTTGGTCGCCGCTCGTCTTTGCCTGCAGCAATCAGCACATCGCCGTCGTCCTCCAATATGAACAAGACGAAAGTGACGCTTCGGATCGACTCAATGAGCGAATGATGATCGCCCGGATCGTGCACGGCAATCTGCTTCAATATCTCAACATGGCCAATGCGGTCGGCATGAGCCGGGTGAAGGAAGGCGCTGCAAGCTGGCCGGAACTATCGCGGGAGGCGCACGAGGCGTTAAGCTGGAGCCGGGTTCATCCGGAGCATGCCGTGTTTGCCATTGAGGATGTAGAGCGATTATCGCGTAACCCCGCCATCAATGGGAATCAAGACCGGTTGAACGCGGCCGCGGTTCCGGATACCCATGCCGTTATCCAACATGCCAAACAGTATATTGAAGCCCATTATCGCAGGAAAGGATTGAAGCTGCAGGAGATTGCCGATGCCGTCTACGTGACGCCGAATTATTTGAGCTTCTTATTCAAGAAGTCGATGGGCTGCAATCTATGGGACTATGTGACGCGGCTTAGGATGGAGGAAGCCAAGCGGCTGCTGCAATCGACGGACATGCGCAGGTACGAGGTTTCGGACTACGTCGGCTACGACTCGCCGGAACATTTCGGCAAATTGTTCAAGAAATTCTTCGGCGTCAATCCGACCGACGTGAAGTAGAAGCGGGCAGATCAAGTCGAAGATCGTAAGTTAGCACCTCACTCCCGATATATCGCACCTCGAAGCAAAAGGGGGATCTCCCCTACAATAAAGGTGTAAGCAAATACAGCGAAATGCGAGGGGTTAGTTCATGAATTCTAAAGGTAAAAACAAACGCATGCTGTTGTTCGGCAGCTTGGCCATGATCGTACTTATGACGGGATGCGCCAGCAAGACGAACACCGGTAATACCGAGGCGAACGCGAAGACGAATACGAAGACGGAGAATGCTGCAGGAGCGTCCAACGGAGGGGGCACCGAAGAAGCGCCCGCCGAGAAAGTCAGCATCGTCGCCTATGCGTACCCGCCGGACAAGACGGCGGAGAATGCGGCATTGGATGCGCGGATCAAACGGTTCATGGAGAAGAACCCGAACGTTACGATTACGCCGAAATACTGGAAATACGAGAACTCGGAAATCGCGATCAAAATGGCGTCGAATAGCGCGCAAACCGAATTTACGACGTGGGCGACCGAAGGCAAGCTGCTGACCGACAAGAAGTGGATTGCCGATCTGACCGATTACATGGCGACTTGGCCGTACGCGAAGGACTTGAACGCATTCGCGACCAAGCCTTACGTGATCGAAGGCAAGACGTACGGCATTCCGATCGATGCGTACGGCATGACGATTACCGTCAACAAGAAGATTTTCGAAGATAAAGGCGTGCCGCTCCCGCCGATGGATTGGACGATGGAGGAATTCATCGAGGCAGCCAAAGCGGTGAACGATCCGGCGAAAGGCATTGCGGGCTTCATCCCGATGGGCAAAGGCACGGAGGCCGGCTGGAACTGGACGAACTTCCTCTATACGGCGGGCGGCGAAATTCAGACCGTGGCCGATGGCAAGGTAACGGCGGCGTTCAATAGCGAAGCTGGCTTGAAAGCGCTTCAGTTCTACAACGATCTGAAGGTTGCCAACGTCATTCCGAAGCAATGGGCGCTCGGTTACGGCGATGCGCTGTCGATGTTCAACCAAGGACGCGGCGCGATGGTCATGTGCGGCAGCGGCAACGCTTTGGACGGCGCGATCAATCAAGGGGGCATCTCCAAGGATGACGTCCTGATCTATCCGATTCCTTCCGTGACCAAGGGCGGCAAGCACATCGGCGTGGCCGGCGGCAACTACAAAGTCATCAACGGTCTGGCCGACAAAGCGCAGCAGAAAGCCGCATTCGATTTCGTGGTCGACGAATACTTCACGCAAGAATATTTGGACGCGATCGATCAACAAATCGTGGATCAAAAATCCAAAAAACAAGTGTACGTGCCGCAATTAATCAACTACTGGAACGACGATTCCGAGTACGGCAAGAAATATCAAGCCGTTCTGGACAAGCACGACAACGTCTACAAGTATTCCCCGGAACTGATCAAGCTGATGGAATCGAAGCCGGAAGCGACGTATGAGACGCAAGCCTTCTATGCCGAGATGGCGAACGTCATTCAGAAAGTGTTGATCAGCAAAGGCGAGCTGGATCTGCAAAAGCTGCTGGACGACGCGGCGGCCAAGGTTCAGAAGGAAAACTTCGATAAAGTAAAAGTGCAATAATATTACCGGTACGACAGGGGGACCGAGCGGACAATGCTAGGGCGTCCCCCTTTATATTGCCCGAACGGGCGAATGCGGCGGAAAGGGATGAGGAGGTTTATGGCGACGCAAGTTCAAGCACAGGCGAAAGCGAAAGCGGAAGCGCCACTTGCTAACGTGAGCCTGAGCAGGCGAGCGAAAAAATATGTGTGGGGAAGTTTGTTCCTTCTGCCGGCAGTTTTGGTTTTTCTATTATTTCTATGGGTTCCGATCGCCAAAGGGATCGGGTACAGCTTCTATCAGGTCGATTTCGTCAGTGGGAACACGTTCATCGGACTACAAAATTATAAAGATGTGCTCGGCAACCCCGACTTCTACACGGCGATCAAAAACACGCTGTATTACATGGGATTGGCGCTCGTCGTCGGCTTCTGGGTGCCGATCGCGATGGCGATCGGAGTCTCGGAGCTGAAGTGGTTCCAGGGTCCGGCCCGCATCATCGGGTATTTGCCCAGCATTATCCCGGCCATCGTCCTCTATGGCATGTGGCAGTGGTTCTACGATCCGATCGGCCCGATCAATTCCTTTCTGAATTTCGTGGGATTGCCGAGCTTTGATTTCTACAGCAAAGAACACGCTATGTTCTCTCTCGTGATCTTGGAAACGTGGCAAAATTTCGGGAGCGCAACATTGATCTATATTGCCGGACTATCTGCCATTCCGAAGGATACGTATGAAGCGGCAGAGCTGGACGGCGCAGGCGTATGGGGAAGGATCCGGTACGTAACTCTTCCAGGCATCAAAAATCTCATTCTGCTGCTGCTCGTGCTTCAGCTGATTTCCACCTCGCAAGCGTTCCAGTCCCAGCTGCTCATGTTCGGCGGCGGTCCGGATAACGGCACGTTAACGTATTTGCTGCTGACGACGCGTGAGGCGTTCACCTACTTCAACTTTGGCAAAGCGAGCGCGATGGGCGTCTTGATGTTCGTGTTCTTGGTCGGATTCTCGCTGCTCACGATGAAACTCAGAAAAGGAGGCGACGAAGAATGAAGTCCGATCAGGATCGGGCGATTATGTCCCGCTATGATTTTCGCAATCCGATCGTCAAACTCATCTACGGGTTCGTGGTGCTGGCGATCGCGCTCATTTCGTTGTCGATGCTCTATCCGTTCGTCAATACCGTGCTCAACTCGCTCAAATCGACGGAGGAGTTCTTCGAATTCCCCGCGCCATTCTTCCCGAGCGAGTGGCACTGGAGCAACTATAAGGAATCGTTCTCGTATTTGAACATCCTGCTGTATTTCAAGAATACGGTGCTGATCTTCGTAGGCAACACCGTTTTCTCAATGGTGGTCCTCGGCTTGGCCGCCTACAGTTTGTCGCATATGCAGGTACCGTTCAAAAAAGGGGTGACGTTGTATTTCATGTGCACCCTGCTGATTCCGGCCGCGTCGTACTTGATTCCGAACTTCTTGAACCTGAAGGATTTGGGTCTACTTAACCAATACTGGGCGTTCTGGCTGCCGGCAGGCGCCAACGCGTTCTATCTGATGCTGCTGAAAAACTTCTTCGACGGCATCCACAAGGAAATGCTGGAGGCAGCGCGGATCGATGGCGCTTCCGATCTGCGCTGCTTCGCGAATATTGCGGTGCCCCTCTCCGTACCGATTCTGATTACGATTACGCTGCTCGGTTTCTCCACGACTTGGAACGACTTCTACTGGTCGAGCTTGGTCATGCAGGAGGACAAACAGCCACTCGCCGCAGCGATCTATACGAAGATTATTTATGCCGGCTCCACGATCAACTGGAACGTGCGGTTCGCGATTCTGTCGATGACGCTGCTGCCGCCGGCCGTTCTGTTCCTCTTCTTCCAGAAGTATATCGTGGGCGGACTTAGCGCAGGCGCGGTCAAAGGATAGAAGCTAATTCGCCGAAACAACGGCAGCACCATGACGATGGGCCCCGAACATGGACGTTTGGCGGCTCACGTCGAATGGCGTGTGGTTAGCAGGTCAGCATGATCTATTTGTCAATTGAATTTATTGAATATTCTGCATATTATTTTTGGCGGCTTAAGCGCCTATCTTGCGTGTTAGGAGGCTGGTCATGGCAGAACGTCGGCTGCCCGTCAACTACCCCTTTGTCACGACATACCCCCAACCCACCAACATCATCGCCATGCTGTCGATGCACGACGCGTTTTATCCCTGGTTCTATAGCAACCATATTCAGCTGAAATGCAGCCACAAGCCGTACGCCCTGGATCTGTTGATTTATCCGGACAATATTCAGCGGGTGTGTCCCGTCCTGGACTATCAGCATCTGACCCGGGAATCACTCGCCCGATGGTTTCCGTCCATTGTCGCCTTCGTGCGGGATTCCATCGATAACGGCTTATATTTTCAAGCGACGGTGAACAGCTACTACATCCAGGCCTACCCCTACTATTACCGCCAATATCACCGATTTCACGAGATTTTTATTTTTGGTTACGATACGCGACTCGAGATTTTCTACGCGGCCGATTTCTTTGCAGGAGGAAAATATGAATTCCGGGAGATTCCGTTCGCGGAGTTCGAACAAGCGTACGTCAGCGTAGACGAGAGGAACGACGGCCGAATCGATTACGAGCATGCGGCCAGCACCGACCTGAACAACCACTTGAGCGGGATTGAATTGCTGCGCTTCAACGCCCGGTCCGTCTTTCACGCCAAACGGCCGTATACCGTGGATATCGGCAACATCGCGGACGTGCTGGAAGACTATATGCTGGCAAGGAACACTTCCAAGAAGTATACCGCTTTCGAGAATGCTTCCCCGGATCACTTCGGCATGAGTATCTATGCGATGCTGGTCAGACATGTCGAGCTCGTGCAGCGCAAAGACGATGTGTCGTGCGATGTGCGATCGTTCCACTTGTTAGCCGAGCACAAAAAAATCATGTTCATGCGCATGCAGTATCTGGGCGAGACCGGCGTTTATGCGAATGCGGCGCGGTATCTGGAGAAGCTGAAGGAGATCGAGACGCAATCGCAGAAGCTGCGGAACATCGCGATCAAGTACCGCATTTCCGGCAACAAACGGGTGCTTGAGCATGCGGCGAGCGCGCTTCTGTCGATGGCGGACAGTGAGAGAGAGGTATTAAGCAGCATTCAAATCGAGCTTGCCCAATTGGCCGAACAGAGGAGCGGATAGAGGTCCCATGTTGATTAGCAAAACGCCGCTGCGCATCAGCTTCGCGGGAGGCGGAACGGATATTCGAAGCTTCTATGGCATCCATGGCGGAGAGGTCGTCAGCGCCGCGATTAATCAGTACGTGTATGTCATTCTTCACAAAAGGTTTGACCGCAAAATACGGATCACGGGGGCGGTAACGGAGGAGGTCGAGCGCGTAAGCGACATCCGTCACGACCTCGTCAGGGCGGCGCTGGAAGCTGCCGGTATTCAAGCGGGCATCGACGTGGCGATTCTCTCGGATATTCCGTCAGCGGGCACCGGGTTAGGTTCGTCGAGCGCGCTCATGGTCGGCTTATTGCATGCCTGCCATCGGTACCAAGGGCGTGAAGTAAGTCAGCGCATGCTGGCCGAGCAAGCCTGCGAGATCGAGATCGAGGTGCTCCGGGCGCCGATCGGCAAGCAGGATCAATATGCTGCGGCATTAGGGGGGGTGAGGCACTATCGGTTTCGCCAGGATGAACAAGTCGAGGCGGAGCTTATTCGGATGACGGACGAGCAGTTGGCTGCCCTGCAAGGCAAGCTGCTGCTATTCTACACGGGCATGACCCGGTCGGCATCAGCGATCCTTCGCAAACAGGCGGACCATTCCGCTAAGAATGCGGACTATTTGGCGCAGATCAAGGCGCAATGTGCCTTATTGAGACGGGATTTAGAGGAAGGGGGCTGCGGCGATGCGCTCGGGGCCATCTTGCATGAAGGCTGGGAGTTGAAGAAACAGCTAGCCGACGGGATCACGAACCCAATCATTGACGAGTGGTACCGAAAGGCTTTGCAGAACGGAGCTTCAGGCGGGAAAGTCGCCGGCGCCGGCGGAGGCGGTTTTCTATTGCTGTGCGCGGAAGAACAGGCCCATGAAGCGCTGCGCAAGGAAATCGGCCTCCAATCGCTGGACGTTCAGTTCGATCACCTGGGTACGCGAATCGTGGCATGTTCGGAGTGAGCGCCTCGCGCGCGTCGGCCGTGTTCCTGGATCGGGACGGCGTCCTCAACGAGAACATGGCCGGCGGCTATGTGACCGCATGGCGTCAATTCCGATGGCTGCCCGGTGCTGCTGCGGCGATCGCGCTGCTGAACAAGCAGGGCTGGAAGGTGTTCGTCGTGACCAATCAGGCTTGCATTGCGAAGGGCATCGCGAGCCATGCAGCCATTGACGGCATCCATGACCGCATGCTGCACGAGCTGCGGGTCCGCGGGGCTAACGTGAGCGGCGTCTATGTTTGCCCGCACAGACCAGAGCACGGCTGTTCCTGCAGGAAACCGCGTCCGGGCATGCTGCTGCAAGCCGCCGAGGAGCATGGGATCGATTTGCCAGCCAGCTATTTCATTGGCGATTCCTTGACGGATATGAGGGCGGCGCAAGCGGCGAATACGCAGGGAATCCTGGTGAGAAGCGGTCTGGGCCGATCGCAGGAAGAGGAGGCAAGAAGACTGCAAGCGGCCGGCCATTATTGCGATACGGTGCTTGAAGCGGTTCAATATATTACCCGACAAGGACAACTGCATGATCCGAAGAGGAGGGTGTGAAGTGAAATATTTTATTGAAGGCTATTTCGATTCGGTCTCGAACTCGCTTGGCTCCGTGAATGCCGAATATGTGCATCGGCTTGCAAACGAAATCGTGCGCGTCTGGCAGCGTCGGGGCACGATCTACATCATGGGGAACGGAGGAAGCGCCTCTACGGCGACACACTTCGCATGCGACCTGAGCAAATTAACGATCGCGGGCGGCAGACAGCGGGTCAAAGCCGTCTCCCTGACCGACAATGCGGCCATTGTGACCGCGTGGGCGAACGATTCGCATTACGAAGATATTTTCATCCAGCAGCTCATCCCGTTCCTGGAGCCTCGAGATTTGGTCATCGCCATCTCGGCCAGCGGCAATTCCCGCAATGTCGTGAAAGCGTTGGAATATGCGGTCGAAGCTGGTTCCGCAACGGCATCGCTAAGCGGATTCCAAGGAGGAGCGGTCAGCCGGATGACGGATTACCCGATCGTCACGCGCAGCGATAACATGCAGGTCATCGAAGACAGTCACTCCCTGTTGTGTCACGGGTTGGCGCTGGAGGTATGCCACTTGATGGAACGAATGGAAACGGATTATCCCATGGTGGTCGGCAACGGAGGGATCGTATGAGAATCGCGCTGGTTCAGGCGCTCGGCTACTTCATCTCGTACAGCGGGGCCTGTAAGGCGAACCGCAATCTCATGGAGGGGCTGGCGCGTATTGGCCATGATTGTCTCGTCATCACGGCTACGCCGAATGATAACGGGCTGAGCGATGCGGGGCTGTTCGCGAGCAAGCTGGCAAGCGGCGAAGTCATTCATGTTCATTCCGACGAGACCTGTGAGATTTACCGGTCGGCAGGCGTCGAGATTCATGCGATCAAAGACGCCGCTGTCTTGCGCGAATTCGTACGCGATCGAATCGAAGCGTTTCAACCGGACTGGGTATTGGTGACGGAGGATCGCGTGCCGGCCGTATTGGAGAGCGCCTTGCTTGCCGCGCCCGGTAAAGTGGTGGAAATTGCGCACAGCCAAGTGGCGCTTCCGTTCGGTCCGGAATGTTATTCGCCTGATTCGGCCCATATGGAGCTGCTGAGGCGGACCGCCGGCATTATCGCCACCAGCGCGTACGTGCAAGCGTATCTGCGGCAGTGGAGCGATTTGGAGTCGATCGTCTTTCCGTTCCCGGTACACGGATGGGGACCGTTCAACGACTACGGCAACTTCGATGACGGATACGTGACCATGATTAACCCGTCGGACATTAAGGGGATGCCCATCTTCGTCGAATTGGCCAAGCAGTTCCCGGAGCTGCCCTTCGCGGCCGTTCCGACCTGGGCGACGACGAGCGACAATCTCGATACGCTGAAGGCGCTGCCGAATATGACCCTTCTGCCGAGAGTCGACGATATCGACGACATCATGAAGGTCACCAAGATTCTAATTGTGCCATCCTTGTGGGGCGAAGCGTTCGGCGCTGTCATCGTTGACGCGATGCTCAGAGGCATTCCCGTTATCGCAAGCAGCGTAGGCGGAACTTCCGAAGCGAAGCTGGGGGTTGACTATCTGATTCCGGTGAATCCGATCGAAGCGTACGAGAGCCGCGTAGATGAACGGCTCATCCCGATTCCCGTCATTCCGAATCAGGACTTGAACCCATGGTACGCGGCGCTTGCGAAGTTGTCGGCTGACCGGTCGCATTATGCGGCCATCTCCGAACAGTCCAAGCAGGCGGCACGCGCTTTTCATGCCAAGATACGTCCAGAGGGGCTCGTCGAGTATTTATTGAGTCTAACCCCGTCTTCCATGTCCCGGTAGGCAAAGCCAAGAAGGCGCGGCCTTAGGGGCTGCGCCTAACCTAGCATCGTCACGACAAATTGTGCTGCTCTTTGAACGCCCGAATATGTTCCATCGCCTTCCGATGGCCGCCGGCAGCACGCAGGCTGTCTCCGATGCGGGAGCTGCAGCGCTTGTAATCCGGATTGGCGAATAGGCGTTCAACCGCCTCGCGCAGCGCCGCGCTTGTCAATGTATCCCGGTGCAGCAGGATGCCTGCGCCGAGCGCTTGAACCCGATCGCCGTTAATCGGCTGATCGGCTGCCATCGGAATGACGATCAGCGGCACGTGATGATAGAGCGCTTCGTTCACGCTGTTCATGCCGCCGTGGGTGATGAACAGATCGGCATGCCGCAAGATCGCAAGCTGCGGCATTCGGGCGGCGACGGTGAAGTTGCCGGGGATGTCGCGCAGTTCGGACAGGTCGATGCGGTTTCCGGCTGCGAGAATGACGTCCCCGTCGAAGGAGGCCAGCGCTTCGAACATCAGCTGGTACAGCTCGAGGACATTGTTGAACATGGTTCCCATCGAAATATAGATCAGCTTGCGGTCGGATTGGCCTACGAACGGAGGCAGCGCCGCTTGGTCGCGCCGCTCGGTCAAGCTGGGACCAATGAACTTGTAATGGCTGCCGAGCTTCTCGCGATCCGGCTGGAAGTAGGCGGACGTGAATACCAGATTCAACATCCCTTCGTTGAAGAATACTTGCTCGATTTCAAGCTTGCGCTTGATGCCGAAGGCGGACCGGATGCGAGCGGCCAAGGCGGCGAATTTGCGGATGAGCAACATGTTCTCCTTCATTTCGCTTGCATTCCCGGTCTGTTCGCTTAACCGTTCTGCACGGATGAGCGACGTACAGGTTGCGATATGCGGAACGCCCAGCATGTCCGCGACGACATGGCCGCACCCGTACATGGAATCGTGAATGAGGTAATCGAAGGCGTGGCTGGCCGCCGCTTCCTGAACGGCGGGGAGGATGATTTCGTACGCGCTAAGAATCTTGATGACCAATGCAAGGAAATGTTTGGTCTCGAACGGATCCTCTCGGTCCAGGAAGTTCTCATAGGCCAGGAAGGTTACGCCAGGCTGCTCGACCTGTCCGCGGAATTCCTCGCTGGATAGATAGACAATCGCATCTCCTTCGGCTACAAGCTCCTGAACGAGTCCAAGCGTGGGATTGACATGCCCGCTTGCGGGGCCGTTGATGAATAGGATGTTTGCCATGAGCGCTCTCCTGTCGGAATAAGTTGATTACTATAAAGAAAAATATATCAATAAAGTTAATAATTACAACTATATCATAATTTACTTCGTTGTTAAGAGGTGTAAAATGCTTAGCGTCAATCATGATCGGTTCGACGAGCATGCGTTCATGGTCAGATACGCCGAGATGGAGGGAGTAGGCGCATATCGCAATCCGGCGGGAAAACGATATGCGGTATGCGTCATCCACGCGTTCGACCTGATTGCGATCGTCCTGTATTTGCGCGAGCGGGGCGGATCGGTACTGCTGATGCATGACGCCACGCCGTTTCAGTCGGCGGTCGAGACGGCTCGCAAGGCGGACTGCGCCTGTCTGATCTACGGGAGATGGAATGAAGCGCTGGAACTAGGCGGCGCTTCGGATTACGAGCCGTCAATTCTTCAGTACAGTTCCGGCACATCGCGTGCTCCTACGCTTATTGCGCGAAGCTGGGGGCAGGTCGCGACGGAGATCGAGCATTACAATCATTTATTTCGCCAGGAGGGCGGCATTCAACCGATTATTCTGGTGCCCGTATCGCATTCGTTCGGTCTAATCGCGGGGACGCTCGCTTCTATGGCCCGCGGGGAGGAGCCGGCGGTTATCCAGCATAAGAATCCGAAGTTTGCGCTGCAAGCCATCCGGGGCCGGACGCGATCCTTGGTCTACACGGTGCCCTTTCTGTTCGGCATACTGGATGCGATGGCGCAAGAGGAGGACCGCTTCCATCGGATGGTCATCTCGGGATCGCCGCCTTCCGATCCGCTGATGGATCGGATGAAATTCCGCGCAGGCGAAGTGTGGCAGCAGTATGGCTGCACGGAGGCAGGATGCATATCGTTGGCCAAGAATCCGGCAGGCGCTTCGGACGTCGGCCATTCGCTAGGGCACCTCAAGGTAGCGATCGTACCGAATGAAGCCGAGCATGCTTCCCAAGGTCATGGTGAAATCGTGGTTAGCATTGGGAATGACACGATCCGAACGCGGGATCTCGGCATGCGGAATCCAAGGGACGGCAGATTGCACGTGCTAGGCCGGTTGGACGACATGATCAACGTATCGGGACTCAAGGTGATCCCCTCCGAAGTGGAGTCGGTCCTGATGCGCATGCCGGGCATTAAGGAATCCCTCGTCCTGCGAACTGCGCACAAAGTAGCGGGCGAAGCCGTCCGTGCCATGGTTGTCGCGGCATCCGAGGTGGAGGAGAAGGAAGTAAGAGCCTGGTGCATGGCGTATCTGCCACCCCATAAGGTGCCGAGCGTCATCGATATGGTGGAGCAGATTCCGCGTACGCCGGCCGGGAAGATTAGCCGAACTCATATTGAACGAATGGAGAGATAAGAGATGGACAATCGCCAATTGATAATGGAAGAGCTTCGCGGGCTGCTTACGGAGAATCTGGAGCTGGAGGTTCCCGAGACATTGGTCGAATCGATGCGCTTGTACGATGACCTCCAGATCGATTCGATCATGGTCTTGCAGCTGCTGGTCTACATCGAGGAAGTATTCCACGTCAGCATTCCGGATGAAGGCGTCAATCCGGAGAACATTCAGACGATCGGTTCGCTCGCCGAGATGATCGAATCGTTCCGGCAAGCCGCGGTACAGCAATGACGAGTCCGATCCGATTGGGCATCGTCGGATTCGGCCGAATCGTCGAGCTCGTGCATCTGCCTCTGTTCAAGCGATTGAATCAGATCGAAGTCGCAGGCATCTTCGACTTGACGCCGCAGCGGCAGGCGCTGGCCGTCAAACGGGGATTCCAAGTCTATGATCGGCTGGAGGCGCTGCTGGATGCCGAGGTCGATGCCGTGCTGATCGCAACGCCTCCGAACAGCCACGCGGAGCTTGCGGAACTCGCGCTTCGCCGCGGCAAGCATGTGCTGATCGAGAAGCCGGTCACGATGAATGCCGAAGAGTCGATCCGCATTCGCGACATCGCCAATCAAGAAGAGCGGCTTGTCACCGTCTTCCACAACCGCCGGTTCGACAGCGATTATCTCTTGGTCAAGCGGATATTGGCGGAAGGCGTGCTTGGAGAACCGCTATTCGTCGAGAGACGCCATCATATGTTCGGAACCGGCGCCTCTTTCGGGGTGAAATCGTTCTATCAGCAGTGGCGCAACGAGCAGCGTTACGGCGGCGGCGCCTTGCTGGACTGGGGCGTCCACCTGGCCGATCAGCTGCTGCGGCTTGAATTGGGCGCCATAGGCGATATTCGCGCGACCATGAGGAGCATATGGTCGCCGAACGGCGAAGTGGACGACTTCGTCCAGGCTGCCATGGCCACGGATCGGAACGTGCTCTTGTCGATGAATATTAATTTTGCTTCCGCCGCCTCATCCCCAATGTGGGTCGTTGGAGGAGATAAGGCGACGCTCCAGGTGGTCTCGGCTAGCGAAGCCTATCTGTTCGAACATGGCAAACAGCCTCGGGCGGTGGAGACGGACAGCCAGGCGAACGCGGGAGCGGAGCGGATCTATGCCTCGTTCGCCGACGCCATGCGAAGCGGCGGTCCGCTCGAGATTACGCTTGATCAGGCGATCGAGACGATGACGTTGTTAGACCAAATCCGCGCTTCCGCGCAGCCAAACAAGGAGCGGGCAGATGGGAATCTTATTTTCGGCACCACAGGTTGAATACGATATCATCCGGGAGGAATGGCTGGAGACCGTGGCGCAGATCGGCCGGCAAGGGGTCTTCGTAGGCGGGACGTGGGTGTCCAAGTTCGAATCCGCCTTTGCTTCCCGCCTAGGGGTTAGCGAAGCGATTGGCGTCGGCAATGGAACGGATGCGCTGTTCCTGGCCTTAAAGGCGCTTGGCATCGGTCCCGGTGATGAAGTCATTACGGCGGCCAACACCTTCGTGGCGACGGTAAGCGCCATTCATCATACGGGGGCTGCGCCTGTACTCGTTGATTGCAACGACGAGTATCTCATGGAGTTGGACGCGGTGCGCGCCGCCGTCACCTCTAGAACCAAGGCGGTCATTCCCGTTCATCTCTATGGACAAGTCATCGACCTTGACGATTGGAAGGCGTGGTCCGAAGCGACGGGGATCGCCATGATCGAAGATTGCGCGCAGGCGGCGGGCGCCTCGCGCTCGGGCCAAGCCGCCGGAAGCTGGGGCGTCATGGGCTGCTTCAGCTTCTATCCGGATAAGAATCTGGGCGCCCTTGGAGACGGCGGCGCCATCGTATCGAATTCGCCGGAGCTTGCGGCCCGGCTGAAGAAATTACGCAACCATGGCGGCGAGCTCCGCTACCAGCACGACCTTCCGGGCTTCAACAGCCGTCTGGATCCGCTCCAGGCAAGCGCCTTGCATTGCAAGCTCGCCTATCTGGACGAGTGGAATGCCCATCGGCGCCAAGCTGCCGGCTGGTATCGGAGCCATCTGGCCGACATCGCCGAACTAACGCTTCCCGGCCATGTCGAACCCGATGACACCAGCCATGTCTTCCACCTGTACGTGGTGCGCGTTGGAGGCGGACGCCGCGAAGAGCTGAAGAAGCATCTGCAGAAGAAGGGCATTCTGACCGCGGTGCAATATCCGGTTCCGGTGCACCTCTTGCCTGCGTACGCGCATTTGGGGTATGGGCTAGGCTCCTTCCCTCAAGCAGAGCGTTATGCCGGCGAGATCCTATCGCTTCCTATGCACGCTGCCCTGCAGGAGCAGGATGTCGTCTCGATCGGATCCGAGATAAAGTCGTTTTTTGCAGCGGCTAAGGTTACTTAGGAGGACTTGACATGACAGGTCGTTCGATGGAAGAAATCAAACAGTTTCTAAAACGCAGCGCGGCCGCCCTGACGAATAATCCGTTGGTGGAAAGAGAGCTGGACGACTTCATGCCGATTCAGAGCATCGGCATCGATTCCATGCAATTGATCCATCTGGTCGTGCAGATCGAGACGGAATACGACATCGTGTTCGAAGACGACGAGATGCTGCTCGAGAACTTCAAGACGATTGCGATCATCGCAGACCGCATTATGATGAAGCTTGGGGTTGCGCTGTGACGAAGCCCGGTCAGATTCACTGCATGCTGGACTGTTACGCCGCGATTATTGAACGGGCCGGGTACGATAGCCGTCCGCTATATAGCGGGGTATGGGAAGCCGGTTATGACGTAGGCGAGCACGGCATCGCTTATTTCGGAGATGAAGTCGACCCCAAGAATTGGCCCGAACGCGTGAACCGTCTCTATAACGCAACCATTGTCTACTGGTGCGATTACCAGGCGGAGCGGAGCGTTAATTACGATCTATTGCTCCGCAATCTGAATGCCGGTCGACGGAACGGCGCCTATCTGCTTACGGTCGATCTGTATGATTTCCCCCATGCACCGCAATTCCGCTCGCGGCATCTGCCGCATATCGTCATTTTCGAAGTCGGGGCGGATGGAGCGTGGCAGATCCGAGATCCTTACTTCTCGTGGGAAGGAAGCATCGCGCGCGACACGCTCGAGGCGGGCTTTCTCTCCGGCGTGTGGTTCGATACGGCCGGCATGCATGACGCGATCCCGGCCGCGGCGGCGGAGTTGATGCGTCAAGATATCCATCTTGGGACGAACCCGTTGATTGTAGATATCGAACGGCTTGTTCGCGAGGCGCTTCGGCGTAATGACGGCTACGCGCCGGCAACCCTGTTTGAATCCATTCAACAGGCAGGCGTCATCACCAAGCGTTTCGGCGGCTACCTTCGCGTGTTTGGCTATCTGTGCGACAACGAGGAAGCGTTGGACAGCATGGCCGCCGACGTCGCAGCGCTGATCAATGCCTGGGAGGGATTTATGTTCGCCATCGCGCGTCTGGGCTTGCTGAAGCGGGCCGTCGATCTGCCGGCTATATCCGCGAAGCTCGCGAGAATGCGCGACATGGAAGCGGGCATAAGGGAGAGGCTGCTTCAAGCGTTCTCATCGTGGCAATTCTCGGCTAGGCTCGAGTCGAATACGAGGGGATAACCTTATGAATAGCTTTCGCATGTACATTCGCTTGATCCGTCATATCAACCCGCGATGGCGGATAACTGGCCTGGGGCTGCTGCTGACGTTGATTTGTCTGGTGTTGAATCTATGCCAGCCCTATCTCATCTCGCAATTTATCGATCGGGTGTTGATCGGCAAGAACAGTTCCCTTGTCATGCCGATACTGGGCACCTCGCTCGGCTTCACGGTCGTGTCGGCCATCTTGACGGTCATTGGGTTTACGATATTCCGATTTCTGGAGGCGCGGCATACGCTGGATATGCGGACAACGATTCTAGCCCATATCAGACGAATCCCCCTTCCCGAGATCGAGAAGGAAGGCGCGGGCAAGTATATGGCCCTAATGGGGATGGATACGACGACGACCGCCCGGTTCATCAACGTCATTACGATCGAGCTTCTCTCGCTCTGGCTCCAGATGCTCATCTCGCTCGGCATCATCTTCATGATCGATTGGCGTCTCGGACTGATGGCCGTCGCCGGCATTCCCATCGTGATGAGCATTCCCCGGCTCTACCGCAAGCCGATCCGTTCGGCGATCGGCGGGCTTCGCTCGCACAACGAGCATATCGGCGCCTACTTGTTCGAGAGCATCCAAGGGTCGAGAGAAATTCGCGCTTACGGGCTGGAGAGATGGGAAGAGGAGCGGAACGATCGTCTGTACAAGGATCTGGTCAAAGTCAGCATTCGCGAAGGGATGTTCCGTCAGCTCTCGGGCCAGACGGGTTCCTTGTTCGTAGCTCTGGCGACCGTCTTGCTCTATGGCTTCGGCAGCGGTCAAGTGATGTCCGGCGCATTCTCCGTCGGCTTGCTCGTCGCTTCCGTCCAATACATTCATTCCGTTCTGAATCCCATTCAAGGCATGAACTACCTGATCAGCGATCTGATCGGCAGCGAAGTGGCGATGGGGCGGATCGAAGCCTTCCTAGGCACGCCTGCCGAATCTGCCGCGGCAAGCGGCAGCGCCGCCCGATTGGAGCCTCGCCTATCGGAGCAGCAGCCTTTCATCGTATGTAGGGATTTGGGCGTTGCCTATGAGGGGACGACGATTCTGCGGAACGTTAACGTGGACATTCGCAAAGGCCAAGTCGCGGCCTTCGTCGGTCGCAGCGGCTCGGGCAAATCGACGCTGTTCAAGGCGGTGCAAGGCTTCATGCCGATTCATTCCGGGACGCTTGCGATCGACGGGCGGCCGATTCACGAATGGCCGCGAAGCGCCATCTCCCAATCGGCGAGCTTCGTATCGCAGGAGACCTTCCTGTTCCGTGGCACCTTGTTCGAGAACGTCGCCTTGGGGAAATTGGATGCCACGGAGGCGGAGGTGTATCGGGCATTATGCGAGGTCGGGCTGCAATCATTCGTAGACGGCTTGCCGGAAGGCATCCATACGCAGCTCGACAACCAGGGCTTCCGGCTGTCGGGCGGACAGCGTCAGCGCATGGCGATCGCAAGAGCGATTATCAAGCATCCCGATATCTTGATACTGGATGAGCCGACCTCCTCCCTGGACCGAAGCACGGAGGAGCAGGTGCTCGCGACGATTCAACATGTCATGCGCGGCAAGACGACGCTGATCTCCACCCATCGGCTGGAGAGTATCCGGTCGGCGGACGTGATCTACGTCATGGAGCGCGGCGAGATTGTGGACAGCGGCACCCACGACGAACTCATGAACCGCTGCGGCGTCTACGTCAACCTCGTGATGAGCGAAGAGATGCAAGGGCGGGTAGAGCGAACCGGGTGACGATCGATTGGAGGAGAGGGCATGGCTCGCAAGCTTGCGGAACTGAAACAAGAGGACAATGTTCACCTGGCCTATATGGAGTGTTTGACCTCGTGCATCCTGACTTACCTGAAAAGCACGGGCCGCGATTATCGGAAGGTGTTGTTGAATTACTGGAATATCAACTACGAGTACCGCACGCTGCTATCGAGCAAGAACGCCGCGCATATCCCGCTTCGCTACCTGTATGGCCTCGACTTGTCGTTTCGGAAAGACAAGCTGGAGACGCTGCGAACGACCGTGCAGGCGGGACAATCCGTCATCTGTCTGTGCAAGGCGTCCAAGCTTGGCTATTTCCCGCGCAAATTTCTGAGCATGGAATCGAGCGGGTTCTGGCATGCGATCCTCGTACAGGGATGGGAGGAAGACAAGGGGATGTTCCTCGTTGCGGATCCGGTTGTCGGGGCGGTCGTCGAGATTCATCCCGATGAAATAAAGGCGGCAAGCGCCGCGCGCACGGATCGCGAAGAGATGCATTTCTTCGTGCTGCAGGAGCCGGAGTCGCCATTCGCCGAGCCGGATATGCAGGAAGCCTTACGAATCTGCGCCGAGCGCAATCTGTTCGCGTATCATACGCCGGACGACCGCTTCGCGGAGCAGGAGAGACAGGACGGGGGAGCGGATAAGTGGGACAAGGTTCGTCAATGGCTGCAGAAGCGAAGCAGAGGCGTGAAAGCATGGGAGATGTTCGCGTCGGACGCCAACCTCTCCCTGCAGTGGACGGCGGCCGAACGGACAAGATGGGTCAAGCAAAATGCGGTTACGATGCTCGCGATCAAGCAGCTCCGCGCGGAAATTTGGAACGTCTATCAAGCGTTCCTTCCGATGGATGAGCAGCACATTCGGGAAGGGCAGTCGCTGTTGAATCGGGTCACCGGCGCATGGAACGCGTGCAATCTGTATTTGATGAAGTACGAGCATGCCGGCGAGCAGGGAGACACGATGGTACAGGCGCTTATCCACCACGCGGACAACGTGAAAGACGCGGAGATCCGATTGTTGAAGTGGCTTCACTCCGCGGTTGCAAGAGGAGGCAGGTATGCACAGCCCATTATTTGACCGGATACGAGACTTGATTCTTCGCAATGAGAAGGTTCAATGGGATCGGGATCAGATCGGACCGGATACGGACTTAATTAACGACTTGGCGCTGGATTCGATTGCCATCGTCAATCTGCTGGCGGATCTGGAAGAAGAATTCGGGATCACGATCGAGATCGGGGAGCTCGGCTTGTCGCTCTTTCGGGAGCTCCGGCTGTTGGTAAACTATATAGGAAGCAAGGCCGCCGCGGGTCTTGGCGAACGCGCGGGGCGCAGCTGACGGGGAGGCTTCATCGATGGAATGGCTGTTACGGACCATGTCGGGTTATGCGAACCGGCAGGCGATGGTGCATGGCGAGCGCGTTTACTCCTACTCGGATATTCTGGCGACCTGCGAGTCTTGGGCCCGCATCATTCGAGAGCATAGCATCAAGCCCGGCGAAGTCGTCTCGCTGGCAGGGGACTATTCGCCTTCGGCATGCGGCGCGGTCTTGGCCTTGCTGGCGAATCGCAACATTATCGTCCCGTTGTCGGAGAGCGTGCGTCACCGGCATGACGAACTGGCAGAACTCGTACAGGTCGACCGCTCGCTGGCGCTGGACGGGACGAACGCGGCGGTCAGAACCTACGATAGGCGCGGGCATACGGGTCTGTTAGGCGACTTCATCGCGGAAGAGAAGCCGGGCCTCATCTTATTCACATCGGGGACGACCGGCACGCCCAAAGCGATCCTGCACGACTTTACCGTATTCTCGGAGCGGTACAAGACGCCCAGAGATACGCTGCGGACGTTGACCTTCCTGCTGTTCGACCATATCGGAGGGCTCAATACGATGTTTCATACGCTGGCCAACGGAGGTACGATCATCGCGCCGGACAACCGTACCGCGCCGGCGATCTGCGCGCTGATCGAGAAGCATCGCATCGAGCTGCTCCCCACCTCGCCTAGTTTTCTCAACCTGCTGTTGATGTCTGGCGCGTATCGCGGGTATGATCTGTCCTCCTTGCGCATCATCACGTACGGCACCGAGGTCATGCCGGATTCCACGCTTCGCGCTGCGGAGCTGGCGTTCCCCGAGGTGCAGCTGCGGCAAACATACGGTCTGTCCGAGCTCGGCATTCTGCGCGCCAAGTCGCGCGCTTCCGGTTCGCCATGGCTTACGATCGGCGGCGAAGGCGTAGAGACGCGAATCCTGGACGGGGTCCTGCATATCCGCTCCAATACGGCCATGCGGGGATACTTGAACGCGCCGAGTCCGTTCGACGACCAAGGCTGGTTCAATACGCAGGATGAGGTGCTGACGGATGGCGAGTATATTCGCATTCTAGGACGGCGATCGGAAATCATCAATGTCGGCGGCCGGAAGGTCTACCCGGTCGAAGTGGAGGATGTCCTGCTCCAAATGCCGGAAGTTGCGGATGCAGCGGTAAGAGGGGAGCCGAATCCGCTGCTGGGGAGCATCGTCGCCGCATCCGTGAAGCTGCATGAACCGCTCGAGCCGGGCGTGTTGAAAGCCCGCATGCGAAGCTTCTGCCGCGGGAAGCTGGAAGACTTCCAAATTCCCGTCAAGATCGAGATCCAACAAGACGAATTGTTCACGGAACGGTATAAGAAAATTCGGAAGAAGAAGCCGGCGGACGCGTGAGACCGGCTGCAAATCCGAACATGGGGAGGTGTTGGCATGAATATCGTGCTCTGTTCCATTTCGTTTCGCCATCAACTGGTGTCCTTTCCCGATCTGATCGATTTCGCGGGCAGGACCGGATTCTCGGGCATCGAGCTCTGGGGCGTGCATGGCCGGTCGCTGCTTCGCGATCGGCGGCGAGAGCTTCCCGGCTTGTTGGAGGACATGGAAGCGCGCGGACTTGGCGTCTCGATGATCAGCGATTATGTCGACCTGCTCGCGCCGGAGGACCAAACCGCGCTGCTGCTTCGCAGATGGGACAACCTGCTGGATATGGCGCATGCGTTCCGTACGCGGAAGATTCGCATCTTCGCGGGGAATCGGGCGAGCGCGGCGGCGACGCAGCGAGAGTGGACGCTGTGCGCAGACCGGGTAAGCCGATTGGCGCGCATCGCGGCGGAGCGCGGCGTGCAGCTCGTCATCGAGACGCATCCGCACACCTACGCCGATACGCTCGATTCGACGCTTCGCCTGCTTCGGGATGCCGCGCCAAGCCCGATTGGCCTTAACTTGGATTTCTTGCACTTATGGGAGACCGGGACGGCTCCGATTGAAGCCTATCGGCAATTGCGGACTTGGATCGTGAATTACCATGTCAAAAATGTGGCGGCGCTCGAACAAGCCGGATTGTTCGAATCGGGGAACGTCTTCTCGCCATCGGGCAAGCGCGACGGGATGGCCGCTTTAGCGCGAGGGGCGATCGATTACGCAGCGGTCTTCGACCAATTGCACCAAGATGCCACGCCCCATCCGATCGCGATCGAATGGTTCGGAGAGGACCCCTTCGCCCTGCTGGAGCAGGAACGCAGATGGCTTGCGCACTGGGGCCGTCCGGAGAGAGCGGCGGCTCAAGCCTGATGGACTTGGCAAGGCGGTAAGGATATTGTCATGTCGCAACTGACAAAGGAGAGCGAATCGTGATCAAAACCTATTCTACTTCGGGGACATTGAATGCAAGGCAAGCGCAGTCGCTGTTGTCCAAACTCATGTATAGCGTCGAAGGGATCGCCGACTGCCGGCTGGACGAGGAATCGCAGTCGATCGTGGTGGATCTGCTGCCGGATACGGCGGAAAGTCTAATCGACGAGACCGTGGCGCGTCTGATGGCCAAAGAACGCCACAACCGAGTCGTCGGATCGCGCCTGCACATCGAGAATGACCGTAACGCCGAGCAAGCCGGCATGCCGGAACGCATTCATGAACTATTCGCGAGCAATGGCGCGGTGAAGCGGGGATTGGCCGTCACGCTGTTCGAACAGATCGACCGTCTGCTGGTCGAATGGGCGCAGCGCCATAAGGCGCAGCTGCGCAGCTATCCGTCCATGATTCCGGTCGCCACGCTGCAGAAGTGCCGATATATCCAGACCTTCCCGCAGAACATCCACTTCGTGTCCGAGTTCCCTCACCAGATCCGGCAGCTCGAGCAGGTTCGCGAGACCGGCGACCTGAACGATATCGCCCGGCTAAGTCCGTACGCGCTCTCGCCGGCGGTCTGCTTCCATTGTTACGCGGAGCTTGCGGGCAGCCGATTGCAGGAGCCGCTCGTACTGACTTCTCGCGGAACGTGCTATCGCCACGAAGCCGCATGGCGCGTCGGCAAACACCGGCAGAACGAATTCAGCATGCGGGAGATCGTGCTGTTCGGCGACGCGGCATTCATCGAGCACGAGCGCCGGACGTTCATGGAGGAGGCGTGGTCGCTGTTCGAGCGGCTTGGACTGGCCGGGAAGATCGAGACGGCGAGCGATCCGTTCTACTTCTCCGAGGAGAGCGGCAAAGGCCAGCAGCAATTGATGGGCAACATGAAATACGAGCTTATCGCGAAGGCCGGCGAGGATGGAGGCTCGTTCTCCATAGCCTCCTTCAATAATATGGACACTTCGCTGTGCAAGCCGTTCGAAGTGCTGGATGCGGAGGCCAATCCCCTTCATTCAGGCTGCGTAGCCTTCGGAATCGATCGATGGGTGTACGCGCTGCTAACCTATTATGGCGCCGACTATGACAAGTGGCCTTCCCGTGTTAGAGAGACGCTGGAGAATGCGCGAATGGCGATACCGAACTAACCGATGCGGAAGCAATCCTTCTGGATCATCCAGTCGATTCGATCAAGAAGAGCATCGCAGCGTCACTGGTCACGTTGGCGAATCGACGTTCAGCCCGCTTTCCTTGCTTACGGGATCTCCGATATCCTGTTCGTGCCGCGTTAATGTTAGTGGTATAATCTCGCTATACGGATAGAGATAGAAGGAGAATCGTCATGAGCGTCATTCGGTTGGAGAACGTCACGAAGAAATATGAAGAGTCCCTGATTTTCCGCAATATTTATTTTCGCGTCAGTCAAGGGGAACGGATCGGCCTGATCGGTCGGAACGGCGCGGGCAAGTCGACGGTATTTAAACTCATCTTGGGCAAGGAAGAGCCGACGTCGGGTAATGTGGAGGTCGATCCGCAGGTGAAGATCGGCTATTTCTCGCAATTCTCGGAGCTGCAAGGCAGTCTCTCGGTTCAGCAAGAGCTTGAGCTGTGCTTCGAACAAGTGGCGCGCATCGAGCGGGAGCTGCAGGAGATCGCCGAGAAGCTAGGCGTTGTGGCCGATGATGGCGAAATGGAAGGTCTGCTCGCCAGACAGGCGGAGCTGTTCGAACAGATGGAGCATCTGGACGGCTGGAACGTAGCGGTCGAGATCAACACCGTGCTGACGAAGCTCGGGTTCGATGATCGCTCGCGCCATCAGCCCGTGGGCGAATTGTCCGGGGGCTGGCGCAACCGCGCCGCGCTCGCGAAGATGCTGATCGAGCAGCCGGATGTTGTCTTGCTCGACGAGCCGACGAATTACTTGGATATCGAGGGCATCGCCTGGCTCGAGCAGTGGCTGTACCGGTTCAAGGGCGCCATGATTCTCGTGTCGCATGACCGGCAATTCATCGACAAAGTCGTGACGAAGACGATCGAGATCGAGAATTATCATTTTCAGGAATATGAAGGAAATTATACGGACTACATTCGCAAGAAGAAAATGCGCAAGAAGGAGCTGGACCGCCAGTTCGAGTGGGAGGAAGAGCTGCTCGCGATGGAGGCGGAGGCCATCGACAGCCGCGCAAGCCGCAAATCGTCCGCCAAGGATCGGCTCTCCAGGCAGTTGGCGGAGAACCGCAAGCGGATCGAGCCAGGGCCGGTCAACGTCCTCATTACCGATATTTACGAGAGGCTGCGTTTTCCGGACAAGCTCTGCGAAGTGAAGAAGATCGGGCAATCCTTCGGGGATCGCGCGATCTTCCAGAACGTCAGCTTCGATATTCAGAAGGAGGACCGCCTCGTCATCGTAGGGCCTAACGGAAGCGGGAAATCCACGCTCATCAAGGCGCTAACCGGGGAGGAGAAGCCGGAATCCGGCGAGGTGACGTGGGAGAAGGGCGTCGGCTACGCGTATTTCAACCAGATGTGGGCGGAGCTCGATCCGAAGGATACCGTCAGCCATGCGGTGAACACGTATGGTCTGGGGCTAGACGCGCCGCGCAAGAAGGTGAATAAATTCCTCTCGATGCTGCAATTCTCGGAGGCGGACTTGAGCAAGATGGTCGGCCATCTCTCCGGCGGGCAGCAGGCACGCGTCGCGCTGGCGAAGTGCCTTCTCTCGGGAGCAGCTGTTATTATTTTGGATGAGCCGACGAATCATCTGGACCTCATGAGTATCCAGGTCATGGAGCAGGCGCTCATTCATTTTCCCGGCGCGGTGGTCACGGTCAGCCATGACCGGTTCTTCATCGACAAGATCGGGACGAAGATGCTGCAGTTTGATCCTGAGCAGGGCGTTAGCGAGATTAGCCTGTAGAAGAAACGGATGTATGGAATCGGTTGAAGTAAATATCTGCTAATTCCGAAAATCTACTAAATAACAATAAAAATGGCGTTACAGGGTCCTCCCTGTGGCGCCATTTGCCGTTTGCGGGTCTACTGCGGCTTTCTTCAGCAGATTGTGGATAGGTGAAAGCCAACCGACGTCTAGACACACTTCTAGCAATTCGCGAAGCAGGAATCTTCGAAATGCTGGTTGTTCTTGTTCTGTCCGAATACTCTCCGGCTCTTGCATTCACCGAACCGAAACGAAAGCCCATTACCGTCTTTCATATGTTCGAAACGATAGGGATTAAAGGTATGGAAGTTCAGGGCGGAATAACTCGGCCCACATGAAAATGATGTTCTCCTGGACTGCTCTGGCGATTCGGCGCAAGGAGGAGATAGGCATAGATGATGATCTTCGTCAGCATTTTGGGGTGGTAGCGGTCTCCTCTACCGCCGGGGTAGACGTTGGAACATGTTTAACCGGTCGAGGCATCGAATGGTTGGATGGTACCTCTATTCTAGCAAGGATTGGCTTCTTTGTTTTGAGATTTAGATCAAGGTTAACCCCAAACGGAGAGGACGCATGATTCTGGAGAAGCCAAAAGCTTTCTATCAAGAAAGCTGCTTCGGAAGCATAGGCTAGCGTTCGCCTTTGGATGAATGCTGCGCTCACGAACAGAGCGCAAACCAATCATCCTTTGTGAGTGGATTCCAACCTTAACCAATTACAATCAGGGAATCCGTGAACAACAGCGATCGGAAGAACATGCGACCGCGCAGTGGATGCGGTAACCAAAGGTAAATATTTTAAAGTGAAACCAAGGTGTCCCAGTTTTATCTTTTTCCAAACGATACGCGTGACGTTCAGGGATCGAAAATTGCGTTTCATCAACAAATTGATTTCTTCCTTACCCAAAACCTGTATGATGGTTCATAGCGCCCCCAAAAAAGCTGCCGGAAACAAGGAGTGTTTCATACGTGTACAGAGTGGCGATTTGCGATGATGAAGCCAACCAAAGAGAGCATATTAGGAGCGTCTTGATTGCCTTGTCGGTCAAGGCCAATATCGATTTCGAAATCGAGCTATTCAGCTCGGGGGAACAGCTGGTCGCGCATTACGAGCATCGGGAGACGCCATTTCATCTTTTGATCCTGGATATCGAGATGGGGGGAATGAACGGGATTCAGGCGGCCCGCCGCATCAGGGCTTTGAACGATCTGGATGTCCAAATCATCTTCCTTACCGGCTACCCGGACTATATGATGGAGAGCTTCGACGTCTTGACCTTTCAATATTTGATTAAGCCCGTGCCTCCTTCGGTTCTGGAGGAGAAGATCCTCAAGCTATGCCAATACGTGCAAGCGCTGGACAAGAAGTTCATGATCATCAAATCGGGCTATGAAGACATGGTCATCAAATATGACGACCTGATCAGCATTGAAGCGGCCAAAAGTTTAACCATCAAAAGCAAGCTGCGCTTCACGACCCTGCATGGAGTCTATGACGGCAAAGGCATTATCGCGGATTATGCGGCCGCCCTGAAGGATCACAACTTTTTGCAAATTCATCGGTCCATTCTTATTCATCTGCTCCATGTGCGGAAGTTCGCGAGCGGCGTCGTGCTCATGGTCAATGGGCTGGAATTGCCGATCGGCCGTTCCAAAGTGAAAGAGGTTAAAGACCGGTACACCAAATTTATGATCAAAAAGGTCGATAACGATGAGTTTAACTAGCGCGCTGCTTGCCATTCTCTTTATCCTCGTAGTCGGATTGCAGCTTCACTTATTCTTTGATTCGGTATTCGGCAAAACCGCGAGAAAACAATACCGGTTCGTCTACTTTCTGATCTATGGGCTGCTCGGCTACCCGTATATCGCGACTTCGCTTCATCCGGTCATCTACACCACGCTGCCGCTGCTGTTCATTTTTATTGTCGCGCACTCGTACCGCGTCGCCTTTCGCATCAAGCTTATCTTCACGCTGGTCTACGCCGTACTCGTGTCGTTGGCAAGCTCGATCTCGATCTATCTGTTGCATACGCTGGACGATTTCGACTTTAAGCAGTTGGACGTCGTCGCGGAGCTGGATTCCGCCACGTTGACGAAGCTGCTTTTCCTTTGCTGCCTGATCATGTTCGCCGTCATTCAGCTCATACGGCTTGTCGCCAAGCGAAGCAGCTTCTCCTTGCCTTACCGGTACTACGCGATTTTTTTGGTCATCCCGATCCTCAGTATCTATCATCTGAATATTTTAACGTTCAACCGTTTCTATTCCGTCCTTTCCGCCATTGGCTTTATGGTTTTGAACGTCATGATCGTCTATATCTTGGATACGATTACGGATAAATTGCAATTCATGCACGAGAACGTTCAGCTGCAGCAGCAAATGGACTACCAGGATGCGAATTACGAGAAAGTCGTGCACAGCTTCAAGTCCATTAAAAGAATCATCCATGATACGAATCAACAGTTTCTGTATATTGACGAATGCATAAAGCGCGGCGAACTAGCGGCGGCAAGAGAGCACATCAAGACGACGTTGAGCAAGATCGAAGGCGCCTATCAACGGGTCAACACGGGGAATCTAGCCATCGACGCCCTTGTCACCAATACACTGGATATCGGTCAAGCCAACGGGATCCGCATCGACACGAAGCTTAGCTTAGGTTCGCAAGAGATCCATCTCGACCGATATGACCTATGCGTCGTACTCGGCAATATGCTGGATAACGCCATTGAGGCGTCCAAACAGATCAAGATCGCGGAAGACCGGTATATGCTGATCAAAATTCATGCCGAGCCGGGTACGCTGCTGATCCACATCCTGAATAATATGGAACAGGAAGCGCCGCGCTTGCATAGTCAAAAACCAAATCCGGAATTTCATGGGATCGGACTCACCAACATCGCCAGAATTTGTGACAAGTACGGAGGTCATATGACCATTGAGACGAAACGCAAACAATTTCATAATATGGTCGTTCTGCCGTTCATGACGAACAATCCCTAAGCAGCGTGCTGTTCGGGGATTGTTTTTTTCGTTTCAGGACGATTTCGGATTCGCCTGCTTGTTTCCTAGTATGCTGGCTTCAGTTCGTTATTCCAATCGAAATCCAGGAGGTAATAGGCATGAGAAAGAAAGTATTGTTGCTTATGAGCACGCTGCTTGCAGCCGCACCGGTCGCATCCGTCGTCTCGGCATCATCGCAATCGACAGTGGTTCCCGCTGCGCAAACAGCTAAGGAGCTGGCTTTGAAGATCGTAGCTGAATACGGCGTAAGCGGCATCCAATACGCGCTCCGCGATCATGGAGCCGTTGTCTTGTCGGACAGCGCGGGAGTCTACGATAAAGCGACCAAAGCTCCGGTAACCAAGGATACGATGTTCGGCATCGGCTCGACGAGCAAAATGTTCGTGACGGCTGCCGCGATGAAGCTGGCCGATATGCATCGGATCGATATCGATAAGCCGCTCACCGCTTATGTGAAAGACTTCAAAATGGCGGATGAACGGTACAAAAAAATTACGCCGCGCATGCTGATGAATCATTCTTCGGGTCTGTACGGCAGTCACTTCGAGGACGGCTTTCTGTTCGATGACAATGATACGGAAGCCCATGATGATCTGCTGGCGCGTTTGCGGTCCGACCGCTTGAAGGCGGATCCGGGGGCATTTTCGGTGTACTGCAACGATGGATTCCAGCTGTTGGAGATTATGATCGAACGCGTGAGCGGGCTGAGTTACAGCGAATTCCTACGGACTCATTTTAGCGGGCCGCTAGGTCTAAGCGCCACGAAGACGCCGCGTGATTCCTTTGACCGAAGCAGGCTTGCCCGAACGTATTTGCCGCAGTCCGAGCAGGCGCTGCCCGTCGAGAATGTCAATCTGATCGGAACCGGCGGCATTTATTCCACGGCTGAAGAGGTAAGCAAGTTCGGGGATGTGCTCATCGGCAATCGGACGGATCTGCTGTCCGAGCACTCGGTGAAGGCGATGCAAAGCCATGAGTACCGCAAGGGGTTCTGGGTGCCGGAAGAGACCAATTCCTTCAATTACGGCCTCGGCTGGGATGCCGTCCAATTAGCGCCGTTCGATGACTACGGGATTACGGCGCTATCCAAAGGCGGAGATACGACGATGTATCACGCTAGTCTCATTACGCTGCCGGAGCATGATCTGTCCATGGCGGTGCTCTCGTCGGGCGGGGCTTCCAGCTACAATAGCCTACTGGCGACGAAGACTTTGTTGGCCTATGCCAAGGACAAAGGCATCATTGACGAAATTTTGCCTGACCCCACGTTCGAGCCCGCCGTCAAAGCCGAAATGCCGGCAGATCTGGAGGCATACGCCGGATTGTACGTGACCTGGGGGCAATTGGTCGATGTGCAGTTCAAGAACGGGGAGATCGTTCCCGAGCTGAGCGACGGTTTCTCCCCTCCCCAGAAGTTCATGTATACGGGTAACGGACAATTCAAAAACAAAAGCGGAAACGCGACCGTAAGCTTCGAGCGGGCGGAGAATGGCAAGACGTATTTGAAATTTGTCGGTTATGAGAGCGTTCCGGGAATCGGCCAATCGGTCACGGCTACGTATTCGCATCAGAAGCTGGATCGCAATCCGCTGGACTTGGCAACGAAGAAAGTATGGGATGCGCGAAACGGGAAGACCTACTACCCGCTGGATGAGAAAATCACGGCTGTCGGATACCTCGTGCCGTCGTTCATGACAAAGCAATTCGCGGTGAATACCGACTATGGTTATGCATCCGGCGCAAAGATCGTCAGCGGGAATAGAGCCGTCAACGTCGTCCAAATGCCAATTATGCACGGACGAGACACGATTGATCTGAACTTCTACACCAAACAGCAGAAAGAGTATTTGACGATCGGCGCGCAAGCCTACATCAGGGAAGATGCGATACCTGTCTTCACGCTAGGCAGCGGCACGATTCGCCTCCGCCATGATCAGGCGGCCTGGTTTAAGATCGACAAGAAGTTGGCCAATCGCGAGTTAATCGTCAAGGTTCCGGCCAGCGGAGGGTTTGCCGTGTATGATGCGAAAGGGGCGACCGTCCATTATTCAAAGGTACATCATAAGGATTCGGTCGTGCTGCCGGAAGGCGGACTCATCGTATTTGGCGGCAAGCAGGGCGATGTTTTTAACCTAAAAGTGAAGAAAAACTAGATCCGGGGAATGTCGTGATAACGGACTGAAGCTAGCAGGCATATGAATAAAATAAACGTAACGAACACAATAAAGGAGACTGCCGATTGACGGGCAGTCTCCTTCTTCGTACACGGGGCAGTTCGTGCAGCTTGACCTACTTGGTAGCTTGTAGACGGATATCGTCCCAAGAGACGCGCCTTATGCTGGCTTGCACCTGCCCATCAGGATATCTTCTCCAAGGCGGAGCGGCCATCGATTGTTTTGGACCGCTTCATTTTTGCTATCGTCGATCAAATTTGATACATAACGTATCCGAAACCTTGTCGTTGCAGGCATCAAAGTCAAAAGTGACGTGGGAAAATCAATACCTACCGTTTACCGAATGAAGGATCAAGCGGTACGATGACCATAGTTTAGCCGACCCCAACGGTCGATCACTACCTATACATTTCGTAGCGCGGAGGTGGCACTCTCAAAATTGTAAGCGCTTTACATTGGGGTAAAGCTCCAATACAACAGGTCCAGTCAGGGGAAGTTCAGGATTGGAATATGGAAGAGGAGTGAGTTTATGAGTACCGCTATCGTATCCCGTATCAAATCGATTTGCGCAGTCGTATTGTCATTTCTGATGGTCTGCTCGTTGATCGTCGCGCCGATACCGGGCCATGCGTCATCAGATAGCCTGCCTGCCCGTCAGGCGGAGTATCTGAACCGAGGGCTAGTGGCGATGTTGGTCGACAACGGCGTCTTCCTTAGCTGGCGATATCTCCACACGGACCCGGCTGAGATCGCTTTCAATGTCTATAAGAACGGCAGCAAGGTCAATGCGGAGCCTCTTCGCGAAGTGACCAACTATGTGGACACGACCGGGGCGGACAGCTCACAATACCAAATTTCCACCATCGTGGCGGGCAAGGAAGAGATCCAGCCGGAGACGGTATCGGTGTGGCATCGGAATTATTTGCCCATTCCGCTCGATAAGCCGGCCGACGGAAGAACCAAAGACGGCGGTACCTACTCGTATACGGCCAGCGATGCGTCCGTAGCGGATGTAGACGGCGACGGGGAATATGAGATCGTCTTCCTGTGGAACCCGACCAACGCGAAGGACAATTCCCAGGCCGGCTATACCGGCAATGTCTATATGGACGCTGTCGAGCTGGATGGCAGCAAGCTGTGGCGAATCGACCTCGGCGTCAACATCCGGGCCGGCGCGCACTATTCGCCGTTCATGGTGTACGACTTCGATGGCAACGGCAAAGCCGAGGTCGTTGTCAAGACGGCGGACGGCACGAAGGACGGCAAGGGCACGGTCATCGGCGACGGCTCTAAGGACTATCGCAATGAAGGCGGCTATATCTTGTCTGGTCCGGAATATCTCACGTTGTTCGACGGCGCGACTGGCGCAGCCATGTCCACCGTGAATTACGATCCACCTAGAGGCAATGTAAGCGATTGGGGCGACGGGTACGGCAATCGCGTCGATCGTTTCTTGGCCACGGTCGCTTATCTGGACGGCCAGAAGCCAAGCGTCATCATGACCCGCGGCTATTATACGCGCACCGTACTGGCAGCTTACGATTATGTCGGCGGCGAGCTGGTGAAGCGCTGGGTGTTCGACACGAACGAAGCAGGCAAGCAGTATGAAGCGCAGGGCAACCACGGGCTAAGCGTGCTCGACGTCGATGCGGACGGCAAAGACGAAATCATGTTCGGCGCGCTTGCGATCAATGACGACGGCACCTTGCTGTACAGCACCGGACTCGGACACGGCGATGCGATGCATGCCGGCAAGCTGGACCCGAACCGGGACGGCTACCAGGTCGTCAGCGTGCACGAGCACACGAATGCCGAGTACGGACTTGAGATGCGCGATGCCGCAACGGGCGAGATTATATGGGGCGAATATACCGGCAAAGACACCGGACGCGGCATGTCGGCGGATATCGACCCGAACTATCCCGGCTACGAATCCTGGGCCACTACCATTGTCGACGGGCAGATGGTGCCGTTAACAAGCACTTATGCGGCGAACGGGCAAGCGATTTATGGCTTGAACGAAGGGCCGAAGAGCGCCAACTTCGGCATCTGGTGGGACGGAGACCTCGGCCGGGAGCTGTTCGATCATGTGTGGGACAACAGCACGGGCAAAGGCATTCCGGTCATCTACAATTGGGATTACGAGAACAAGAAGCTGGACGAAATGTTCAGGGCGCAAGGCGCGCTGACGAACAACGGTACGAAAGGCAATCCGGCCATTCAGGCCGATATTCTCGGCGATTGGCGGGAGGAAGTGCTGCTGCGAAGCGAAGACAGCACGGAATACCGGCTGTATTCGACGACGATCCCGACATCCTATCGGATTCCCGCGCTCATGCAGGATCCCGTATACCGGTTGGGCGTGGCTTGGCAGAATGCCGGCTACAATCAGCCGCCGCATACGAGCTTCCACATCGGCTTCGGCGAGACGGCATTCCCGCAAGCGAACATCGATCCTGTTGGCGGACCGCAAGCGCTTGAGCCGGTCTATCGCTTTGATTTCGGCACGGACACCGCTGCCGCTTCGATCGGCGTGCAGGGTACGCTCTACGCGAAGGACGCCGGATATGGGTTCGAGAATGCGAGCGGCATTACCGTAGCATCGAACCATGTATCCTTGCCGGCGGATGCCAAATTCGCGGTCGATCTGCCGAACGCCAACTACAAGGTGACGCTGAAGCTCGGCGATGCCGCGAGAGATGGGAATGTAGGCGTCAAATCCGAATTCGTGCAGAAGCTGAAAGTCGCGGACGTGCCGAAGGCTGCGCCGCTTGTCTATTCCTATGACATCGCGCTCGTAGACGGACAGCTGGAATTCATCTTCTCCGGTACGGCCATCGACGTGCAGGAGATCACGATCGAGAAGATTCCAGCGGCACAGGCTGGCCCATCGACGACTATCTACATGGCCGGCGATTCGACGATGCAGTCGTACAGCGCCATGCAGGCTCCGCAGGAGGGCTGGGGGCAGCAATTCGGCCGTTATTTCGCAAACGGCGTCGTGGTGGAGAATGACGCGATCGGCGGCAGAAGCAGCAAATCCTTCATGGTCGACGGCCGCCTGGATACGATATTGCGCGAGATCAAGCCGGGCGATTACTTCTTCATTTCCTTCGGTCATAACGATGCGAGCGTTGGCATACCGGACCGTTATGCGTCTCCGGCAGACTACAAAACCTATTTGGCCCGTTACGTGAACGGCGCCAAACAGCGCGGCGCGACGCCGGTGCTGCTCACGCCGGTCGGACGCCGAGATTTCAATACGATTACCCAGGAATTCAACGTCAGCTTCCCGGAATACGTCAACGCGGCCAAAGAGGTGGCCCGGGAGTTGAACGCGGCGCTGATCGATTTGAGCCAATTAAGCATCGCTCATTACAACAAGGTCGGCCTGGCCGCTTCCGAGAAGCTGTTCTTGTACGCGAATCCGGGCGAATATCCGAAATACCCGAACGGCGTGAACGACAACACGCACTTCAGCGGGTATGGCGCGCAGGTGATCGCCGGCTTGGTCGCGGGCGCGGTCAAAGGCATGAACATCGGCATCTCGTCGTCGGTCATCGATCCGGATATCATCGAGCCGGAGCCAGAGCCGGAGCAGCAGCGCTATGCGGAGAACTTCGAGGGCGATCCGGCAGCCGTCCAATACGCGATGGTGAACGCGACCGGCATCGCGGGAACGATGACGGGGACGGTGGTGGACCAAAGCGGCAACAAGGTGCTGTCCGTCGTCGGATCGGGGTCAGGCAACCGCGCCAAAGTATTCCGGTTGTTCGATGCGGTGAACGGCGATATCGTCCATGTGAACTTCAACTGGAACACGGGCAATGTAGGCGCATCTCCGTCCGAAGGCCATCTGTCGCTGCAGGACGCGAACGAGAACTTGATCCTCACGTTGTACACGACAAGCGGCACGAACACGCCAATCGGTTATTTCCCAGGTCACTATACACCTGATTACGGTACGGGCACGACGGCCATTCCGGGCGGAACGGCAACGAATCTGACGAAGAACC
Organism: Paenibacillus aurantiacus; assembly: GCF_042431225.1. Classification (NCBI taxonomy): domain Bacteria; kingdom Bacillati; phylum Bacillota; class Bacilli; order Caryophanales; family Paenibacillaceae; genus Paenibacillus; species Paenibacillus aurantiacus. Next base: position 14,617 of record NZ_JBHMDO010000031.1, on the reverse strand, counting down.
AGTGGGTCAACGTGAAGGCCGATCTCAACTTCGCCGAGAAGACGATCGATCTGACGCTGACGAGCTTGACGGATCCAAGCGTTACGCAGACGATCGAGGATATTCCGATGAGCGCCGGCACCGCCTATGCGAATAACGTCAGAGCGCTGAGGTTCCTCGGGACGCGCAAGGGCGGCGGCGGCACGCTCAGCTGGACGACCCAGATCGACAACGTGCGGATCGAAGGGGCGAAGCTCGATCCGACGGCCGGCGATCAGGCCGCGCTCATCGCGCTGCGCGACGAGGTCAAAGGCTTGGATTTGTCGGCCTACACCGAACAATCCATCGCGGTGCTGAACCGCGCTTTGGCGGCGGCCGAGGCGATCATCGGCACGGAAGCGACGCAGGCGCAGGTCGACCACGCATTTAATGCGCTAACGGTCGCGAAGCAGTCGCTGGCAAGCGAAGCTCGCGGCGACATCAGCAAGTATCAATTCGATTTTGGCGCTGGCGGAGCTGCTGAAGGGTACACGCAGGTAGACGCCAAACGGGCATATGTAGAAGGCAATGGCTACGGGTTTGCCGACACCACGCTCGCCCTGGACGAGAACCGCGGCACAGGCAGCGCCCTGACGGAAGACTTCACCCGCGTCAATGGCACCTCCTTCCTTGTGGAGATGAAGCCGGCCAATTACCGCGTTACCATGACGATCGGCGACGCGCAGGAAGCGACGAACGCCGGCGTAACGGTCGAGCAGATGGCGAAAGTCCCGGTTGGGACCGTGCCGAAAGGCGAATTCAAAGAAATTACGTATGACATTGCGCTCATCGACGGCATTTTGGGCTTCGAGTTCTCGGGCAATACGCCGAAGATTAATGCGCTGACGATCGAACGTTTGCCGGACAACGGCGCAGGCCAGAAGCCGGTCATCTATTTGGCGAGCGATTCCACGGTGGCTAACTATGCGGAGAGCTATCGTCCGCAAGCCGGGTGGGGCGAGACGCTTGGGAACTACTTCAATCTGGAGCAAGTGTCGATCGACAACCGTGCGGTCGGCGGGCTCAGCAGCAAGACTTTCCTGGTAGGCGGCTATTTGAACGACATCCTGCTTGGCATTCATGAAGGGGATTATCTGTTCATGCAGTGGTCCCATAACGACTCCACGCCTTCACGTCCGGAACGTTACCTCACGCCGGAGCAATTCAAAGTGTATTTGAAGGCATATATTAACGGCGCGATGCAGCGTGGCGCAATACCGGTTCTTGTCACGCCGGTGAACAGACGCGACTTCAATGGCGAAACGCTGAATAAGAGCTTCCCGGAATACGTGCAGGCGATGAAAGAGACGGCGCAAGAAACCGGCACGTTGATCGTCGATCTGAATCAGGCGAGCTGGGAATACTTCCAGCAGCTTGGCACGGAAGGCACCAAAGACATCTTCATGTGGGTTGACGGCAAGGAAGACAACACGCACCTGCAGATGAATGGCGCCATCAAAGTATCCGAGCTGGTGGCGAAGCTTGTTCGCGAGCTGAATAGCCCGCTGTCGTCCTATGTCAAGCGGGAGGGCTTGTATGCATCGCTGTCCGGCAGTCCGGCCAGCGTTGTGGGCGGGAGTTTATTTAACACGAATTACGAGCTTCATAACGTTAAAGAAGGATACTACGCGCAGGATATCACGGTCACCTATGACGCGGACAAACTCGAATTCGTCTCGGCGGTCTCGCTGGCGGAAGGCTTCCAGCTGCTGAACGTCGACAAGGGTAGGCCAGGCACCGTCCGCATCATCGCGGCTTCCGAAGGGGAGAGCGGCGTCATCGGCGAAGATGCGACGCTCATCCAGTTGAATTGGAAGGCTAAAAAGCTGGGCGAGACGGCTTCCGCGGCGATCTCCATCGTAGGCACTGCGGCTACGGGCACCGGCGAGGAGAAGCAGATCGGCGCAGCTGCGAAGGCTGTGCAAATTCGGAACGCAACGGATAAGACGGCGCTGGTCTCGCTGCTCGTCACTGCCCAAGCCCAGTTCGACGCCGCGCAAGTCGGCGCGAAGCCGGGGCAATATCCGCAGCAAGCGAAGACGGCGTTCGGCGCCGCGATTACCCAAGCGACCGCAGTGACTGTCGACGAATTCGCGACGGCTTCTCAGATCGCGCAAGCGGTCGAAGCGCTGACGGGGGCGATGAACGCATTCGCGGCATCGGTTATCGTTGCGCAGCCTGGCGATTCGAACGAAGATGGCGCTTATTCGATCGGCGACCTCGGTATCGTCGCCGCCGCGTATGGCAAAACCTCCGACGATGCGCAGTGGAACGCGATCTACAAGAAATACGATTTCAATCAGGATAACGTCATTGAATTGCAGGACCTCGTTGTCGTTGCGCAGGGAATTCTTACAACGAAATAACGAAATAAAGATTCGGCGAACAGCCGTGTCGACACAAAGGCGGACGCTTGCTTCCATTGGGAGGCGAGCGTCCTTTGTTGGTCATGGACTTCGCTCACGCGGCTGCATGAGATCGGTTCAGCGTTATTGACGCACTAACGCATCGTTCCTGTGGTACAATGATCGGATGGACGAGGGAAGACGCAAGAACGGGGGAAGGGCGAATGAACAAGACCGACCGGCAGCTCGCCATCATGCTGGAACTGCAGCGGTGCAAGGTATCGCGAGCGGAGGATTTGGCGTCTCTATTCGAGACGAGCGTGCGGACCATATACCGCGACATTCAAGCGCTAAGCGAAATGGGGATACCGATCGTCGGGGCGCCCGGGCAAGGGTATTCGTTAATGGAAGGGTATTTTCTGCCGCCGGTCGGTTTTTCCGCCGAAGAAGCGGTAACCTTGCTGCTGGGCACCGACTTTATCGAGCAGAAGCTGGATGGGGATTATGGAGGCGTGGCGAAGTCGGCTCGGCGCAAAATCGAAGCGATTCTGCCCGAGCCGGTGCGCGCCGAATCGGCGCGCGTTCGGGAGACGATGCGGCTGCTTCGAGCCGGCGAGCCAGCCGCCACCTCGAAGGAGAAGGATAAGCTCGGTCAAGCCAGACGCGCAATCTTGGAGCGGCGCAAGATGCGGCTCACGTATCGGAAGCGGTTGCCGGAGACGGATGGGAACCGGACGACCGAGCGCGAGGTTTCCCCGTACGGATTGGTGCTCCTGCAAGGGAATTGGATGTTGGTTGCGCGCTGCGACCTGCGTGCGGATATTCGTCATTTCCGGTTATCGCGAGTGACGGAGCTCGCGGTATTGGAGGAACGCTTCCATATGCCGGATGACTTCAACCTAAGCGATTACCGCAAGCCGGATGACCGCAGCGAACGGCTGCGAGTTCGGACGAATCCCGCAATCATGGACAAAATCGTCGAGACCTGCCAATTCTATATGGAGTCGACCGAAGAGCGGCCGGACGGTCTAGTCGTTACCTTTCGGGTTCGTCAGCCGGAGGAGCTGCTGTCTCATATCCTTGGATGGGGCGGAGATGTCGAGGTATTGGAGCCGGAGTCGTTCCGGCATCGGGTGCGGGAAGAGGCCGAAAACATTTTAAAACGCTACTGACACGCTGTTGTCAGTAGCGTTTTTGTATATTGGACTTGTATCCAATTGAGTTAAGGAGCTGGTTAGAATGGTGAAAACTACAGCAGAAGCATTACAGGCGATGGAAACGACGGTAGGGCGATATTTGGCGGAGCTTACGCGCCTTGATATGGAGCAGTTGTTATATAAGACGAACGAAGAGGAATGGTCCATTGGACAAATGTTCGTGCATTTGATTCAATCGGCGCAGTTCATGCATTTGCGCAATGTCGAGCAATGTTTGGCGGGAAGCGAAGCGACGGTAGATGCGGCAGAGCGGAAGACGGAGCGAGGCGAAGAGGCGTTCGCCTGCGGAAGCTACCCGTCCATTCGAATTCGGGTCCCGGCTTCGCCGCAATACACGCCGCGGCAGCCAGAGAGCAAGGGGCAGCTGGCGGAAGGACTTCACGCCGTCGTGGAACGGATGAAGCAGACGGAAGCCGCCGTGAATGAGTCGCCTGATGGCCGCAAAATGGTTCATCCCGGGTTCGGCGCCTTGAACGCCAAGGAGTGGTTCTTGATCATTGACATGCATTATCGGCATCATCTGGCGCAGCTGGAACGGCTGAAAGCTTCGCTGGCAGCTGCTGAAGTCGGCCAGATCAACGGTTAACGATCGCGAAGGACATCGACTAGTTGGCGATATTCGCCGCATAAGGGGACTCCGAAAACCTGTAGGTGGGTTTTCGGAGTTTTTTGTTTGTTTATTTCCGTAACATATGTTATCTTTAACATATGTTACGAGTGAGGAGTAATTGCGATGTCGATCAACCATGCCATTTTAGGTTTTCTCCGCGAATGTTCTTTATCCGGTTACGACCTGAAGAAGCGAATCCAGGATTCCCCGATATTGCCTTGGTCCGGCAACAACAATCAGATTTATAAGGCGCTGGTCGAGCTGCTGGAAGAAGGATGGGTGACCCATGAGGTGCTGCATCAGGAGAGTTCGCCGACCAAGAAGATGTATACGATCACCGAGAGCGGCGAAGCCGAGCTGCGCAACTGGGTGCTAACGTCTTGCGAGCCGCCTGAATTCAAGAAGCTGGCGCTTGCCCAGCTTGCCTTCGCCAGCGGTCTGACCGATGCGGAGCTGCATCAATGGTTGGACCGTTATGAGCAGGAGCTCGTCTCGCAGCGGCATTACCATGAGGAGAAGCGAAGACGGGAAGCGATCGCTCCCTGTACCGGGCGGCGGGAATTGCTCATTCAGGAGATGATTCACGAGAACGTCCTGTCTTTTTATACAAGCGAACAGAACTGGATTCAACGATTACGAAGCGCAATTAAGCGCATGGAAGAAGGAGCGGAATAGAATGAATTACCGAATTGTGGACAAAGGAACGATCAAATACCTGTATTTTGATTCCGCCGAAACGCCGATCAGCACGAAGCAGCATGCGCTGGATCTCATCGTCATCTGCTGGGAACAAGGGCTGCAGGAAATTCTGATTCATGCCGATGCGTTGTCCGAGGAATTCTTCTTGCTGCGGACCGGATTGGCCGGAGAAATTTTGCAGAAATTCGTCAATTATCAAATGCGGGCCGCGGTTATCGTGCCGGATGATCAAGTGATCAAAGGGAAGTCCAGCGAGATGCTGGCAGAGCTCAACCGCGGGAATATTTTTCGCGCTTTCCCGTCGTACGACGAAGCCGAGCAATGGCTGGTGGGAACGTAGCCGTAGTTACATTGCACCCCGTACATGCATCGGCTGGTAATAATGTTCCATTGCTGTCTGTGCATTCGATCTCTATAATCATAGATGGACACGGTAATGCGCTGGTTTCCCTCGGGACCAGCGCATTTTTTTTGTTTAGGCCGACCTAATCGTGTGGGCGTCATAGCGTCTGCCCGCTATCCACCGTGATGATCTGGCCGGTCATGGCTTCTTGCTCCAAGGCTGCGCAGACCAGCTGCGCAATATCTTCCGGTTCGGAAATTCGCTGCAGGAGAAGATTGGGCGCCAACCGATGCATAGCCGCTTCTTTGCCTGTCCACCATCTGGTGGCAACGGCTCCAGGCACGATGCAGTTCACGCGAATGTCGGGCGCCAAGGCGCGAGCCAACGATTTCGTTAACCCGTGCACGGCCGCTTTGGATACGGCGTAGGGAAGCGAGGAGCCTAGACCGGTCTGACCGGCGATACTGCCGATATTGACGATCGCGCCTTGTCCGCTGCGCTTCATATGCGGCGCAACGGCACGCGCGCAATAGAACATGCCTTTCACGTTGGTCGCGTACAGCTCATCCCATACCTCCTCCGTCGCCGAATCCAAATCTTCCATGGGGATATGCTTCGTTACGCCGGCGTTATTCACGAGGACGTGTACCGGGCCCAATTGCCGAGCCGCTGCTTCGAACAGGTCTCGAACTTCGCCGTCCCGGGATATATCGGCTTGGATCGCTAAAGCACGGCCGCCTTCCGATGTAATCTGCCGCACGGTATCTTCCGCTTCCGCCCGCGATCGTGAATAGTTCACGATCACTTTGGCGCCTCGCTTGGCAAGCGCAAGGCTTGTCGCTCGTCCGATTCCCGTACCGCCGCCCGTAACCAGGGCAGTTTTGCCGTGTAAGTCCATTGTCAGTCGCTCCTTCGATTCTTAGATTGATTCTATTGTATCGTGCGCAGGGTGTTCTGTATAATTGAATGAAGTGAATGTGCTATTCAATATAATTGAATTCAGGTGACGGATCGATGATGGATACGAAGGCATTGGTTACCTTTCAGACGATCGTGAAACAAGGGAGCTTTATCCGCGCGGCTCAAGAGCTTAACTATGCGCAATCGACGATCACGATGCAAATGCAGAAGCTCGAATCCGATCTAGGCGTTCAGCTTTTGGAGCGCGGGAAGGAACTGGCTTTGACCGAAGCTGGGCGGTTGTTCTATGACGAAAGCGCGCTAATCCTCAAACGGATGGAACGCCTTCAGAGCAGCTTGTCGGATCTGCAGTCCGGGGAAGCGGGCCATGTGCGGTTGGGGGTAACGGAGCCGACGGCGAGCTACCGTCTGCCTCGGCTGTTGGGCAGCTTTATAGACAAGTATCCGAACATTCGAATCGCCGTGGAAATTTCGAGCTCGGCGGTTCTTTGCGAGAAGATCCTGAAAGGCGAGCTTGATTTTGCGTTAGGGACCGCTCCCGGCATCGGCAACGAGCTCTATTTCGAGCCCTTATTTCACGAAACGTTCGTTGTCTTGCTGCCGGATGATCATCCTTTGGCGCGGCAAGAGGAGATCGATCCCGAAGATTTGCAGGGACACCGGCTGTTGGTGACCTCGGCGACCTGTCCGTATCGCAGGAAGCTGGAAGTTGTGCTGCAAGCAAGGGGGAGCGTCACGCTCGATACGATGGAAATTGGCAGCATGACGGCGTTGAAGCATTATGTCGAGTGTGGGCTTGGGATCGCGCTCGTTCCGGAAATCGTCGTCGAGCCGGCTGCGAAGGGGACGGTGGTCAGGCCGATCGATGTCAGTCTCGTCCATATGACGATCGGGATGTCGTGCAAGGCGTCGGCGTACCCGCTCCAAATGGCAAGCCAACGCTTATTTCAATATCTCGCGAGGGAGCTGTCCAAGACGAACGAATAATCGGGCGACCGGCTGACGGATAAGAAAAGGAGCCTTGCTTTGGAAGTCATTCCGAAGCAAGGCTCCTTCTAATTTATGGCGCATAATGGCGTGATTCTAAGCTGCTTGCCGTCGAAGCTGCTGACTAGTGCAATTAATAATGATTTTCATTCTCAATAAACTGTGATACGATTAAAGCACTGGTTTGACAAGTGTTGGCATTTAGGACTCGCGCAATATCGTAACGGTCATCGTGAGAATGACGTGTTTGGCTCGATGCCGAGCCGGTCGTCGCGGACGCGCCTGATGCCATCGTAGCAGGCAGGCTGCAGCGGGAAATCCGCTATGACAATTCGGCACATTGGCATGAAATAAACCGACTTCAAACTAATATAGGCAGAGGAGAGGTACAAGATGAGCGACAAAGAACTATTCGACGTGACGATTATCGGGGGAGGACCGGCGGGGCTGTTCGCCTCGTTCTACAGCGGCTTGCGCGAGTTGAAGACGAAGATCATCGAGTTCCAGCCTCACTTGGGCGGCAAGGTACACGTGTATCCCGAGAAAATGATCTGGGACGTCGGCGGCTTGACGCCCATTTCCGGCGAACGTCTCATCGAGCAGCTGGTCGCGCAAGGAACAACGTTCGATCCGACCGTCGCGCTCGGGGAGAAAGTCACCTCCATCGCCAAAGGGGAGGACGGTCACTTCGTGCTGAACACGGCTGCCGGGAACGCGCATTATTCGCGAACGGTCATACTTGCCATCGGCTATGGCATTCTGAAGCCGACGAAGCTGAAGCTGGAGGGCGCGGAACGGTATGAGGTCGGCAATTTGCATTACACGGTCAAATCGCTGGCCCGCTTCAAGGGCAAGACGGTGCTGATCTCGGGCGGCGGCCACACGGCGATCGATTGGGCGAACGAGCTGGCGCCTTTTGCCGAGCAGGTGTTCTTGACATACCGGAAGGATACATTGAAAGGACACGAGGCGGAGGTGTCGAAGCTGATGGACAACGGCGTCGGCTGCCTGCTGAACACCGAGATCGAGAGCCTCATTGCACAGCCCGGCGAGGAGGCTATCGACCGGGTACTCCTGCGGAATAACGACGATGGCAGCGCGGTCGAGCTGAAGGTCGACGAGGTCATCATCAGTCACGGCTACGACCGGGACCGGGATTTACTGGCCAACAGCGAGATCCAAATCGAGATGCAAGGCGAGTGGAACATCGCCGGCACGCCAATGAGCGAGACGTCGGTTCCGGGCATATTCGCCGCTGGCGATCTGCTCGCCCATCCTGGCAAGCTTCACCTCATCGCCGGCGCGTTCCAGGATGCGGCCAACGCGGTCAACAAGGCGAAACAGTATATTGCGCCGGAGGCCGAAGCGTATGGCATGGTATCCTCCCATAACGAACGCTTCCAAGAGCGCAACCGCGAGCTGAAGAAGCAGCTGTTCTCCTGATTGGAGATGAATCCCACGATCATAGCGATCCGAACGCGAAGACAGCCGGTCCAACACGACCGGCTGTCTTCTTATTTTGCTTGCTGTTGACGACGATACATCTTGGGCGTGACGCCAGTCAGCTTCTTGAACACGTCATAGAAGTGCCGCATTCCTTGGAAACCGCAGAGCAGCGCGATGGTCTCGATCGTATCATCCGTTGAGAGAAGCAGCTCTTTCGCCCGGACAAGCCGCTTGGCATTGACATAATCGGTCACGTTCATGCCGGTGAGCTGCTTGAAGACGCGGGAGAAGTGGCTCGCGCTGACGCAGGCTTTGATTGCCAATTCCGCAAGTCCGCCGCATCGGATCGGATCGCTGTTGATGTCCCGCAGAGCGGCCTGAATCCAGTGCGGCCCGATTCCGATCGCGGATGAAGCAGCTTCTTGCATGAACGGATGACGGTCCAACTCGAGCAGCAGCTGCTCAAGTTGAAGCCACAACGCCCGGCGATATCCCGAACCTTGCTCGGTTATTTCGTTCCCCATCGCGTGAATGGCCGCTTCGATTCGGGTCCTAACCGGCTCGGGCAGTGCGATTTTGTATTGTTTCGTCTGACGTGCAACTTCAAAGCATCGCAGCGGTTCGAATCCATCGTTCAGCGAGACGGCCTGCACGAGCGCGGGCGAGAAGAAGAGGGCGGTCGACACGACAGGTTCATCGGTTGACGGAAACGCACGATGCACGGTATTGCCGGGGATGAGGAACAGATCGCCGGGTCGTTTGTCGTACAAGGCATGGTCGATGAAAAACGTTCCTCTGCCCTCGTGGATATACACCACTTCGTATAAGTCGTGCAGATGATCCGGCCATTCATCCTCTACATGGCGAACGCCTTTATAGACTAGCTCGAAAGGGAAGTTCGGCTCCAGATGGAAAGGTTTGCGAACAGGCTGCATGTAGGCTGCTCCTATGCCGTTAGAATGGGAATGTCATATCAAGATTGGACATAAACATGCACAAATGCGACATTTCTATTCCCTATTATAGGTGTACAATCAACATTATCAAGAGAGGAGAGGTCTTCGATATGCGGATAGACGCACATCAGCATTATTGGTCGATGGCGCGTACGGATTACGGTTGGATTACCGACGCCATGCCTGTCTTATACAGAGATTACGGGCCGGAGGATTTGGCCATCCACTTGAAGCGCCATAACATTGACGGCACCATCGTCGTGCAGGCGGCTCCGACGATCGAGGAGACGATGTATTTGTTGTCGCTGGCCGATCGTTCGGATTCGATTCTCGGCGTCGTCGGCTGGCTCGATTTGTTCGATCCAAGGCATCGGGCGCATTTCGAGCGGTTCAACGAGCATCCGAAGTTCGTCGGCTTCCGCATCATGATCCAGGAGATGGCCGATGCCGGCCGCGTGCTCGAACCCGCTTTCGTGGAAGCGCTTCAATCGTATGCCAAGATGGACGTGCCGGTCGATCTGCTCGTGACCGCCGATCAGCTGGATGTGCTCAACGAGCTGCTCGATGCAGTCCCGGACGTAAGAGGCGTCATTGACCACATCGGCAAGCCGCGTATCGCCGAGCAGGTATTCGAGCCATGGGCGTCTCAGATCGAACGGGCATCCAAACATCCGAAGCTGCACTGCAAGATATCCGGCATGGTGACGGAAGCGGATCATCAGGCATGGGAGCGGGGGCAGTTCACACCCTACATCGAGCATGCGCTTCGCGCGTTCGGGCCGGAGCGGGTGATGTTCGGTACGGATTGGCCGGTTTCTCTGCTCGCCGCAAGCTACGATGAAGTGGTTGGCGTGCTGGACGGCGCAATGCCCGCGACATGGAGCGACCAGGAGCTGGCGAAGCTGTACGGCGGCAATGCGCGGCGATTTTACAAGTTAAGTTGAAGATGATCGTCATCTTATTCGGCAAAAACCTTTAACGAGAGGCAGGGATCCGGATGTACCAACTTCAATACAACTCGCCGGCCGCGTACTGGACGCAGGCGCTTCCCATTGGCAATGGCCGGCTGGGCGCCATGATCTTCGGCGGCGTCGAGCGCGAACGGCTTCAGCTCAACGAGGATACGTTGTGGTCGGGCTATCCGAAGGACGGCAGCAATCCTGAGGCCAGGGCGGTATTGCCCCGGGTAAGAGAGTTTATCGCGCAGGGCGAATACGGGGAAGCCGATCGCTTGAGCAAGCAGATGATGGGGCCGTATACGCAATCTTATTTGCCGTTCGGGGACTTGCAGCTGTTCATGGAGCACGGCAATCATAGCCGGTCGTATCGCCGAAGTCTGAATCTCGAGCAGGGCATCTGCTGCGTATCCTATGAGATCGGCGAGACGCAATACACGCGCGAAATGTTCGCCTCCCACCCCGATCAGCTCATTGTCGTGCGACTTCAATGCAGCCGGGAAGGGGGCTTGAGTTTCCGCGCGAAGCTGGACAGCCCTATACGCTGCGAATCCTCGGTATCGGATGATGCATACGTCATTAGCGGCGTGGCTCCGGAACATGTGTCGCCCAACTATTATCCGACCGACGACCCGATTCGTTACGGGGACCCGGCGACTTCGGCAGCGCTGCGCTTTCACGGTCGTCTGTTCGCCGCCCATGAAGGCGGAGAGAGGCGGATCACGCATGACGGCATCCACATTGTCGGTGCTACTCACGCCACGCTATTCTTCAGCGCGGCGACTAACTTCGATGCCGGACTCGGAAGAGGCAGCGACGACCGGAACCCTGAACGGGTCGCGAGCGGATACTTGCGGCAAGCCGTCACCAGACGTTACGAAGATATTCGAGGCGACCACATCGCCGATTTTGCCGCGTTGTTCAATCGCGTCGCGCTTCAACTTGGCGAGAACAAGGCGCCGGCGGAGATGGCAACGGATCGGCGAATTGCCGAATACGGGGGCGATGATCCTGGTCTGGTGGAGCTTCTGTTTCACTATGGCCGCTATCTGATGCTCGCGAGCTCGCGGCCGGGCTCGCAGCCGGCCAACTTGCAAGGGATTTGGAATGAGCACACGCAAGCGCCATGGAGCAGCAACTATACGTTGAATATCAATGCGCAGATGAACTATTGGCCGGCGGAGACGTGCAATATGGCCGATATGCATGAGCCGCTACTCGACTTCATTGCCCGCTTGGCGGCTAACGGCGCTCGTACCGCCGAAGTCAATTACGGCGCGAGAGGATGGGTGGCGCATCATAATTCGGATCTATGGGCGCATACCGCTCCGGTCGGCGACTACGGTCACGGCGACCCGGTATGGGCGTTATGGCCGATGGGCGGGGTGTGGTTGTCCCAACATCTATGGGAGCACTATGCATTCGGGCGAGATACGAACTATCTTCGGGACCAAGCCTATCCCATCATGAAAGGCGCCGCCACCTTCTGTCTGGATTGGCTCATTGCCAATGAAGAAGGATACCTGGTCACGGCTCCTTCCACTTCGCCTGAGCACAAGTTCATTCATCGGGACGGGACATATGCGGTCAGCGCAGCGGCGACGATGGATCTGGCTTTGGTCCGGGATTTGTTCGCGAATTGCATGGAAGCGGCCAAGGCGCTGGATGTCGATGAATCATTTCGAAATGAGCTTGCGGCAGTGCTTGATCGGCTCTTGCCGCTGCAAATCGGCAAACACGGGCAGCTGCAGGAATGGTACAAGGATTTCGACGACGAGGACATCCATCACCGGCACGTCTCGCACTTATTTGGCGTCTACCCGGGAAGACACATCACCGAGGGTGCCGAGCCGGCGCTTTATGCGGCTGCGAGAACTTCCCTCGAGCGGAGAGGCGACGGCGGCACCGGTTGGAGCCTGGGATGGAAGATCGGCTTGTGGGCGAGGTTCAAGGAAGGGAACCGCGCGCTGCGGCTGCTATCGAATCTATTGACGCTTGTGAAAGAAGATGAGCCGGATAACTATAATCAAGGCGGCGTATACGCTAACCTATTCGACGCGCATCCGCCATTCCAGATCGACGGCAATTTCGCGGCGACAGCCGGAATCGCCGAGATGCTCCTCCAGTCGCATGAAGGATATTTGGAACTCCTACCGGCGCTGCCTGATGAGTGGTCAAGCGGTTTCGTCGCCGGATTAAGAGGCCGCGGCGGATTCGAATTGAGCCTCAGATGGGCACAGGGGAAGCTGACCGAAGCCATGATTGTGGCAAGCCAAGATCAGACATGCACGGTGAAGTATGGCCAGGCGTTCGAAATCTGGGAGAACGAGCGTACAATTGCGACCGTCACGGCTCCCGATGGACGCTGCAGTTTCCCCGTGGAGGCGGGCAAACGCTACCGAATAATGGCGACATAGCAGGACGAAGTCCGAGGGGCTTCATGTTTTTACGGAGCTGCTTCATTCGGCTCTGCCAGCTTGCGCATCTTCGGCTGGCGAGAAGGCGGATTATCCTATTTCGGAATAGTTGTATCGAAGAGTCGCCGTTGGCGGCTTTTTGTTTTGAAGGACAACTCGGCTATAGGGTAAGCAAGGCATATGATGGCGGCGTAGTCCATCGAGGCTTGCAGATTTGTAGTTTTTGTGCCATTGTTTTCTAACCGGATACCAACCGATCTCCTCTCACGTATTGTACTCCGTACCGCAAGGCAAATAGAGAAACGATACGGGAAAGAGAGTGGAGACGGATGGACATGCAGACGGAGCGAATTTTGCTAGTGGACGACGAAATGCGAATCCGCAGCTTGCTGAAACTGTACTTGAGCAAAGACCATTATGTGATCGACGAAGCCGCGGACGGACTCGAAGCAATCCGCAAAATATCCGAGAACGACTATCACTTGGTTCTACTGGACGTGATGCTTCCAGGCTTAAACGGCTTCGAGGTTTGCAAGGCGGTGCGGGAGTTCAAACAAACGCCGATTATGATGCTCACGGCGTACGGGGATGAATTCGGCAAAATCAAGGGCTTCGAGGCGGGGGCGGACGATTACGTGACGAAGCCGTTCAGTCCGCGCGAGGTTGTTCTACGCGTGAAAGCAATGTTGAACCGGACTGCTTGGATGGATCCGGATTTCAGCCCTCCGAGGTTGTCCAATAAAGTCGTACTCCCGTACCTGACGATCGAACCGGGGGCGCGTCGCGTTCTCGTGAAGGGGACGGAGCTGCGTCTGACAATGAAAGAATTCGAGCTGCTGTATTTCCTGGCCCGTCATCCCGGCAAAGCGTACACCCGAGAAGAGCTGCTACGGGAAGTATGGCGCAGCGAGACGGTCAGGAAAGGCGAGGATCGAACCGTTGACACCCATGTGAAGCGCATTCGCGAGAAGCTGAACGCGGCCGAGCCTGAAGCGGCCAAGATGATCTATACGGTATGGGGGCTGGGCTACAGCCTGCGCCCCCCGATGGAGGACAATAGCACGGTCCGGCTTCTATCGACTTAAACATTCTTACATCTCAACTAGAAAGCAGGAGATCACGGTGACAATTCAATTCAGCGCATTCGACATTACCCTCCCGCAGAATGCGCAACAAGTGAAGGCGCTGCAACAGGCGTCTTACCCGCTGGAAGCGAAGCTGCTTGGCCTGGATTCCATTCCGCCGATGCACGATACGGAAGAATCGCTGATCGCTTGCGGGGAACAGTTCATCGGATGCTTTGAAGGGGAGCGCTTGGTCGGAGCGGTGTCGTATAAGCTGGAGGCGAATACGTTGGATATTCATCGCATGATGGTGCATCCCGAGCGTATGCGCAGAGGCATCGCTCAATCGCTGATTCAGGAAGCATTATCTACGCCGGGCGCTGCGCAAGCGATAATCGCCACGGGTACCGCGAATACGCCTGCTGTCCGGCTTTACGAGAAGAACGGATTTACCGAGACCGAGCGTGTGGCCATCGCGCCGGGCGTTACGATCACCCGGTTCGAGAAAGCTTTGAATTAAGCGATTCTTATCCGGACGGCGGCGAGTATATGCGGCGAGTATATATTGATGCAAGGATGGGGGTGTCCCAAAAGTCATCAAAAGATGACCTTGGGATACCCCCGGTTTTTTTAAAAAA
>NZ_JBHMDO010000030.1:0-24167 GCF_042431225.1 Paenibacillus aurantiacus | reverse complement strand
ACTTATTGCTTGCACCAATAAGTTGCTGCATATTATCTTTGCCCTGCTTAAGAATTCGGTTTACTACCGCCCCTCTTGATCCTTAAAAAGGCTAATATTACACATAACTCCAGTTGATGCTGGGGTTAGTTTCGTATTGCCTTTTTCTATATTAACAGAGAAAATATTTTTCGTGAAACGCTTGACATTATATTAGCTGGTTTGTGTAAACTCTCAAACCGAACTTAGATTACAATGAGAGAAAGGTTGGTTTGAGAGGATGGCACCAATGGCGAGATTTAATAAGGAACAAGTGAAGGCGTTCGTAAAGGAAAACAACCTCAAGACGATGGACGATGTGCAATCCGCACTGAAGGAGCTGTTTGCAGAGACGCTGCAATCGATGCTGGAGGCGGAATTGGACACAGAGCTCGGCTATGAAAAGCATGACGTGAAGAGTAAAACAACGTCTAACAGCCGCAATGGGAAGTCCAGGAAGACGGTTACGAGCGAATACGGTGAAGTAGAAATCGCCGTACCACGCGACCGTAACGGCGAGTTCGAGCCTGTCATCGTGAAGAAGCATCAATCCACCGTGACCGGCATTGAGGACCAGATCATCGCCGTGTACGCCAAAGGTGTCAGCACACGGGATATCCAGGACCACCTGAATCAGCTGTACGGCATTGACGTCTCGCCGACGATGATCTCAAACGTGACGAACAAGATAGTCCCCCTCATCAAAGAATGGCAGAATCGGCCGCTGCAGGGCATTTACGCGGTCGTCTTCATGGACGCCATTCATTACAAAATGAAGCAAGACGGCGCCATTGTGAACAAGGCGGCGTACATGGTCATTGGCATTGATTTAGACGGCAACAAGGACGTGCTAGGCATGTGGATTGGGGAGAACGAGTCCTCGAAGTTCTGGCTCAGCTTGCTCAACGACCTGCGTAACCGTGGTGTTCAAGACATTCTCATCACCTGTGTGGATAACCTGACGGGCTTCTCTCAGGCTATTTCCGCCTGCTATCCACATACAGAAATCCAGAAGTGCATTATCCACCAGATCCGTAATTCTACACGTTATGTCTCGTACAAGGACTTGAAGAAAGTTACAGCTGATCTAAAGCCAATCTACAAAGCAGTAACCGAAGAAGCAGCCTTGTTAGAGCTGGATCGTTTTGAAGTCACCTGGGGCAGCAAATACCCTCTCATTGTGCGTTCCTGGCGTAACAAATTGGGCGGAGCTCTCCACCTTCTTTAAATACCCGCCAGAAATCCGTAAACTGATCTACACGACGAACATGATTGAGAGCTACCATCGTCAGCTTCGCAAGGTCACCAAAGGAAAAAGCATTTTCCCAAGCGACGAAGCGCTGCTGAAAATGCTCTACTTAGCGACGAGAGAAGTCACTCGCAAACGGACAGGGCGCGTGCAAAACTGGGGACAGGTGCTCCTCCAGCTCTCCGTTTTCTTCCCAGACCGGATTGGTCATTAATTGCGTTAGTATTATGCTTCAAAAGGGTTTTCACAAAAAGCGTTACAGACCCACCTGTGATTTAATAATTATCGACTATTTCCAGTTCACAATCGAAAACATCAATTTCGTAAACTATCCCCTTACTTAATAAGATTCTAAGACCATCTAGTTGAGGGATTGTGCTAAAATCCTCAACTAGATAACATTTCTCATAGTTAAAATCAGGCAAGTAAATATTCCTTAAATCCTCCGGTCTATATGCGATACGTATATCCCACTCTATTTCATAATCGAGAGATTTACGGCACCATCTTGCTCTTTTCGATAATTCGCACCAATACGATAGCCTTTCTAAAAATCGAATTCCACCAGCGGTTACCCTTGCACTACCGATAACTAGTCTTTCCAGAGCCTACGTCACCTTCCTCTTTTCTAAATCTGTTTACCTTCTATCATTACAATCATTGACCGGTCTCGAGACTTTATACCAACTTTAATTACGATCATATCATCATAAAACTATCTAAAAGTCATGTCAGATTGCTGTCTGTTTTACGCCTGGTATAATCGCTGCGTGCTGATGTTACGAGTCCAACTCGTTGGAAGCTCTAATGCTCCTTCTTCAACACTTCCCCAGACTATTTTTATACTGCTAATTCTAATCACTCCCATCTGAAAGTAGTATATGGAAAAAAGCCCTGCTTCCTCTCACCAAAGATTCGATGGCCGCTACTTGCGAAGTTACTCCTCCATTTTACGTTTCCAACTCAGTACGCTTTCCCATCTTCTTGCCTCCTCAATCTTCCTCATTCTTTCGCTACGTCGCTTTATTTTTTGTATATAAACC
Source organism: Paenibacillus aurantiacus (assembly GCF_042431225.1). Taxonomy (NCBI): domain Bacteria; kingdom Bacillati; phylum Bacillota; class Bacilli; order Caryophanales; family Paenibacillaceae; genus Paenibacillus; species Paenibacillus aurantiacus. Next base: position 21,857 of record NZ_JBHMDO010000030.1, on the reverse strand, counting down.
TCACGCTCTTCAGGACTCAGAGACAAAAGCTTTTGGATCATTTCATCTGTGTTATCAAGCTCTTTGGACTTTTGACAAGTCCCCCATACCACACCTTGATCCCATGCGCTTTGCAGTTCATAAGCGACTTTATCCGCAATTTCTTCAGTTGGCAACTCAATTAGCGGCGAATCATAAATGCCGTCTGTAACAACAACAAGAAATTTCCCATCTCTGACCACTGATTTATATATAAAAACACATCCTTTCACACTTCTATTTGCCGAGTAAAAAAATATCTTATCCCCACATGTGACAACATTAACAGCTCGTAACTGCATGCCCTATAATCACAACTCAATGAAGTCGTCGCGGGCTTTAACCTAATCACAATCCGTTTGCTTAGTATCATCAGGTTTATTCCTCCTATTGCCCTTAAGAAAAATTGATTTTCTTTTCTCGGGTTTTCCGATGATAGTGAGCCAATCAGCCCCGCTCCTTTACCATTTTGTTACCAATCACGATCTCGCTGATTTCTCGCCTCATAAAAACGCTCTTTTAGCTTGTTCATTGCTTCGTAGTAAGCCTCTAATACAGTGGCGTCAGGTGCTATCTGATGTTCAACACTCGTTGCAACTTCTAGTCCTTTGGTGTCAAACAATACGATGTACTCTGGGCTTTCCGTAAAATAACCAACGGGGCATTGCCACTCCCCAAATTTCTCTGCATGTTCAAACCACTGATGTTTGATCATAGCAGCATTTGTATACACCTTTCCATTTAGAATAAGTCCCTTAGCTGTTATGGTTGCCATTCCCATTTCAACTTTTATATTTTCCACAATAGACACCTCTTTGGTATTGGTTTTTGGTTTCCATGCCCATAACAACTGTAAGCAAGCATCTAGTTCCACTTCACTGAAGGTAACCTCTTTTAACGTAGCATCCTCAATGGATTTTTCGGGCTGTAGGAATCCGCACACAATAAACTGAATAATATTAACAATATTTAAGCCTCTAGCCGGGTACTTTTTATAGATATCCCTTATCTTCAATCTTCGTGGTCTTTCCCTCGAAAGTTTTCCCGTGCAGATCGCGAGTAACTTCATTACTTCCTGTTCAGACAACAGTTTTTCACTGCTCTGCTCTTTGATTATTCCACATCGTATTAACTTATTGATGTGGCGGTAATCAATCCCTAGGATCTGTGCAGCTCTTAATTTTGAGATATATCTACTCCTTACTTCTCCTCTGTCATCTCCCCTAGTTGTTCGCCCGTTTATGGTTCGAGACCAGTAAGCTTTGTACACTTCTTCAATTTGTGAAAAGCATTTATATTTAAAGAGCCGTTCATATTGAGCTTTTGCTGCGTACCTTTCATATCCACTTCGCAATCGAACAAAGATGTCGAGCGTTGCTTCGTAGTTCAGCGGAAAATCTTCGTACATCCACAGCAAATTTGAAAACTTGTTTATTGACGAATGACTTAGTTTTGCCCCTGCCTCTCTTCGGTCTTCTACTAAACTACCTAATCCTCTCATTAGGCAAAAACTATACTGTCCCAATTGAAGGAACTCAGGTAGTGAATACTTTCGGTCACGGATTAATATCTGCTTTTGCCCAAGTAGGACTTGGTTTAAAGCTACTTTAATTGAAGTTACCTTTTCGCTAAAGCGATAAATCGAAGACAACTGAGAATAATCCAGCCCACAGTATTTGCAATATCCTTTATGAATAGACCACAGGGTTATCTTACCGTCACACTGGCTGCAGCTTTTTAGCAGTTTGGTTCTATGTGTAGAACAAATATCATTGGGTCTGAGCGACCACTCTTGCATCATACAGCCTGTCTCACGAATGCACTCTGGGCAGTATTGAACATCTTCCCTGTACGTGAGTTTAAAAAATTGTTCTTCACCTACTTGTTCCAGTAATCCATTGAATGTGAGAGTGCGTAGGCTATCCTTAATTTGATTAGTCATCAAACCAACTTTTTTAATGCATTGTTCAGCAAAAGTATTCCTTATTAAATTTGTCCAGGAAAACATTAAATCTTCGGTTGTGTCGCCGATTCGAGCGTATAAGTTAGCCCGCTGAAGGCGAAATAAATAACTCGTTAATGTTTCATTTGGATGAATATAAGGACGTATTAAGAACATCTAGATCACCTCCAAAGTATCTCTCTTTCTAGTAACTAGTATTGCCGGTTTTGCGATTTTAAAACTTATAACTTTCAAAAACAATTTTGAATGTTATAAAGGCATGTTTATTCATCCATTGCTTGTCTACACTTTCTTTAGAGGTGCAGACTATGACCCCCATTTTAAAATTAGTCGGATCCAAAATACGCGATATCCGTAAACAAAGAGGCTGGTCCCAGGAGTTACTTGGAGAGAAAGCCGGCGTTAAATTTTCTTATATTGGAAGCGTTGAGCGTGGAGAACAGAACATTACATTGCTTAACTTAGAAAAGATTGCAACCGCACTTGATGTGAAAGTTCACTCCCTTTTTTCTTATTCAGTGGAACTTGAAAAATTTGAAATTAGCAAAGAATCGATGATTTACGAATTGTTAGAAATTCTGATCAGGCTCGAACAAAATGATTTAAGGAAAGTGCGTGCGATCCTCAAGGAATTTCAAAACTAAAGAAACCCGGAGCCTCAGCTCCGGGTTTCTTTAGTTAGACGGTGTCTCTCTCTTTTCTCTGGTTCTTCTTCGTTTTATCATCAACTTCTCTTTGTAGCGCCCTTCTGCATCCTTCTCTGACTTCAAGGCCGCCGACATGTCAAATTGATTATCCTTAAACGGGTTGATTACGTATGGTCTTCCCACCTGCTTTATTTTCGTTAAGGCAATAGCCAAATGGGATTCCGTGATCTTGTCGGCCCCCTCCTTCGCCGCGAAATAAGTTGCCTTCTCCAGCAACTTCATGACATAGAAGGGAACTCCATTGGAAATGTAATAAATCTTATCCGCAAGTCTGGGGTCCGCTAATTGAGCAGAATCTAGAAATGGAAGTAGCTCATCAATTTTTTTCAGAAAGATACGGAAGGTGAGTATTTCTTCCGGGGTCCCATATGCGAAAGGAGCTAACTCTACTTTATTACAAAACCTTCTGTCTAACTGAGGATTACTAATGAACACTTTGACCGATTCTGGCATGCCACAAAGAACTACAGCGATTTTAATCTCTTCGGTAAAGGTTTTCACCCAATTCGATGCAGTGGCTAGTACATAGTCCGTCTCAGCATCGATTAAATGCTGAAACTCGTCCAGAATGATCATTCTAATTTTAAGTTCCCTCACATAATGATGGATACGACTTGTGAGCTCGCTTTCTGTACCTTTGTGATGGAAGGGATCCCCCATAATCTCAAGAACTTTTGATGCAAGCATTCTCGGTGTCGCTCTTGGAGGCACGCGTACATGTAATACCGGGATATGAGTATACTCACGTTCAGCTTCGACAACGGTATTGCGTGGATATCGTGCTGTAAACTCAATCGTAACAGAGCTTTTTCCAGCACCAGTTGGTCCAAATAAGAACAAACCTTCCGGACTTACAGAATCCTCCGACAATGTTAACATTTCTTCAAGCTCGTCAAGGATTTCTGCAAACTTGGGGTGGTGCACTAAAATCGCTTTTACATGCTCCACACGACGCTTAATTTCTTCTCGGCTGGGAGCTTTACCGTCTAAACGCTCAAAATCCATCTATCCTAACTCCTTTCGGCTATAACCCCAATCAGCGGCGAAAACGTCTAGATCTATTTCGGCAACATGTAATTCTCCAGGATTAAGGCTTTCATCATTCACTATATCATCTTTAACAGACTTAACTCCTTTTATACCTTTTTTATCTACTATATCTGTTACATGATGAATCGTTATGCTGTCTGCGATCCCTGGGATTAATTCACTAGGAACACCCTTTGATGCACTCGGGATATTTTCGCTTACCGCTGCTTCACGTCTACGTTTCCGCTTGACGCCCTTATATTCTTGTTTACAGTCTTCCTGAATCTCCTCAATGGCCAACCTAGCCCTCCCAAGATTTGACCGATCAAATTCGTTATAGTGTTTTCCGTCTTTATTAGTTAGGTAAGCCAGCAATTCAGCGTGAATAGGAAACTCTCTATTTAGTTTTTTTCTTTCAAGTCCCGCATTTTTAATGAAGGCCTCAATATACCGCCTGTTTTGTTCATCCCGAACATAGATCACCCTCATGTCTTGTCCATAGCGAACTTGAACTACTCGACTCTTTCCTTCGCGTTCAAGTCGCTTTCTAAGCTCATTTAGTTCCTCGCTATAAAAAAAGTGTCCCATTAATTCGATCCCTTTTGGAACAACCGTGCGAAACACGCTATTTGAGGAAAAAATCAATTCCAAGTACTCACGGTTATATGGAAGCTTAGGATGCACTTTCAATTGCCGCAATCCTTCTTTCCACAAGTGCTCGGGCACACCTTGCTTGTTTATTCCTCGATTAAAGTTATTAGCCACCAGATCGACGATAGCAATGTGAACAATTTGATATAGTCCTTCTATATTAACTACAGCTTTAGCCTGTGCATCATATTCTCCTTTTTCATCCGTATTGGAGAAAAGCGAGCCCATTAGACCTTGAAATGCTTTATGGTTCAAGTTACCTAAAGCATGCTCAACTAACCCCTTGTGATGACCGGACTTCACCTCCGCGTACCTAAGGCCAATATTTAATGCATTGCAAACTTCAGCAACTTCCAATGAATCATTCACTTTAGCGTTATCTAACAAGATGCTCTGTGGGACACCGTAAGCAGACCATTCCCCTTGTACCTTCGGGTATTTTTCTTTAATGTCGGTTTTCGGTAAAATACAATGCAGAATGAGTTGCTTCCAGTCCCCTGCGTCAGGCTCTTGTTTGAAAACAATGTTAAAACCCATTGGTTCACTGGTTGCCTGGTCTATTCCGTACATAATGATAGGTCGAAAGGTCTCATCGGAATCAAAATCTATAATCAAACAATCGACCGGGGTCCAGTCCAGCTCCATTACTTCCAATGGGCGGGAAGCCCTGGTTGCATCGCCTACTCCATTATGTTTTAAATCCGCCATATTCGTCCCCAGTATTTCTTTATCTCGTTCGTAAGAGTCGTGATGCTGCCGATATAATCTCCTGAAAGTTGATTCAGAAATTGGTTTTAGCTTCTGATTGTCTTCTCTGGTTAAGTTAATATTCTTAATCGTGGTTTCCAGTACGTTGAATTCGTCTCTTATCGTTATTACCTCTGCTTTCTTATCATACTTGGTAATAATAACTGAAACTTCCTTCATTACATCCACCGGAACTCGATTACCACTTTTCGGTCCTGTCCTTTTAGGAATTAAATCTAATTTGTTTCTCCGCTTATACCATGCGTTAACCCAGCGATAAAAAGAAGCAGGCGACAGCGCCCCCTTAGGTTTATCATTTTCAGGATAGTTCTTCACATAATCCGCTACTTCTGCCGGTTTTAGTTTTCCTGAGATAAATGGCTCGATAATCTTATAGCGTTGCTCCATTAGAGTTCTTTCTGCTTCGCTATAATCACCAGTGGTAAACTCCAAACTGTTGCTTTGTTCTTCCGTATCCCGTTTCGAAAAAAACAACCGTTTATCATGTTGTTTCGCATTGCATGCACCTAAAATTTCTTTCAGAGAAAGTAATTCCTTGCAGTCTGTCGTGATGTTATACACTTCGAGATCCTCATCCCGCTTACGCAGCACTTCATATTCGGTATTCCCTATACGAAATTGCGTGCCATATTCAAGTTCAGCAAACATCTTACCCCTCCTCAATTCAATCGTAATAATGAGTCGTCGGACAATTTTATATTGACTAAGTCTGTTTGTAGCTCTTGTAAGTAAATCAGCCTATAAACGGTTGAGTAAAAAGCTTCCTCGGTCATGCTTTCGCAATGTTCTCTTAGTTCAAACAAATGCAGCTCTTGCTTCTTCTCCATGACATTAAAAATGCAATCTTCCTCCTCCTCGGATACTTCCTGGGTACCAAGATGTCGTAGCAAGGAAAGATTCCATTGCAAGAGGTTTGGGTTAATTTGCCTCTCAGTAAAGATTTCGAAACTCCATCCCATTTCTTTGCAATACTGTTGTGCCGCCGCATATTTGATCACATTTCTTTCTGACTTAATAAAGCGCTCTGGTTTTACTTCTATAAGACAAACCCGATTGTCCTCGAAAACCACTTTGAAATCGGGATAATATCTGTACTTCTTACCATTAAGCCAGTAGTAGATACAGATCGGCTGGTAGTAAATTTCTTGAACCGTTTGGTCAAAATCGGCTAAGCGAATATAGTTCCGCTCCAAAAAACTTTCCCAATGAATATATTCCCCTGTCGTTAGGAAAGGCTCTTTTCCTCTGTAACCTTTTGCTTTAGGTTTGATTTCTCTGGCCGGCTTGTAGGGCATCGTCCTCACGCTCCTATGTTTTCAAAATTTATAATACAGTGTTGCCAAAATTGTTGAATATAAACAAAAAACACTAACCTGTGAGCTTCATAAGCTCTTTGGTTAGTGCCGGTATTAGTTCTCGATACTTTTTCATCGAGTTGTTTCCTTATGCTTTCTACGAACTGCATTATTTTCTCCGCCCAATAAACAGAAACTGATGATTTTAACTATCTTCTTTTCATTAAGTGGCGATATTCAACCTCCAACTGATTAACAATCCCCCCGTTATTTTGATTACTCGCCCAACGATATGTACGATCGATCATGTTGACGACTTCCAGCTTGTTTGTCCGCGCTAATTGCCCTTAATCTGCAAGCGTAGGAGGAGCACTATATTCTGGTAGGGACACATTCTTGGGTCAAGCATATAGCTTGTCTAGTCTGATATTTTTGCTTTGGTTTAATATAGTGAATGTGAAATCGAACAACAAATAGCTCGTCATTCAATAGAGTGACGGGCTATTGATTTTTTTAAAAAATCCGTCAACTTAGCACTCCTCTCGAATAGGAAGCCTACCTCCATATACCGATCATCTACTGGACTTATTCCAACTTGTAACAACTTGCGTACCAACCGCCTCGTAGATTTGAATGCTGGATATAAGTGTACAATTTCGATCGCTAGTATAAACTTCTCCCGAAACTCATTATAGTTTTCATGGGAAACTAATGTGAATTCCCCTATCTTCTCCCCTTTAATAAACCCATATTTGACCAAATAATATGCTGCCCTATAGTTACAGGATAGTTTTTTGGAGATGTCTTCTCTCGTTAACATACCTCCCTTTAGAAAAGATAAAACATCAGATCTATTAAATTGGAACTGATGAAATCCATTCCCTTCTACTATTGAACAAGGACGTAATTTTTTTAGCAATACGCTTTGGATCAAATCGATCTTCTTTAGACCATATGGTACGAATTTGAGAGATGTCTGCAAAAAACTTAAAACTTCATCATCGTGGATTTTCGTCGTTATGTCTTCTTTGAACTTATCTAGTATCATTTTCTCACTATTCTCTTCGAATAACCATGTGGGCATGCCATCAATATCTGGACCGCTAATAGGCATGATTATTTGTTTTTCTCGGAGATGGTCAATTTGGTAATTAGCTACTCCCAATAGTTTTGCCAACTTATTTTGAGATATACCTACTAGATCTCTGGCTCTCGAATGTCTTTGTATGGTTGCTTTAATACTTTCCTTAACTATTTCCACTCCCAAATTATTGGTTTCAATTTGTTGCAAAAAACCTCTTTCCCAAAAACTATAACCGTAGTCATGTAAGGCATCAACAATAAATTTTAGATCCTCATGACAGAAATAAGTATTAAAAAAAGTATTAAGTCTACTAAACCTTATTGAGTAATTTTTAGCTATTCGATAATCGTCTAGAAAAGCAAAAAAGCTCTCTGGCCATTTATCAAAAATGGAGAAAGTCCGATCAAGTTGCTCAGTCAGGATACGTTTATCAATTCCAATCGAAAAATTATTATGGTTCGTCTTCGCCTCTAAACCATTAACTAATCGAACCAAGGTTATTATTGTATATATTGACAAACGAGGATTTAAAGAATATAGCACGTTTTCTCCACAACGAGGGCCTGATTTTTCAATCGTGTGCCTTAAAAAAATGGAAAGCTCAGACTCAGCAAAAATTATATCTGATTCTCGGTAATCGAATCCACAGTTACAATAACTCATCTTTTTGCGATAGGGATTTATTGCTTTACCACAGTCTTGGCATCTATCAATTAGTCTGCAACTATGAAGTGGACAAGTAGTCACTAAAGAAAGTTCCCAAAGGTTTCTCTGATAAGAAGCTTCTTTTAAGCATATCGAACATACTTGCTGTTCATTCCCAGATGTCCCATGGTTCCAAATATGAAATCTAACTTTCTCCTCCTGTTCAATCGCCATATGAGGAAACAGTAGATTATATAAAATGAGAGATTCAAGTTTTTTAACAGTAACATTAACAAGTTCACTAAATGAACCCAAATTGATTTCATCTCGCGGAAATAGTAAATTTTGATAATGCTTATGCTTTATACCAAGATACTGAAATATTATTATTGAATTTGGAGCACTGTTAGCTTCAGCGACTCTAAGTATGTAACCTCTGAGGCTTTCATCTTCATAAGGTCGTGGTCTTATTAATAACTTATTTGTTTTCATATTCTTCTCCCTTTCATTTTTTTATGACTCATTGTAGACATAACAATCGATAAATATACAAATTAGGCTGACTCATAGGGTTATAAGGTTTCAAACGAGCTCTGGGAGATGGATATTACGTAGGGTTATATCGCTTGAAGAGTAGCGGTCCTTCTACCTGTTGTGTGTCCTTGACGTGAGATCATTGATTTCCATATGGGCCTATCCTGCGAAGGCAAACATGCCGCAGGGCTGATTGGGCGTGCATTGTGACAGCGACAACTCTTTGAGTCTGAGAAGTGTCCAGTTATATAAACCGACAATGGACCGCAGTCGCAGTTTATTTCGCGTGAATGCCCAAATAAAAAGAGACCCCTGCCAGAGAGTCTCCCATACCATAGTAGTCAGTTATTATACTTGAACTTGTCCGATAAGTTCTATGCGAACAGGATCGACATTAGTGTAGTACTTTTTTCTGTAGCCAATGAGATGTACATCAACTAAATTTCCCTTCTTATTCAACACAAGTTTTTCAATTTTCTCTATAGTTCCCGTCAATATGAGCCAATTCACAAGACTCACTCTAATTCCAATTAAATCAAGCCCTAACTTATCCAGATTTTCAACTATCCCTATTCCTGTTTTGGAATTAGGATCAATTTTTATGCTACCGTTTGAAGGCGAAAAAATAAAACTCTGTAGAATTGAGTCGCTTACTTTATTTTGAGTTGTTGCATCCGTAAAGCCAAATATGATCAATTTTGCTCTTTCCTTAGCAATGTCGTCATCGGTGTATGTTCGAGATCCATATCCTCCACCATAGGAGATGCCAAGACTCATTGACTCATGTTTGCCTTCGACCTTATTCAGTTCCAGTGTCATTTTCAATCCATTAGAAGATGATTCAATACTTAAGTCTGAAAAATTAACCAAATATGCTTGGTTTCTTATTGCAAATGGCAACGAGTTATGACGTTGGTTCTTTGCATATAACTCCCTGACAGTATATTCAGTAGCCTGATCTGGATTATCTAATACTAATCTAAAAACACTCTGTTTTTCCTCATTAAACGAATCATATACAGTAATTAAAGTGTCCAATAAAAAATATGCATCAGTGATTACATGTTTTTTATTTGTGGTAGCTTGACGGCTTTCGATTCTCTTAATTACAACAGGTGATCCAGATAATGAGGAGTGGATAACTGGAACTTGTTCTCCTCTAAACTCATTCGTAAGCCTCGTTGAAATATAAGAATACAATGTGTACACATCAATATTTCCGTTAAAATCAGCTGCCCCACCAGTTAACCCTTCAATCAAGTAATCAGTGAAGGCACCGTGACCATTTCTGTCGTAAGCATATTGAATATCTTGGCATGCAGCAAATATGACTTTACCATTTCCATGAATCTGCAATCCCCTTAGAATATCCCCGGATCTCGCTAAGAGGCCACTGTGACATGTATCAAAGAAACAAATAACTACACGAGCTCTCGAGGTTTCAATCCAACGTCTCACATTGCTCATTTTAATCATTGAGTCGTCCGGCCTCAAGGAATCCCCATCATACGGGACTAGATACCCTTCGCCATTGCTAGCGTAACCGTGTCCTGCCCAAAACAAAAACAGTATATCTTCTTCGGTAGCATCTGAGAAAAAATCTGTTACGACTAAGTTCAATATTCTATTAGTTGCATGATTTCCGCTAAATTCATTAACATTTTGATTCTCAAATGTAGTTGGGACCTCGGTAAGAATTCGTCTAATCTCATTGATGTCATTTAGAGTATTGGGTAAATTAGAGAAGCCTCTGTCGGTGTTTTGATTAACTGCTACAAACAACGCTTTATGCATTAATACGGACCCCATTTCTCTAGTGATAATTAGACTTTACCTCTTTGAAACAATAAAAATCCACTGCTTTCTGCGAATATCTACATTTCGTCTACAAATTAATTAAAACATAAAACCCAGTCCTCACGCGGACTGGGTTTACATGGTGCAGGCGAAGGGATTTGAACCCCTGTCAAAACATGAATTTTCACCCTATATATAATTGTCATAAGTCACATAATGCTTGTATTTATAAGGTTTTTTGGTGTCTGTACATGTTCGATCTCTCTGCTTTTATTATCGTGTGTTAGCCCTTTTTAAGTAGTTTGTCTACAAATTGTCTACAGCTACATGAGTCCTAATGTAATACACCGCAGAATAGGTAAAATGCCCATGTAAACTCTCAGTTCAAAAACGAGATTTCCCTTAAGTATTATACTGCTCCATCAATATGACAGCGGCAGCCTTAGATGAGAAAAAAGGTCCTAGATTACCGCTGTGTTATTAAGCTAACGTTCCTCGTTTAGTTGAGAAACGGCAGCGCATCGATGTAAGAAGCCCTTCTTTGCTATTGCTTACCAAGTAGTCCAACCACTTGTTCGTTGATAGTTGTATAGAAGTTCGTAACTTCTATACATAAAGTCATTGTCCAACAACTTTTAACTGTAGAACTCTCTTTAAAATCTAAAAGTGGTATATGGCCTATTCCTTGGACAACGAATCATTATTTCTTAGTCGCTTTTTTAAGGCAATGCCCTCTTTCTCAAAAACTTCATCTATTGTTTCCCCATTTCCTTCATTAAGCTGACTGTCCAGAAATCCCAAATAAATTGGCTCTAGGGGCTCATCCTTAACTTTTTCCTTGCCCCTCATATTTTTGATTTTATTTGAAGCTTCGCCAAAACTAACGTTTACCTTTTTGTATGTGCCTGGAATCGGAATGAACTCGGCAATTTCGTCTGTGCCTGGAATCGAGACGAACTCGATTTCATGACCACCAACTAATTTTGTGTCCTTTTTTTTACACGGGACCATAATTTGAAAGCTATAATTTGTGAATTCCAAAAGGAATTGATAGTATGGTACTAAAATGCTTTCATCTTTCCTAATAAAGCCGAATACTCTTAATTGCATAGGGTGGGGTCCTGGGACATATCGTTCGATTAAATATGTGTAGTTGTCCATGTTATGTATGGAATTTAAATGGCTTTCCTCTTTTAGCCAATCAATAGTATCTTCAAAATGTGGTATTTGTTCGTATGGAATCAATGATAATGCCATTTTCACTAAAGATTTATATACTGCGATAGGTGTATAGGAATCTCGCACCGCATGAAAAATGATGTGATCTTTGCGCATAATGATGGATTCATTGTCCTCTGTTGCCTGAATCACCAATCCTTTGTCTGTATAATCAATTCGACATTTTCCATCGCGAGATTTATATGAGGGCACTCCATCTTTACCAAATATCTGTGATAATGTTCTTCCAAGCCCTAAGTATTTTCCAAAATCATCTTCTAATTTCCGACCGAAGAAGCTATTGCAAGTATCACATTCGCTCTTTAAAACAAACTCCTTATTCCCTAGCATCTCAGATATTGCATGAGCTTTTTTTTTGAATTTCACTTCAGGATATTGCTTTCCGCAAAATCTACATACTTTATCTTTATCGGGCTGATCAATAATAGCCTGGGTTCCCCCTAAATTGTGGACATAGCTAAAAGCAACGTCATAGTTGCTATTAAAATGCATCATGCGCTTCGTAAGTTCTTCGAATTTCTCGTTCATAGGAAGCACCAACCTTCATGTTTTTTCCCTGCATTAATATATTATCAAATGTCCCTGAGGTAAGGATATGTAATTGTGGCTGATGACCACTGTAGTTGTTTGATCTGAAGCATCAGTCTTTCACTTTATTTTCTCATGTGGGGCGCTTGAGGCAAAAAAGTCTCCACTTAGACCACTCGCTTCAAAAAGTGGATGCCGTGGTAGAGTATGGTTGCAAACTTGGATCTCCACATGAGCTCATGGCAGTCTACGCTCCCACATTCCTTCATGCAACCTTTCCATGAGGTGGAGGTCAGATATGCTGCCCGGCAGAATCTTCTTCCGTATGTTAACGCCATCCGAATCATCGTGCTTCTTGTTACCTAATCTTTTGACTTTGGTCATGTTCCTTGGAATCGTTCATCATTAAAGCTGCTTGCGGTAATCCTACGCATGGAGGGATGTCCTTCATCATATTTTCTTCACTGAATTCATGGCCTTTTTCAAAATACCAAATAAAATATGAATGAGTTTGTAACACAACGCAATGAGAGACTGCATCTTCTTCGGCGGTTTTTTAGCTCGCATGGTGTAATACTCATGCAACGCTCTGCTTCAGCTCCATTTTAGCTAGCTCAGAGTCCTGTTGGATGACCACAGAACGGCTGGCTGCTGCCTTCAGACTCTTGATTCGACCTAGACCAAGACCACGCTTCGCAGCTTCACTCAGGTGCTGCAGCAACGTCTCGTCTGGCACAGAAACTGGCTCATGGGGCAGTAAAGTGAGGTTTAGCATTTGGAAGGCAGACTTGCATTCCCAATCCTTGAAGACCGTTAGAAACTCGGGGGAAAAACCGATCAAGCCAGTTCTGGACGGGCGTGCTTGCACAACACAAAGGCCAGTCGTTAGATGATCGCCAATTTTAATTGTTTCCCACTGTGCGGCATAAATGCCTTAGGAAGACTCGGTACGGCGTATCTTCCGTCTTTGACCAGCTGTGCAATGACTTTCGCATCCTTGATCCACGACGCCTGGCCAGCTAACGGAGCCAAAAACAAATCAAGGAGACTACAAAATCCATTAGCATCATATCAAGGAGTCTTTTTGTTTCCCAAACCTCGTATTTCTATATAATGGGAATGCTCCCCTATAGCTTAACGACAAAGGAGCAGTTGCCAATGAAGGGCAAACCGCTCCTTGCTCTAAACTAACGTCTCCCGTTGGCAATAACACTTTCTTAATACCCAACAACATTTATGACAATAAATCTAGATTCACTCTCAAGAAATCTATTTTGAATATCAGTATAAAAATCAATAATCATTTTTACCATTGGTTTTTGGCCTTTTAACTTATAATTTTTATTAATCCTATATTTTATGTGGTATTCAAGCATTCTCTTTACAACTTCTTCGTCAGAGCTACAATTCCAACGCTTAACTGATAAATTTCTATATCTTCGGAATGCTCTTCTAACATTGCCCCTAAGCTCTGAAAGCTCCTTAACAAGGATATCTAATCGCTTTTGGTAAAGAGCTTCTATTTGATAAGATATCATATATTTTTTTGTTATATCTAAATGGGATGGTAATTTAGGCCTAGCAAAAATTACTTGATAGTTCGAACTGAAGTAAAACTGAAAATAGTCATGAGGTTCATGAATATAGGGGTGAAGAGCAGGTATCAGGACTTGAGCTTGTTTAATACGATCATTACAAGCCGAACATGCCAATACAAGATTATTGGAATGGATAGATAATAACGGGTGAATTGCCTTTGGAAAGAAATGGTCTATAGAACTAAACCTATCTAGATCAATTCTAGTATGATCACAATAAGGACAAATTGGATGCTTTTCTCCAACATAAGTTCTAAATTGCTTTTTTAACTCTGCCCCCCCCTCATAATCATTTATGTATGCGTCCTGAAATGCAACTGTATCAATTAATGTAGAATAAAAATAATGAAAGCACTTACTAATCATTGACTTTGTAGAACCTAGAAACCGCCATACCGGAACTCCAGTGTCAGTAAATAAGTGATAATTTTTTATTTTATAATAATAGTAGTAACTAATCTTCTCAGATTCAGCGCAGTTAGCAAACCTAACTAACCATTTACTCACTGAAGTTGCTCTAGAAACTTCCCCTAATCGTCCCTCTATGTTTTTTGCCCTTTCAAATAATTCAGTTAATGACTCAGTGGGTTTACGATCTAATACCCAATTAAAGAAATCATCCACAAAATTATCAAATCCACGGGTAATTTTTTTCGCATAGTTATCTAATGTAATCTGCCACATTATTTGTTCTCTAGCCTTTCTAATCGCAAGAACAATTTATACTTTTCTTGAGAATCCCCAAGTTCGTTATAAAGCCTTCTTGCCTCTGAGATTTTGTTGTCATCAATAAGATTATTAATTCTTTTTATATAATCTAAAGTAAACTTACCTATATATTTTTCCAACCTAAAAACTTCACGAAGAATTTCTGTTGGACCGGCTCCCATGGTATTCTCATCTACAAAGTATTGTTTAATTACTCCATTGTCATCTTTTAATCCAACAATGTATTCTCTAGGGAGATCTGAAGCAATTAATGGAGAGTGGGTTGCTATTATAAAATGTGATGAGTATTGACCAAATACCTTTTTAATCATCCATAGATATTTCAAAATCCATCTTGGATGTAAATGTATCTCTGGTTCATCTATAAGCACTATTGCATCATCATCCATCACTTCAAGCATTCTAAAAAACCTGAAAAATAAGCTTAATTCACCAGAACTTAATTTATTCATAGGTATTGGTTCGCTATCCTCTGATCTCTCAAACCAAAGCGATTGAATAGGTGAAATACTACGTTTAAATTGTAGAAGCTGTCTTACATCGTTCAACCATTGTTCCCAACCACCTACATAATATTGATCGATAATGTGAGGTGGGACTACTAAATTCCTACCACGTCTTCTTACACCAAAGTCACTTTCATTCGGGAAATTGTATATTTTCTCCACAAGCTCTTGAGCAATACCATTATCCTCATAGTAGTCTCTATTCATTAACAAACTTTTCGGCCGAATCTCAACTAAAGGGGAGGTCGTGACACCAATTTCATTAAGAAGTTCCTTAATCGCTTCAGACTTCTTATCTACTGGATGATAGAATGCTGTCAATATTGGCATACATACGGATGATAACGACGTAGTCGATCCATATGGACTCTTACTCATGGCACCTACATAACAATACTCCACATTTGAAAAATCATTTTTAAGTTTCCTTGCTTCAAATTGTTCAAATGGGCTATATGTTGAGATAATTATTTTTTTAGGTAAATGTGCGGGATATTCTTCATTTGAGATAATATTATCTTTTTCAGCGGACAGGTCATATTCTATAGAGAAATCGGTTCCGTTATGATAAGAAATTCTTTTATAGAACGTATCTGAAATAAATTTCAGTATTGATGTTTTTCCCGTTCCATTTTCACCAACTATTATATGTACACTAGCTTGATTAAAAAGAGAAACTTTAGGTTTCTCTAACTTCAGCTTGAAGTTTCTTAGCTTCCCAAACCTTCCAAATCCTATACTCTTTATCCTCATCTGGATACCCCCTTATGAAAATCCATTTTGAAACTCAATATTTCTTATTATATGATATTGTGTACTTCTCTCTTTCAAGAGAGGTTCTGAACTCAGTATATATAAAATAACAAGTTTAACCAGGAATGTACACTTAGGATCTATCAGTCACCTCTCTACGAAGAAGGCGACACTAAGCTGTCACCGACACAGTGTTTGTTATCATTTAACATCATTACCGCTCAGCCTCTAAGCGATTCGGTCGTGCCTATAAGCGGAATAGCAAACAGAGCCATGGATCTAAACCTCTCATAAACCGCCTTTTACATCTTCCCACAAACAAGTACTCATCTCTATTGATATCTCTAGGTACAATCCAGTCTCTTCAAAAAGTGTTGTGCCCCTTTTGTAATTCTAATACATACTACACGGGTATAATAAAAGGGACACTCTAACATCAGGTGTCCCTTAATGAGGATCGAGCCAAAAGGCCACTCTTTTCCTCTGACCATCCCATATTATATTTGCTTTTTATTACTTTTTAGTAATTCAACCAGAGGGATATCCGCGGGTAAGAATTCATACTGATCCAATTCTTTTCGTGTAACCCAACGTACTTCTCGATGAACAGTAAGAGTAATATCACCCTTAATTCTTTTCACATGATAGGCCATCAGACGAATTATACCGTTCTCATACTTATAGACATTTTCTCCAAAGTACTTTCCTACCCGTACAGTAACACCTAGCTCTTCAAGTAGTTCTCTTCTAAGACACTGTTCCGGAATCTCATTCTGCTCAACCTTTCCTCCTGGAAACTCCCACTTACCTGCGGTTTCCCCAGATCCACCTCGCATAGCAATTAGGACCTTCCCATTTTCGATCATTATTCCCGCAGTCACTGTTGTAACATTAGCGGAATAATGTTCGGCCCTATGACAATTCGGACATACGGCGATTGCATTCTCAACCGTGTCATCTCCGCCTTCCGCCAGGGAAACGATATGGTGCACTTCAAGATAAGGGGTCAAATCGCTTGCTCTAATAAAGGGGGCTGGTTTCAGGCACTTTTCACAAATCCCCTTTGAACGCAACAACACCTCCACAATCACATCCGGATTCCTCTTAAAGGCTGTGGACACGACTTGAATGGTATCGGGTTTTTTGGGAGCTCCTTGAAGTCGCTGTTTTCTCTGCTCAGTCTCAACTTCACGTGACTTTTGGACCTCTTTTTGTGTTTCTTGCTCATATTCACGAGTTGTAACACTCTTTTTGATATTAAGTGAGTTTACCTTATTCAGCACAAACCACTTTGAACCGTTTGAAGGATCTGAATGATGTGATTCGTACTCAAATATCCCATTTAAGTGTAAAACTGATTCGTTATTAATGAATACATATACGGGGACCTTTAGTTGAGCAGAATTAATAATTGCAGAGTTGTATGCGTAATCTCCGCTGAACACGCCTTCTCGGGAATAAAAGTAGTACTGAAGTTTTTCATTTGGAATGATCCACTTATTTGGATACTTTCCATTCTCTAATGTGGCTTTAATAAATATCGCCTGTAGGTTAGGTTTATCACCGATTAAGTAAATACCTGCTTGCGTATCATATGTTTGAGCAAAAATGGATATATCCCATGAGGAGTAACGTCCTCCAAGTACAAAGTCATCTAGAACTGTCACATCATCTAGGTACGGCTCATATTCCTTATATTGGCAGAAATCCCCCGATCCGCTAGTTCATTCGTAATACGTGTGATGAGTTCCTTGGCAGCTTTCTCGGTAAACGTGGCCATGAGAATCTGTTCCGGTGTCACGCCACACTCTTGAATGAGATAAATTGCGCGCTGAACAAGGGTAAAGGTTTTCCCCGTACCCGGCCCGGCAGTTATAAGCACAGGGCCGTCCACCGTTGAAATAGCGAGTTGTTGCCCCTCATTTGCGTTTCCGAAATCAAACATCAGTTTTCACACCTTCTGTAATTGTATAGCTACACCTTTTAGAACGATGATGTCTAACATCGTCTCATCTTTCTCTCTGCCGTTTCTCATATTCGACATATTCCTCTGAATACCTTTTGATACGGATAGTTACGACCAATCACGCTAACCCAATTGCTGTTCAGACTGAGACAATAACTAGCCTAAACGCCTCTTTCCATTATTTGACCTCTTTGCAATACTCCACAAAAGTAATTGCTAATGATAATGATCGTTTTTTACATTAAATATAATCACAACAAAGCCCCGTCCATATGTGGACCGGAGCTTCAATACTTGCTATATGATCAAAAGTAAATCCACTTAATTAGCTCATTTTCGGATTAGTTTTGAGGTAAATCTGCATACTTATATAACCGTCTTCGTCTTTAATGCGATAGTTAAATAAGTATGATACCTTAACCAATACTATCTCTCGACTTCGACTCGAGTTTATCCTTGATGCTCACAATATTACCAGTATAACTCACTTCAGTTTTTAAGTAGCCTTCCTCAAGCCCCAACAACTCTTCTACCTCTTCCCGCAACAAACTTAGTCCGTAGTGTTTAGAGAGCTTGTGCATGAAGGCATCACCTGTAATATAATCATTTTCAATTAGTAATTCGACAGCTTGCTTCATAGAAACCGGTTCTCTCACATCTTTTATATCATCCAAAGGCTCTTTTGTTCTCCAACCTTTTAGGCTTATGGTTCGCTGCATATACTGGTAAGTGCCTTCAGAGATTGCCCCTAGTTTGTAGGCTCTCATAACCATAGCTCCTATTGAGACACACCATTTTTTCTTGAGCAATTTATAATACATTAAATCGTTAGGATGTATTGAGACATCTCTTAGAAAGCTTTCTTTTGGCAATAGTAATGCCGCTGCGAAGTCATTTGCTTCTTGCTCAATTTGTTTAAACTCTTCTTTGCTTAAGTCATCAATATTTAAGTTAGGGTCATGCAACACCCTATGGCCCAATTCATGAGCCACATCAAATTGACGCCTATAGAATGATTTTTTATCATTTCCTAAAACTATTGAATAGTATTGTTTACCTGCCACCTCATGTTGTGACCCAAAAGCATCGATCGATCTATTCTCTAACAACAATGACGAGACAACGAAACCTTTAGTTTCCAATAAATAAACAATATCTTTAATTGGTTTATCACCAAGTTCCCAGGCGTTTCTAACCTGATTAGCGACTTCTTCAACAGCATCATAAGTGGTTTCTGAAAAATCAGGTACATCAAGTTCAGGAAAGTCCACATATTCTTCCAACATAGCTCTTATTATAGTCAAATACTTAACTCGATCATATTGCATTTCTCTCTCTTTTTTCCCCGTGGAAATTAATGACCTGAAGAATGTACTACCTGTTTTAACTTCAATAGATTTTTCATAAAAATAATCTTTTGGAAATTTCAACACGTTGGTTATTGTAAGCAATGCATCTAAGGATGGAACTGCTTTATCGTTCTCATATTTAGATATCATTTGTTTACTAACACCGAGCTCCTTCGCCAATTCTGTAATTGTTAAACCGCGATAAATTCTTCCCTCTCTCAATCTAGATCCATTAAATTGTCGCTGCATCTTTCAGCATTCCTCCTTGAATAGAGGAATATTACACAGTTTCTTCCTCTTCATTATTTTTATCGGATTTCTTAACTGGAATTTTATCATCCGAACTTAATCTTCTGTTTTTAATGGACTGTTTTATTTTTGGAATAGTACTCAAAGATTCCTCTTCATCTTCATCTAATTCGGCTGGTAGGCTCAGATCACTATACTCATCCTTAGCTATATACATTGACAAGTCTAACTTATCAACGAGTTCAAAGTACCGATTAAATAATTTTGCCTCCACGCCAATTATTTTTCGGTTAACCTCCTGAGCAACAACAAAAATCACTCGTTTCACTAATGGATACTCATCACCAAGTATTCTTTGCACTTCCATAAGCCTTTTATACTCATACTCCTCGGTCAAGGACTCGAATAACAACATTTGTTGATTATCGAAATCTACAGGTCCACTGTTCAATGAAACAAAGGCATGGAAATAATGAATTTTCCGCTTCCCAAAATTCTTTACGACCTTATCTAAATTCTTTTCTTTGGAAAATATATAGAGATTACCAGTGTCTAGGTCAATAGCACAAACAAAGTTCCAGATACCTCTTCTTCGGGTTAACACCACAAGATTATGTTGAAGTGCTGTTGATTTAATTCTACGGAATCGAATATCCCATGCTCCTCCATTTTTGAAGTTCCCAGTATCCATTCCGTACTCTTCCTTGATTTCACTGATTACCTGGTCCGTACCCTCAGTAAAAGATCTGACTAACATCCCCGTGAAAGACGAATCTAAACTCACTTGTTTCAACAACCTGACCACCTCCAAGACACTTTTACTTATCCCGGATTAATATTACTACAATTTGATGATAAAAGTAAACCAAAAATTCTGTAGTAATCGAATTTTTCAACCTCGTCTTCATGTCTACAATAAGGCTTGTCTACAAATGTCTAAATTTTCGTCATTTCAAAAGAAAAAAACCGCTTGTGTGCGGATTTTCTAATGGAGGCGAGTTAGTGTTTAACAACTGTCCATCATCGTCTACTCTTGTCTACATTTCGTCTACAAATTCTTTAAAACACAAAACCCAGTCCTCACGCGGACTGGGTTTTCATGGTGGAGGCGAGGGGATTTGAACACTCGTCCGTAGTTTTTCACTCACTCCGATCGTGTTAGACGAAGCGTCAATGGGTAAAGTGCTCAGAATGATTTCCTTTAGCTCCGCGGATAAATCAGTCAGAACCGCAGTTTTTTCCACGAGGATGTTGCCCCTTATGGACCACGCCCTTACCGTGTCCGATTCGGGGCTAAAACATCGCTGCTGCCACATCGTACATGTGAGATGTAACCTTGGAAGCAGTTCGAAAGTGATAGCTTGATTATTCGAGTGTTTAAATATATATTTATGTTACTCAGGGTAGTGGTCAGTGAAGAGCTGACTCCTATCGAACACCCTTAAATGGGCGAACGTGATTGGAAAAAAGATCCTAGCGAAGAGCTAGGGTCTTTTTTTGTCATTGGGTAAGGGAAAAGGTCCTGTTAATTTTTTATGATTAAATCGATTTCTATCTGATAACGATAAGATTTGAAATGTTTGTAAAATTCATGTTGATTTGCAAAAATCGGCAGTCTCTTTAACTCAGATTCAGGCATGTTTGTCTTGAATATAATTAATTCCCCGTTTTTAAGTTTATGAGTGCGTGTTACATTCATCCCACTTTCTCTCCGTATATTCTAATTTGTCAGGTACGTTTCTTCGAACGACTGGCCACGATTTTGTTGTCTTTAAGGACGGACATCACTCACACCTTGTCACTCTCCTGGTTTCCCTGCTTCTCTGCTGCCTTAATAACTCTTTACACCCCTAATGTTGTCGGACCACTTCAAGGTCCTGAGAAAGTCGGTCTAATTTTTCTGCCGTTTTTTTATAAAGGGATCCATTTCATAAATCATCTCTAAGCTAAGCCCGCTGCTGCGTAAGAATCTCTTTACGGTGTCTTCAAAGCACACGGACATATGTGCCCTCTTCCTGTGGCAATAGCAGTTAGTACTTAGAGTTCCTTCGCCACCTTCTTGCCAGAATTATAGAACAAACATTCCCCTTTCGTCATCATAAAGTTATTATTGAGGACTAATATCACTCGAATTCACTGTATACAATGTATATTTATACATTTTCTCATCAATTCTGACCATCCAGTCTCAATAATCACGAAATTTTTCTCATAAAATCTGACACCACACATCCCACCCCCACCTGTATAAAAATCCCACCCGCACCCCTCTTGCATAACGAACATATGTTTGTAGTATAATAAAAACATCTTGTTAGCGAACAAATGTTCTGTTTCCGAAGGAGCTGGCGTTTTGAAAACTAACCCGCCCAAATCGCCCCTTCTCCCAGCCGAAGAAGAAATCGACATGGTCAAAGAAGTGCTCATTCTCACGGTCATGCTGGATATG
>NZ_JBHMDO010000029.1:0-155412 GCF_042431225.1 Paenibacillus aurantiacus | reverse complement strand
GCAAATGCTACGAGTTTTTTGGCGTGATCAAACGAGGAAACATCCCCAACCTCTGCAAGATTTGGATAGGCAGGAACAAATAACAAAGAGAAAGGCCTTCGCTGTTTTAGCGAAGGCCTTTGTAGCAATACCCAGACGTAATGCGCCTTTTGTCAATCCGGCACATACATGTACCTTCCTGCCCACTTATTTCTCCCATCGCTTGGTGTGATTGAGAATCACTTTGACATGCAGCTTACCCTTCATGATGGGACTATCGGCCATATGTAGTTCGAATGTTGCTTCCCCGAATGACCCGCTCTTCGCCTTCAACTTGAAAGTTGTGCCATCATTCAATATCTCGCTCAGCACATTGGAGTTGCTCAACGTATCGCCCGATAGGAACAGATATGGCGTGTTAGGAACCTTTGGTTTCAAGATGATCTCACTGAAAGCTTGAACGGCAACGTTATTCGGCGTAAATATAATAGCTTCTTCGTTCTCAAAATCTTGAACATTGGGGTCGATCTCATAGGTGACGATGAGTGGCTGCAATTTATACATAATTGCTGCATTACGAACATTGTCAATCATCGAGCGGTTAGGGATATTCTCTAGAATATCACCGCTTACCGGGTCTCCCTTGTAACGCGTCACTAACATGCCATCCTTCACATAATCTAAAAGGTACATGCCATGTTCGTTTCCATAGAATTGGATATCGTACCCTTCACTAGCTGGTTCTCGTTTAAGTATGGAGATCATCTCGTCTGGTGTAAGAATTTGCATGGTATCGATCATATAAAGATTATCAACAATGCCTCCGCTAATATTGTCGTATACGTTTCCGGTCTCGCGATCAACAATATATCCCTGCGTTTCGCCCACATCGTCAATAAAGCTCAAGAACGAATAATTGCCGTCATCGACTATTCCGGTATATCTGAAACTGTTCTTAAACCCGTTAATGCGCTGATCAAGAAGCTCAAAAGCGTGGTCTTTGCCGTATACTCGCATATTCGCATACTGCCCTTGTGACAAGTATGCTTCATCGAATCGGACATAGTAGAATGGAGCATCACCTTGGCTAGAAGTCGAAATATAGCTAATACTCAGCTTACCGGATACGAAGGTAATCTTCTGTGCTTCGTTCTCCCGCTTGCCGACCCATGTTTTTTCAACTTTTGATGTCGGTTTCAACCGTGAGATGTCTGTTATGTCCATATCTGCAGTTGCACCACCTAGATCCGGCAAAGGCACGTCGGACTTGTCTGGCCGTATGATCAGAGCAAACGGATGAACGATTTGAGACGCCGGTCCGTTTTCATACAAAACGCTTAGCCCGTAAGGATTGAGTTCTGCGGATTGAAAAGCGATAGAAGACCAAAACACTTTAGCTTTCGACCAACGAATTTTGTTCGTTTCAGATTGGTTTAATTCTGCTGGCGTTGATTGCAACAACTTCTCTAGGTCCGGATATATGGCTAATTTAACCGATTGTTCAAGTGACCCAGATTCTAGAAACTAATGCCTAGGAATTTGCGGTTCCATGGCCGGTCTACCGCACTTTATCTCGGTTCACTTTCAGTTTTAGCTTTCCTTCTACGCAGTCTGTCACCGACTTCAAGACACGTTCACCTGCGCGTTTGCTTGCCACGAAGATGTTAAAATCGTCTGCATAGCGGACGAATCGCAAGCCTCGCTTGGTCACTTCTTTGTCCTGGTCATCCAGTAGGTTGTTCTCCAGGAGCGGACTCAGCGGACCGCCTTGCGGCGTTCCTTCTTCGGTTCGCTCAAATGGTCCATCCGCCATGACACCTGCGTTCAGGTAGGATCGGATCAGTTTCAGGCTTCGTTTGTCCGTTACTTTCCGAGCGACTCTGGCCATCAGCATGTCGTGGTTGACCCGGTCAAAGAATTTCTCCAAGTCCATGTCGACGACCCGTCGAAGGCCGCTCTGAATATAGCGTTGCGCTTGCTTTACCTTATCATGGGCTCGTTTCCCGGGGCGGAAGCCGTAGCTGTGCCAGGAAAAGTGAGCGTCGAAGATCTTATTCCACACTTGTAAAAGTGCCTGTTGGAGAAAGCGGTCCATGACGGTCGGGATACCCAGCAGCCGCACGCCGCCTCCGGGTTTGGGGATTTCCACCCGTTTGACTGGCGAGGGTCTGTAGGTTCCACTCCGGAGTGCGGCTTTCACCGCTTCCCAGTGTGTCTCCAGGTAAACTTGTAGATGCGCTACCGTTACGTCTTCCACACCGGGTGCTCCTCCATTCTGAACCACTCGCTTGTAGGCGAGCCGAAGGTTGTCTCCTTCGAGAATTCGTTCCAGCAGTTCCTTTTGGTCTTCGCGAGCGGAAGAAGCGACTTGTGCCGACGAAGAACTCGGCGCTCCGGCATATCCTGACGGCTTCACCGCTTCTCTTTGCCGCAAGCTCTCTTACGAGATTTTCTGCTGTCTTTGCTCTTCATACGAACGCATCGGTATCCACCCTCATTTCGGTTCGGTCCTTCCGGTTTCCGTACGTCCCGTATTCCGGTACTATGACCTCTGCTGACTCCTGTGGATTCAGCGCGGCTTCTCAGCCGCGGTTACGAAGTGACTTCGCGTTTTCCGCAGGCCTCCCCAGATAAGAACGTCATCTTTCTGCCGCAACCACTGGAGTTTACAGAGATAGCCCTTGGCGACTTTGGATTTCGTCATGTAGTGGTGACTCATCCGACTAGCCCTGCCTCGAATCCAGTTCGTGTACCTTGGCCCGTGCATTTGCCTCCAGCTTCCTTCAGATTCCACCTCGCGATGGACACCCTTGCTCTTTGCTAACGGTAGGCGTTCGCCAGCCCCCGCTCGGGACTTTCACCCTAGAGATGACGCCCATGCTGGGCGTACACCTAATAAGGCACCCTCGATGATATCGAGAGTGCCTTATTTATCCTGATCCGGTTGTTTCTTCTGCGCTTCCTGCTTGCGAATAATCTCGAGCTGCTTTTCCGTATACGTGACTCTGACGTCATTTGTTGTTACTATGAAACGCTTAACGGGTTCCTTTGTCGAGAAGGAACTTGTATTCGCCCGGGAAGTCGCTGAGCGGGACGATCGTCGCGCCGCGGCATTTATTACTTTTAATGCGAGCAATGAGAAATGCTGAAATCTTACTGACAAGCTCCTTGTTCTGCAGCAAAGCAACCAGGAAGGCTAAGGTTAGCCCCTGTCCCCAGCCTTGCACTCGTTTCTTCGAAATAACTTTATAGTCGTCTGCGGTATGCATAACCGCTGTCCCAGCCGATACGTTACGTACTGAACCGTCTTCATCGATGTTGGCCAAGATCCCCTCATAGGCTTTGGCAATGGCGTTCTGATGCAGCGGATGACCGTTAATTACGATCGCGGCCGCAATGCCTGCGGAAGCGGATGTCTCTTCATATGAAGTCTCATCATTCAGCACGGTGCGCCAAAGCCCTTCCGAGGTCTGCAGCCTAACCAATGCACTCAGTTGATCGCAGAGCGCGCCGCCGATCTGCATCCATGCCGGCATGAAAGGATTCAGCATTTTATATGCTTGCGACATCGTATAGGCGGCCCATGCGTTCGCCCGTCCCCAATATATAGCGGACAGATGATCCTGCCGGATATTGTCCCACGCATGATAGAACAGATTGGTCTTCGTATCCTGCAAGTATTCTTCATGCCAATAGAACTGATTCAGGGCATCGTCGATATAGGCCTTGTTGTCCATTTTAAATCCAAGGCGAAGCAAGAAGTATGCGGCCATAAACAACGTATCCGCCCACGCCTGCTCTGGGAAATCGTTCTCGGAGGATACGGTATGCTGGAAGACGCCCTCCCCGAAACGAATCGCATCCTTGCGAAGGTACTCGGCCTTGGAGATCGCCAGATCCAAGTACTTCGAATCGCCGGTTGCTTCGTGCAAGGTCAGCATCGTATGTCCCATCGCACAGGAGTTGACCATGAAAGGCGGCAGGCCGAGCTCCAGATATTCGTCAACCCATTTAACCAGAAAATCAATGTAATCTTGGTTGCCCGTGACTTCCCATGCTTTGGAGATGCCGTAGTAGGCGACCCCGCAGGACCAGTTCCAAGTAAAATCGATATTCATCGTTCTGCGAACGACGCGGTCAATTAGTTCTCTGACTTCAGTCTCGTTGCACTCAAACTTCCGCATCCCCTATTTCCTCCAATATCAAAGAATGACTTCTACCGTCTATTATATATCAAACGCTGCAATTTCACAGTAATTCAAAAGAATAAACAATCACAATCAAATGAAAACGGAATAATTCAATCATGCTATATCTGAAGCTTAACGCGAATGCAAAAACCTCTGACCGTCATGGTCAGAGGTTTTGGGTCTAGTTGCTTTGGAGAAGCCGTCTGGTTACGAACGATGCTTCGCATGCTTTATTGTTCAGTTGGATGACTTGGCCCGTTTAACTGAAGTTGATAAAAGGCGAGGTCCAGCCACGTGCCGAATTTGTAGCCCGCTCGCTTAATAACGCCGGAATATTCAAATCCAAGCTTCTCATGGAGCTTGATGCTCTTCTCGTTGGAAGCGTCGATTCCAGCAACAAGAGTTGCGTATTGTCTGCGGTTGGCAATATGGATGAGTGCTTGGAGCAGCTTCGTTGCAATACCTTCCTGACGTAGCTCCTTATTCACATATACCGAATGTTCAATGGTGTACTTATAGGCCGGCCATGCTCGAAATGGACCGAATGTCGCAAAACCCGCAACCTGATTATTTTTCTCGAATACAAGTACCGGGTACCCATCCTTCTGCTTCTTCTCCAACCACCGCTTCCGATCTTCAAGTGTGTGAACCTTATAGTCATACACCGCGGTTGTATTGGCAATGGCTTCGTTATAAATTTCGAGAATACCATCCAGGTCGTGTCCAGTAGCTTCCCTAATCATCGCTGCTGTCATTCCTTTCGTATTATGGTTGTCTCCATTAGTGTATCAACCAACATCGTTTTGCGTAAAATTGAACTTATGATCCGTTTGCCATAGAATGAAGTTATAGCACGTACAACGAAAGCATGGTGTCCAAATGACTTTCCAACAAATGCGGTATATCGTGGAGATTGCCAAATCCAACTCGATCAGTAAAGCTGCTTCCGCGCTTTATGTGACGCAGCCCAGTATAAGCAAAGCGATAAAAGAGCTGGAACAAGAGCTCGGCATCGTCATTTTGGATCGCAATAATAAAGGAGTCGTCTTCACGAAAGAAGGGACGGAGTTACTGTTCTATGCGAGAATGCTCCTCGAACAGATGGAGTCCGTCGTCTATCACTTCAATAAGCAAGCTGCAGCCGAAACAACGAAATTGTCGATTTCATCGCAACACTTTAGTTTTGCCATTGAGGCTTTTGCACGTCTCATGAACCGGCTGGCGAATCGCAGTTATGAGTTGAGCCTCCATGAAGGACATGCAATCGATGTCATTGAAGAGGTGTATTCGGGCAAAAGCATGCTCGGCCTCCTATCGCTGACAGATTTGAACCGAAGCTTTTTTCAGCGCTATTTTGTTACAAAGTCACTAACCTTTACCTCCCTCTCTTCCATGCGGCAGCATGTATTTCTGCGTCAGGAGCATCCTCTAGCTCATCTCGCAACCCTTTCATTGGAACAATTGAGGGATTACCCTTATCTAACCTATCAACAGGGTGATGTCCTTCTCCATTTGGCTGAGGAAGCGATCCGGATCGATGATCTTAGACAAGTCGTCTATGTGAAGGATCGAGGGACCATGAATGATCTTCTCTCCACTACGGATGGATACAATCTCGGAACAGGCTGTATTGTGGAGAACTTTATGAATGCGAACATAAGGGCCATTCCATTGAATGAAGGCTATGAGATTCAAGTCGGGGTCGTGAAACGAAAGGATACTTTTCTGACAGAAGAAATTGCAACGTATATCGAGTTCTTATCGGAGGCTATAGAAAAGTCGAGACCGAGACCCTGGAATTTATGATATACTAAGAACAAATGTTCTTGAATGTTCGGAGGGAGGTCGCATTGACTTGGTAAAACAACCTACACACCCTTTGATTCGGCAAAAGACGGCTTTACCCATTGAGAAAGTGCGCGAGATTGCAGAAGCGATTTGCCATTCTTACATGGACCGTGAACGTATTTTAATCACGGTAGGCGGCTCGTATAGTAATCGAACGTACGAAGGAGTCGTCGGGAAAATTGACCAAATTCATAATCGCCTCAGCGTGGGAGACCAGTGGATATTCTTTCACGACATCATCGATGTTGCCCGCATGGACGCCTGATTTCCCTCATCAACGATCCTTCTCCTCAGCAGTTCATGATACTCGTATTGTGGTGGATTTCTTCGTTAGACAATCTATCGAATTGGAAGTTATCCATTCCTTCCACAGATTCTGGGAGGCCGCAGAAAAACACAGCAATTTGAGCGGCATCTGCAAGCTCTCTAATCCAGTGAGCTATATTGGTCATCATACGGCCAGTATCTATATCTATCCAATGTTGAACATCATCGAACACAATCATTCTCGTTCCATTCACATCGATCAGCTGGGAGATTCGATCCGTCAGTTCGCCTGGATATGCTTTGGGAGCCTGCAGAACGCCGTATTGTTCAAGAATTTTCAAAGCCATAATCTTTGGGGTCGGCCTGAAAGGCGGTACCGGTACGCGTAGAATGGGGATATGGTTTTCTTGTTTTGCGCGCCGATGATGTCCCTCTGGATCGAGGGAATTTCCGTTTTGGAAAGTCATGGTCTTCTACTCCTTCACTGCTACATTCGTGATACCATCCTTATCTTTGACCGGTTTCGAGACTTTTATACCAACCTTAATAGATTAGGCTCCATATCATCTTTCGTTCTCTATGTCATCTCATAGTCAGATTGCGTTGCAAATATGTCGACACCAAAAATGCTTACCATTGGAAAACCAACGGTAAGCTTCTGTTACGCCAATCAGTGCTGCAACCTTATGTTTGATTTGATTGCCGGTCTAGCTCTAGCCACGTCGTAAAATCCACGCTGCTTCAGGAAATGCTGATGAGCGCGGAAGCGATGAGGGATCTGTTTGAATCGGCCATCTTGGCGGATCAAACGGAATTTTTCAAGCTTGCTGCCGCACCCGGCAGGCTTGTCCGTCGTGAACGGCAGATGGCTCAAGGCTGCGTAAGCTTCCAAGAAAAGCTTCCCTTTGCGGCCGATCGCGTCATGTACGACATCCGGATAGGCCATTTCGCGACGTACCCACTGATTGTTCTCCATAACATAACCAGTAATGCGTTGATCCTCTGCCCGCACATCCTCGGGAATGAAATAATAGAATTGAACATCATGCATTTTGGATACAGCTGCCAGCGCGTACTTCTCAATTGTATCTATTCTTCCCAGGCACATCATTCCTATGGTGATAGCGGCTGGGTTCACTATGGCGGCCTCCAAGTCTGTTGATTTACCTGGCGACAGATATCGACATATTGTCGAGTGTTCTGTATGCTT
Organism: Paenibacillus aurantiacus; assembly: GCF_042431225.1. NCBI lineage: Bacteria > Bacillati > Bacillota > Bacilli > Caryophanales > Paenibacillaceae > Paenibacillus > Paenibacillus aurantiacus. Next base: position 147,918 of record NZ_JBHMDO010000029.1, on the reverse strand, counting down.
GCAGCCGATGTAAACACTGCCATCCTCGTCCGGCTATATGAAATGGCAGAACAAAAAAAGATGACCCCTGTGCTTCACAGGAATCATCTGCGCCTTTCGCCATCCCCACTAACGGAATCGTATTCCGTATCCGCTCCCTAGCCGATTACCGGCCATAAGATAGCCCTTTGCGCTTTGCTGCAAAGACGTCTGTGCTTCATAGAGCGAAGGATCTTCGCACACGCGGTTGAATATCCGTTCCTCCGCTTGCCTTGCATCGCGGTCCACTTGGTAGACGACGAAGTTCTTCTGGAACTTCAGAATGTTCGAGGTCGGCGGCAACACTTCGCTAAGCTGCGGATCGAGCAGCCAAGACTGGCATACGAAGATGGAAGGAATGCCGCGGAAGAACGTTTTCGCCATGTCGAACGAACGCTCTGCGCTTTGCTCATCCAGCGGTCCGCCTTCCGGGATATGAACGTTGAGCGCCAATTCTCCTCTGCCGAGCGTTCTTCCCTCCGCTCGTACCCCTTGTTCCAGCGCGATCGGCTGGAATTGCAAACGGCCTAGCCGAAATAATCGCAGTCGCACATGCTCCTGCAGCCATCCGTATTCTTCGATGCCATAGACGCCGAAATCCCGGTAACACTTCTTGCTCCATATTTGCAGATCGGAGAAGGTGTCGAAATAAATATCGTCCGATATGCCGCGGACCTTATATTCTGCATAGGCATCCACGGCTAATCTAGCGAATAGGGCTAACAACGTCTCCCGGTAGGACGGTAATAGCTTCACACTGTCAAAGAGAGCAGCCCTGTCACTAATAAACTGCTGTTTTCGTTGTTCATAGCGTTGATCATCGATAAGAACCCGACGGATCGTTTGACGGGCGCCTTCCTCCAACTTAATTCCTTCGCACAATTGCTCTACGTTCATATGCAGCCCTCCTTCAAACCAACCATACGCTTCACCAAAACGACTTTCTTGGCGGCAAAGGGTCCCGGCTGCCCATCATCCGCTGCACCAGCTTCTCCATTAACTGCTGCTTCTTCTCTCGGTAGACCGGATCGAAATAGCGATTGCGCCGCTCTTGCGGATCTTGTTCCAGATCGTACAACTCCCCGTATGCCTCCCCCTCGAACACGATCAGCTTATCGTCATCCGTCCTCATGCACACGGCATGAATGCCGCGGTCTCGCGCATCATAGGCCGTAACGGCGGAATGCCGAACGGCACTCGCCTCTCCTCGGATTACCGGCATTTGCGATCGGCCTTGCACGCCGTAAGGATGCTTCTCGCCAATTGCCTCGAGCAGCGTTGGCACGATATCCACATTCTCCATGAGGGCGGTCGTGCGATGACTGCTCCGTATGCCAGGTCCGCGCATAATAAGCGGCACCCGGGTAAGCCCCTCATAGAACCAAGGTCCTTTATACATCAACCCGTGGTCCCCTAGCAGCTCGCCGTGGTCGGCGGTGAAGACGATCAGGAGATCATCGTCCATTCCCTTCGCTTTCCAAGCCTCCCGAATACTGCCGATCTGCCCGTCAATAAACGTAATCATTGCATAATAGTTCCGGATTAATCGGCGCAGATGCGTATCGCTCAAGCTATGGCGCTCCCCGCCGCCCGGCCAGTAGTCCCCCTTCTGGCCAGAAAGGTGCTCGGGCCGCAATCGGTCAGGTCCTTCTTCCGAACGAGGTAAAGGAATGTTCGTCTCTGCATATACCTGCGCATAAGCGCGCGGCGGATTGAATGGATGATGCGGATCCACGAAGCTCGTCCACAGAAACAACGGACGATCTCCGGCATGCCGCTCGATGGCGTCAATGCTTTGCTCGGCGATCCAATACGTCTGGGTCAATTCTTCGGGCATGTCGCTTTCCCATACGTCGCCCTCCGCATCGGCGGTACGGCAGCGGTCGCGCAAGAAACGCTCCGCCCATTCGGGATTTTGCTCGCGCAGCCAATCTACATAAGGGCCGATTCCGTTATCCTCGGAGATCCGATGTTCATCGAAGCCGTAATACGTGCCGTCCGTGACACGGCCCCGATCGCGGGTTTCGGGATTCTCCGCATCATTAGAGAAGCCGGACTTGCATTGGGGACGAAAATGCATTTTGCCCACTCCCGCCGTGCGGTAATTCAGCAGCTTCAAATGGTCGCAGAGCGTCATCTCGTCCTCCGCAAGCGATACGCCGATATTCCATGCGCCGTGGACATGCGGATAACGTCCGGTGAAGATGGACGCCCGCGAAGGCGTGCAGACGGGACTTGCGCAATAGGCGCGTTCGAACACCGTCCCTTCTCCCGCGAGCGTATCCAGCGCAGGCGTAATCACGTTGCGGTCCTCGAATCCGATCGCATCCGCTCTCATCTGATCCGTTGTAATGAGCCAGATATGGGGTTTGCGGCGTTTCATAGCAGCCTCACCTCCTTCAGGGATGGCAACAGGCCATTCAAGAAGGGAGCTCCCGCCGTGAATGGCCTGCATAAACTTATTCGATGCCTTCTTCTTTCGCTTTCGCATTCACTTCTTCAATCATCTTGTCGAGACCTTTGTTCTTATAGCCGTCCACGATCTTCTGCCAGGTTTGATCCGCGGGCTCCTTCGACAGCATGACGTTCAGCAGATCGTCGTGATCGAAGATCGTAAAGCTGTCCTTGGTCGGCGTCGACATGTAGGTCAAGCGGATGTCGTAGTCCGGCACCTTCGTGTTCTTCAGCAGCCAATCGACGTAGTTCACCGCTTCTTGACGGATGCCTTCATGGGCGATGGTCGGATTATTCATATCGTACGTATCCGCGGTTTCATAGGCAACCAGGTTCTTCAGGAAACCGGTAACCGGGTATTTATCGATGATCGGCGTCGAATCCAGCATGACCTTCTTGTCGCCTTCTACCTTGTAATCCACGCCTTCTTTGCCGTACGTGAGCAGCGTCTTGCCTTCCGGAGAGAGCACGTAGTCGTAAAGCGCCAGAATGCGCTCCATCTTCTTCGGATCAATGTCGGCATTGAAGTAGCTCTCCGACCAGTACGTCTTAAAGATGGCGTGACTCCGCTGGCCATCAGGTCCGACGAGCGGCTTGAGCACTTTCACGCTCTGGGTCATATCCTTATCCGGATAGCTGTTCGACCAACGCTTATTATAAATCTCGAACATTTTGATAAATCCGCCGCCGCTGATCATTGCCGCCGATTTGCCCGAGGCGAATTTATCGCTGGCGATCTCCGGGCTTGTCAGGGCGATGTCCGGATCGATCAGTTTCTTGTCATACATATCCTTCATGTTCTGCAGGGCAGGCACCGCGTTCTTGGAGAATACGGCCGGAATGAATTTGCCGTCTTCCTTAATCCACTTGAAGTCCGCGCCGCTGCCGTCGCTCGTCGCCACGGGGTTTCCGTACAGCCAGAAGAAGCCGCCGATCATCTTGACTTGCGCCGACGTGAGGCCCGTAATCTGCTTGCCTTCCGGATCTGCCTTCACGATGGCGTCCAGCATCGTCTTGAACTCGTCCCACGTCTCCGGCTCCTTCGTAATGCCGGCCGCCTGCGCCAAGTCCCAACGATACATGACGACGCGGTCAAGCGCGCTCCAGTCGACCGTCGGGAACATCCTTCTCGGGATCGTGTAATGCTTGCCGTCCACGGCCAGACCTTCAATGTCCGGTGCTTTGAAGTATTCCGCCAAGTTCGGATAGTTCGCCAGATCGGGCAGCGGAGCGACGACGCCTTGCTCGATCCACTTCCGTTGGTATTGCGTGCCTAGCGCGTCGATCGCGAACACGTCGGGGAGCTGTCCCGACGCTGCCCACATTTGAATCTTCTGGGCATAGTCGTCCCACGTCGTATTGACCGGCTTAATTTTAAGGTTGAATTTATTCAGCACTTCCTGCGCGATTGGGTCCTTCTCGAGTTTGGCGAGTTCCGATTCCACATCCCAGAACGCGACGGAAATTTCCATCGGATCCTTATATGGATTCTCCTCTCCGTTTGCCCCTGAGTTCGCCGCTTCCGGCGACGCGTTCTCTGCAGGCTTCTCATTCCCGTTACCGCTGCAGGCCGCTAGCGATCCTGCGAACAATGTCATGCATGCCAAGGTAATGCCGAACTTCTTAAATCCTTTCATCGCTGAATCCTCCCTTTGTTATTGTGATGCATCTGGTAGTGTAGGACAAGCATCTATATGATTTTTCTTATCCTTTAATGGAGCCGACCAGAATCCCTTTAGCGAAGTGTTTCTGCAGGAAAGGATAGACCAGCAGGATGGGGATACTGGAGACGACGATCGTCGCCATCTGCAAAGCCGGCGTGTATACTTTGCTGTTGTCATTATCGGCCGCTTGCTGCGCGAGCGTGCTCAGCAATCCATTACTCGTAATGAGGGTCTCGCGCAGATAGATCTGAAGCGGCGTCTTACTGGCATCGCTGATGAAGATCAACGCATACCACCATTCGTTCCAACGCTCAACCGCATAGAATAAGCCGAAGGTCGCGATGAACGGCGCGGAGATGGGCAGTACGATTTTGAATAGGATGTACAAATCATTGGCGCCGTCGATCTTCGCGGATTCCTCCAGACTTTCCGGCAGCGTGCCGAAATAGTTCTTCATGATGATCAAGTAGAACGTGTTGATCCCCGCCGGAATAATCATGACGAGCAAGTTGTTGACCAACCCCAGCTCCTTAACAACCAAGTAGAAGGGGATAAGCCCGCCGTTGAAAAACATCGTGAACAGAATCAGCGTCAGCATGCCGTTGCGGCCAGGCATGCCCTTCTTGGAAAGCGCGTAGGCGCCTGCGACCGATATCGTCATGCTGAAGAGCACGCCGACGACGGTGACGATGATCGTATTGGTCGCCGAGCTCCAAAACTTCGCATCGGACATGATCACCTTGTACGGCGTCAGGTCGAAGGATAACGGTAGCAAGTAGAGATTGAACTTGCTGATGACTTCGAATTTGGCGAACGATATAATGAGCACGTTATAGAACGGAAAAAACGTGATGAGGGACAGCAGTCCGAGCAGGATATACGCGGATATATCGAAAATGCTCAGCCGCTTTCTTTTCCCTGCCTGCGCTATTTTCATGACTTGGGCACCTCCTGGCCGTAGTTTAGTAGAGTCCTTCTTCGCCCATTCGCTTCACGATCGTATTCGCGGCGACGAGAAGCACGAGACTGATGACGGACTTGATGAGTCCGGCTGCGGTCATATAGCCGAAGTCGCCGCCAATCTGGAAGGAAGTCCGATAGATGTAAGTATCGATAACGTCGGCAACCGGATAGACGGGCGAGCTGTACAAGTTGAAAATCTGATCGAAGCTGGCACCTTGCGACAGCAGCTGGCCCACATGAAGGATAAGCAGAATCGCCACCGTGCTCTTGATGCCCGGCCAAGCGATGTGCAGCAAGCGCTTGAACCGGTTCGCCCCGTCCATCTCCGCCGCTTCGTACAGCTCGGGGTTAATGCCCGCCAGCGCGGCTAAGTAAATGATCGAATCCCAGCCGATCTCCCTCCACATATGCGTGATGTAGAGCAGAGGCCGGAACGATTCCTTGTCCGTCAGCGGGGAGATCGCCTCGAACCCGAACACCATTAGCAATTGGTTCATCACGCCGTCGCGGCTCAAGATGGAGGTGATGATGCCCGCCAGCACGACCCACGAAATAAAGTGAGGGAACGTCAGCACCGTCTGGAAAAACCGCTTCGCCGTCCTCCGAGAGAATTCATTCAATAGGATAGCCAGCAGAATCGGCGCGGGGAAATTGATGAGCAGTTTCATCAAGCTGATTACGATCGTGTTCTTGAACGCCGTGTGGAAGTCCGAGTCGGTCAGTATGTTCTTAAAATGATCCAACCCGATCCACGGGCTGCCCAGAATGCCTCCTCGGTAATCGAAGGTCTTGAACGCCAGCGTCACGCCGTACATCGGCGCGTAGCTGAACAGCGCGTACCATAGCAGAACCGGAAGCACCATCAGGTAGAAATATTTGTATTGCAGCATCGTCTTCCATAGCGTCCTCTTCGGCTTCCGAACGTTTGCCTCGCCGTACATCCCATGTCACTCCTTGTTTTGCGTTTTTGCGTAATTACGGGGAAAACCGTTCGCATGTTTAGTATAAATGGGACGGAAGACACTGGGTATGGACGCAGTTACTCTTCCTTTTGGACTACATTATGAAAGTGCTTCCATGGCATTCCGTTCGCATAATCCGACATAGTAGCCATACAATTGTCCATAGTAATGAGGACTATTGATTGCGAAGTAAAAAGGTTGGCGCATCTATGCGCCAACCTTCTTCGTTACTTGACGAGCCCTGCCCGATACTCCTCCGCATGCAGCGGGCCGCCTTCCTTCATCACCGTCCATAACGGATCGACGTCGCAATCCATCGTCGCCATCATCTCGTCATGCCATTCATTAAGCAAGTAGACGGCTTCCTTGCATACATCGCGCCGCTCCACAGCCACATTACGTTGTTCATAGGGATCTTCCTTCAGATGAAACAGCATCTCCTTCGGAAAGCCGTGATAGCCGTCGTGATAGGAACGGATATAGAGCCAATCCTGAAATCTGACGCTTCGCTGACAGACGTGGGCGCATTGCGTCAGGACGAGATAATCCCTCCCCGCGTCGTCCGCGCCCGATAGGATCATATCCGCATAGCTGCTGCCGTCCCAACGGGCAAGACGACGCGCGCCTACGAGCTCCGCCAACGTCGGGACCATATCAAGATGGTATCGCAAACCATCGTTCTTCGCGCCCCGCGCGCCTCCCGGCCAGCGGAAGATCATCGGAATGCGGCATGTCCCCTGATCCGCAGTGCCATGTTCGGAATAGATGCCCAGCTCCCCCATATTCTCCCCGTGATCCGCGCTAATGAGAATAGCCGTCTCCTCCAGGACGCCTTGCCGCTCTAGAAGCGCCAATACCTGCCCGATATGGTCATCCATATAACGAATCGCACAATCGTAATGATCAATGATGTGCCGGATATCTTCGTAATTCTCGATCTGCCTGCCATGCCGGCTCCATCTGCCATAATGCGACTTCGCCAGCGAATTCATATGCGCGATGCTATGCTGCCCCTGCTTCTGCAGATGGGCCTGGAACACCTCCTCCGTAAGCCACTCCGGAAGGGGGGCCTCCGAGAAGGGGTGTCCGTATGGATCCGGTACCCGGTATGGCGTATGGGGGTCCCAGAAATTCAGATGCAAAAACCATTGATCCGATTGTCCGTTATCCTCCAGCCACTTTAGCGCAGTCGGCAGCACCTGATGCGCCGATTCCAACCCATTCTCGCCAATATTGTGAACCTCGTGGAAGCCCGCGTTGAAGGTCCAAGCGGAATGCCGGTCGGCGAACGTGCTAATCGTCGCTGTCTTATAGCCGGCTTCGCGCAAGACAAAGGGAAGACTTTCCCGCTTCAACCGGTCCTCGAAGCCTCGGCTCGGCCCATCCCGCCTCATATCTGCCGCCGTGCCGCCATGGCCCGCTAGTCCGGTGTGTATACCGAATCTGCCCGACATTAGCGCGGTGCGGGAAGGCGCGCATGGCGCGTCGGAACAATAATAATTGGTGAAGACTACGCCTTCCTGCGCAATGCGATCGATGTTGGGCGATGTATTACGATGGTATCCATAGCATCCCAAATGGTCGGGACGCAGCGAGTCTAGATCCAGATATAGTATTCTCATGCCGAATCGGCCTCCTTTTTGTTTGATAGTGATCGCCTGATCTAGATACCGGCAAGAACGGAAGGCGTGGCGATCATATGCCACAAAGCAACGCTGATGACCTTCGTATCGCTTTCCTCGCGGGCATCGAAGGGAAGCAGCGGTCTCTCAAGTTCTTCCAGTGTACGAACCTCCCCTCTCGCATACTGTCCGATCCGATAGATTGCCGTGTCGAGGCGCTGTTTCAAGCCGCCCATGCGCAGATCGAACACGTCGAACCCGAACATGACGTTCTCCTTCATCCACTGCGTCCGGTAAGCCTCCATGAATCGGTCGCATCGCTGCTTGAGCTCCGGCAGCAGCGACTCGGCGTAAGCTATGAGCGCTTCCTTGTCGCCCCTTCGGTACGCTTCCCGAATCTCGATCCCCGCCGACGACTTCAGCGCGAGCAGGCTGCACAGCGCGGCCTGCGTCTCGAAGAGGGCGCGCCACTGCGGATTGCGTCCCGCCGCCGATTCCAGGTATGAGGCGCTCCTATTGTAATGTTCCTTATAGGCCTCAGGCAGCACATGCTTGTCGAACAGCCCGTACAGCACATCTTGGTACAGCAAATATTTGCTCGGGTTGACTTGATTGCCCATGGATGTGCCCGGAAGCGGATTATCGGGGACGAGATTAGCGAGATCGAGGGACATGAAATCGTGGTAGTCGCCCCCTGCGCATGTCATGAACCGCTCCTTGAGCATGCTTTCGTCGCTCGTATTCTTGTAGCAAAGCTCCGCCCAGAGCTGCAAGGTCGGGAGGACCGCGAAGAAGGAGCATTCGGCACCATTGTCGCCCCACGCCGTTACCAGCGTCTCGCGTATGCCATTGGCGACGCAGCTCTCGTGAGCCATGATCCCGATATGCCGGCTGAACGCGTTATTCGGGGCGAATCCCATCCACTTCCATGCGCCGCCGGCGAAGACGATATTGTCGCTTAACTGCTTGTGCTTCCTCATCATGCCTTCGTATTTCGCGGCGTCTTCCGAATAATAATCCCAGTAGACCAGCTTCAGATCCTCCGGTATCTGGGCCGCGATTTCCGCTCTGATCGGGCTATCCGGATCGTAGTAGTCGCCGCCGCTCGCAAGCCGAAAGAACATGTCGCTCCACATCATCGGCTTGTAGCCGTATGCGCGGGCGATGTCCATCACCTTGGCGAAGTGCTTCATCATGAGCGTCGACCGATCATGGTAACCGTGCTTGTCCAAATACTTGCCCAGCCCCATCATATGCGCTTCATCCATCCCGATATTGATGCTCCGGCTTCTCAGGTTGTCCGCCATCGTCTTGAACATGGATTCGATCAGCTCGTAGGTCTTCGGTTCGTCGATGAGCAGAATATCGTTGCAATCCACCAAATCGCGATGCGCTGCCCACTTCAGCGCAGGTCCCAGATGGGCGAGCGTCTGGATACAGGGGACAAGTTCAATGCCGAACATCGCCGCATAGCGATCCATATGCTTCCATTGCTCCGTCGTATAACGCCCTCGCAAATAACCAAAATACGGATAACCCTCCATCTCGTAGGTATCCTCCGTGTACAGCTGCACCGTCGTATAACCCATGAGCGATAGCCTGCGAATGGCGGTCTTGAACGCATCCATGTGAAGGACGGCGTTGCGGGAGCAGTCGATCATCACACCCAAATTGTCATACAGCGGCGTCTCCTGCAATCTGAACGGCTTCCCCTTTCGGATCCCCTCCACCGTCAGTCCAAGCGCCCGCATGAACTGGGGGCCTCCTCCGCAGGAGACAATCGCCTCATGTCCGTCGTATTGAATGTCAATGCCGCCGCTACCCGATTCGTATCGTAGGGGGATGCCTTTGTCGGACAAGACGATATGCAAGCTGCTTGCCGCTTCGGATACGGCCTGCCTTTGTTCTTCCGTTAAACCTGTTATATACATCTCCATCGCTCTCTTTCTCCCTGCCGCTGAGTAAAATCGCGCCGTGCTTCCTGCATACCATATGCAGGAAGAGGCATCCCCCGCAAGTTACGGGGAATGCCTTCGCTTGCGTTGCGCTCTCTAACCTTGTCCGCGCCGATCCTCGCCAGCGCATCCTCGTGAATGGATACCGCCGCATCCCGTATGGCTGCAGCCAGCCATTCCTCGTACTTGAGATCCATCAGCCGAAACCGGATCTCCTCCTCGACCTCGTCCTGCGGGACATAGCCTCCCTCTTCTCGGGCTATGCACTCCAAGACGGCATAACCATCCGGCACGACGATCACGTCGCTTATTTCGCCAACCGCAAGCGTATCCGCCCACTCCGTAATGTCCGCGAAATACTTGCGATTGTTTCGTTCAGCGGCTTCGTCGAATCGCTGCTCTTCGACAATCCAATTCCTTGCGGCGGCCGCCTCCGCCAGTGAGCCCCTTTGCTCGGCATCCGCTCTAAGCGCTTCCGCCGCCTCCCTCGCTGTTTCTTGCGAAGAATGGGAGATGGGGAGGACCACTTTGCGGATTGTGACGCGATCCGTCTTTTTGAAATGAGCATCGCGGTTTGTATGGTAGAACGATTCGATCTCGGAAGCTTGCAAACTCAGCTTATCGGCTCCGAGCGCGTCTTTGAGCTCGATAGCCAAATTGCTCATCATATGGCGGTAATAGTCATCTTCGCTAAACTCGATCGGCCCGTAGATCACTTCGTCTGCCTGCACGGCTGCCTTTCGGCGCTCGTTCTCCTGCTTCCATTGCGTCACGAACTGCCCGTATTCGATCGGCGTATCGATCCCGAGCCGGAGCGCTTCCGCCTGCTGCACCTTGATGCGAATTACGCGGTCGAGCGCTCGCTGCTTCAGTACGTCGAGCGGAGTCTCGCCGTCGAACGTCTGCTGCCAAAAAGCGTCCCCATACACGGCGCCATGCTTAGATTGAAAAGCTTGAATGACCGTTATTCGCTCCTGCGCCATGGCCGCTTTGAACTCCATCTCCGCCACGTCAAGACCGTTGACAACGGCGATCGAAGCTGCGGAGGTCGCGTTACCGCGATCGAAGCCGATTCCGATGACCATAATGGCAAGCAGGCACGCCGTTCCCGCCGCAACCGCAAGTTTGTTCATGGCGATCACCCGACCTTAAGAGGTGCCCATAACCTGGACTTCCACGAGATGATTCCAGGCGTTCGTCGAACTGCCGTTCGACCAGATCCGGACGTAACGCGCCTGGACGGGGGAGAAACCGATCGACTTGCCCGACGCCGTCTCCGCATACTCCGCGTCTGCTCCCGCACCGAGACCCGCGCTGTTGTTGCCGTCGTTATTGAACACGGTCGTCACGCCGCTCGAGAAATTAGCGGTGTTCGACAATTGTACAATGGAGTCCCTGTAAGTTCGGCCTCCGTCGTAATAACGCCACAGGTTGATCGCGCTTACGTTGTAGACGGCGCCGAGATCGATCTGCGTCCATTGCAAGCCTTGATCCAAACCGGCATAACTGGTTCCGGGACTTGTCGCTCCGTCCGTCACGCGTTCCGGGTTGTTAATGTAGCTGCTCGAGGTCGCCGTTTTGCCGGCCGCCACGTTCGTCGGTGCGACAGTTCCCGCCGGGCGTTCGTGCACGCCGCGATCCGGACTTCCCGCGTACAACGGATTGCCCCAGAAATCGCGTCCGCCATTGTTGGCAATCACCGTGCCGCTATCAATCGAAGGCGACCCGTTTTGCAGTTGATAACCCGCCAAGGTATCCCGTCCGATACCGCCCGAACCCGGATTGACGAACTTCGGATCCGTCGTCAGCTTCTGCGCATCGTTCGGCGTCGAAGAGAAATTGCCGTGGAACGTATTATTGCTGTACGTATAGGAACCGCCCCAGCTGTTCGTCGTCGTATTGCCCATGTAAGAGAAGATGTTGTTCTTGAACGTCGCCGTTCCGCTGTTCGTATTGAACATCCGTGCCGTTATCCCGCTTTTGACGTAGAACACGTTGTTATACAGGTTGGCGTTAATCGGATTCGTTCCCGTAATGAGGTAATTGCGGTCGTTCTGGCTGATGTTGTATCGGAAGACCGCATCGCGGGAATATTCCGTGCCGTAGCTGATAAAGAGAACCGCGCCGCCTTCATTGTCATGGCTGTAATTGTACTGAAACAGCGTCCGATTCGTTCTGGCGTCGGCGTCCCACGCCATGCCGTCCTTCGTCGTCTTCCCGTTGTAGGCCTCGTTGTACTGGAAGACAGCATCATCCGTCGAGTACGCCCACATGCCCGCATTATAGCTGACATTGTAATTACGGCCGCCGAAGCCGTCGATCGTGTTGTATTCGATCAGCGGCGATTGGAGTCCCTGCGCCACGATTCCGTCCCCGCCGATATTGGACATGAAGTTATTGCGAACGACCACGTTCGTGCTTCCCGTCCACGGACCTTGGCCGCCCGTCTCGCCCGTTCGGTTCGACCAGGATGTCCACGTCAAGGTGATCGCTTCGCGGTCCAGATCGCGGATCGTATTGTTCTCGATCCGGATGTCGTTGAACTTCGTAACCGTCGATCCGCCTTCGATCTGGAAGAACATGCCGCCGGTGTCTTTGGCCGTATTGTTGTTCGTGTGCGGAATATTCGGCCATACGTCGTGAATGACGAGATTCCGGAAATACAAGTGATCCACCGTTCCGAAATCCTTGGCGTATACATAAATACCGCGACGGGTGAATGAATCGCCGTAGTTGGCAGAAATATCCAGGTTGTTGATCTCCCAATACTCCTGATTGGACAGTTTCAATGTCTGATTGGATGTCTGGCTGCCTACGAACGCGGGCTTGCTGCCACTGCCGTACATGTCGACGGCGATCGGATTGCCGCTTGCTCCCGAGCCCTTCGGCCACAGCTCGCCGCTCCACACGCCTCCGGCCTTGAACAGGATTCGATCGCCCGGACCGAATACCGTCGCATTAACCTTGGCCAGCGTCTTCCACGCGGAACCTTGGGTTAATCCGCTGTTGCCATCGCTGCCTCCCACGGCATCGATGTAATACGTCGTATTTTGCGCATGAACCTTGACAGCGCTTACAGATCCGCCCGCGATGACCAAGGCGCAAGAGAGCAAAACGCTCCATCCTCTTGATGCTTTATGAAACATCATTCCACAACCCCTTTCCAGCTGGTATTCAGCCTAATTATAGATTTGGATCGAGACCTTGCTGTATAGATAAAAAAGGGATAAACACTGCGGATTATCATGAACTATTTTGCACCTGCGAGGTCAGCATAGTTTTGTGCATAGCCATCTTATTTTTCCCTATACTTCGCGCCGAGTTGCTCAATTGCGCGCCGCGATCCACCTCCCGTTCGTAAAGTCAGGTATCGCCACCGGATGCCCGCCCATTGCGATCGATTCCTCGGACAGCACGCTGATGCACATCCATGAGGCCATATCGTACACATTGATCGGCGTCTGTTCTCCCTTTTTAACGCACTCGAAGAAATCGTCGAACACGAGCCAATCCATGCCGCCGTGACCTTCCCGGATCCCTTCCTCGCTATATTTCTTCCATAATGAATGGTCATACTGTTCGCGGTAACGTTCCACATTGCCCCAATGGCGCTGCCAGTTGAAGTGCTCTTCGTCATGAACGCCGTCGATGTAGATCGAATGGTTGTCTTCCATAAACATCCCCTTCGTTCCTCTTACCGTGAATCCCCTCGAATAAGCTCTCGGCAGCGTTGTGTCCAACGTGATCGTAATCGTCTCCCCGCGGGCGCACCGAATCACCGTCGTGACGATATCACCTTGCGCGTACTCCGATTCAGGCCAGACATGATGCGGGTCTTTCTCTCTATTCCTATACTCGCGAAGCCCTAACCACCCGAACAATGGACGATCTCCCCGAATACGCCCAGCTTCGCCATGTTTAGCGCCATCATCTCATCTCTGCCGTAGCAGCAGTTCTCCATCATCATGCACGGCACGTTGGTTCGCTCGTAAGCCTCAACTAGTCTCCAGCACGAGCGCAACGAGTAGGCACCGCCGACTTCGCAAGCTGCGTACTTGCCCGCCTCCATGGCCGCGATCGCGATGTCGATGTGTGCAGCCCAAGAAGTGCCGATGAATACGGCGTCTATTCCCGCCATCGTCATGATCTCCTCATACCGCTGCGTAGCGAAGGGACGCTTCCCGCTCATCTGCTCCACGCGATTTGCCGCCGCCTCCCGTCTGTCCGCGTACAGATCGCAGACGGCCGCAACTTCGACGTCATTCCTATTCAAGAAGACGAGATCGAGCAGCCCCATGCTGCGACCGCCCAATCCGATGATGCCGAGTTTGATCGTTTCCTTCATCTTCAACCCTCCTCGGAAAACAAGGGCATTCCGTCGATTGTCGAAGAAATGCCCTTCGTTCGTCATTTCGTAATTACGATGTCGTCGATGTACGCGCTTGACGTCCCGGAAGGTTTGTACGCATAAATCGTGGCGCTCGTGTTCGTGCTTCCCGTTGTAAAGGTTACGGAGCCTGCCGTATAGGTTGTGCTCGAGATGCTGGCGAATTGCTGCGAGCCTCCATAATTTTTGACCCCGATATGAACGGGCTCGCTTGAATTCCCTGTCTTGGCGAAGCCGGTCAACGTATACGTCGTGTTCGGGCTTAGCGTCACGACTTGCTCGGCCGACACGGGACCTCCCGCCAATTGCAGCGCATACGAACCCGTTCTCGCTTGGGTATTCACGACCGCTGCCGCATTCCAGCCATACCAGGAACCCAAGCCTCCCGATTCGAATCCGCCGTTGCTAACCGGACTCTTCTGAACCGAGAAGTCATCCCCGTAGGCGACCGCCGTACCGGATGGCTTATACAGGTAAATCGTGGCCGTCGTATTGGCGGCGCCCGTCGTGAAGGTGACCGTGCCTTTCGCGTAGCTTACGCCAGTCATGCTTGCGTACTGCTGCGTTCCGCCGAAGTTTTTGACCCCGAGATGGACGGGCTCGGCGCTGCTTGTCGTCAACGCATAACCGGTCAACGTGTAGGTTGTGTTCGGTTGGACTTGGATGACCTGCTCCGCCGAGCTTGAACCTCCGGGCAACCGCAAGGCGTACGTACCGGACTTCGCATTCGAACTGATGACGCTCGCCCCGTTCCAGCCCGACCATGGCGACAACGCGCCCGATTCGAGCCCGCCATTGGCGACCAAATCGCTGGGTAGAGGCGCCGTCACGCCCGCGCCGTTATAAGCTCCCCGGTTCGGCGCGGCCGAGGCGGACACCGCATTGCCCCAATAATCCTTGCCGCCGTTGCCCGCGATGAGCGTCCCTGCGCCCAGTGCTGGCGAGTTCGCCAACAGCTTGTAACCTTCTACGGAAAGGCGACCGGTACCGCTGCCTGGGCTAGCCAGCAGCGGATTGGCCGTCGATTTGTTCGGATCGGAAGGCTCTCCCGCCGTATGGACGCCGTAGATCGTATTGGAGTTGAACGTCAAGTTCGCGACCGTGTTCAATCCGTACCAGGTACCCGCGCTTTCCAGGTGGAAAATATTATTGTAGAACGCAACCGATTTCGGATATCCGCCCCAGGAATTGGCATAGATCGGAGATGCGGTCTGACCTGCGCCCAAATAAAGCGTATTGTTGTAGATTTGCACGTTCGTGATCGGACCGGCCAACTGGAAGATGCGGGCGCCGTCGTTCTGGCTAATATTGTAGCGTACGATGCCGCCGTCGTTTTTGGCTGTTCCCGGCTGCGTCACCATCATGAACCCGCCTTCGTTATCGTGGCTGTAGTTGTATTGCATGATCGTACGGGATTGTCCGTAATCGATATCGAAGCCCTGACCGTCCAGCGTCGTTTTGCCGTTGAACGCTTCGTTATACTGGATAATCGTGTCGTCCGCATTGTAAGACCAGATGCCCGCGTTCACCATTCCGGAGCGTCTGTTGAACCCGTTCACCGTGTTGTATTGGACGATCGCGCCCGACGTATTCTGAGGCACGATGCCGTCACCGCCGACATCGGTTACATAATTGTTCTGGATCAACACCTTCGTGCTGGGATACCAGTTATATGTGCCCGTGCATTCCGCATCCGGCCGGCACCAGAAGTCGGAGTTCAAATCGATGCCGGTCCGGTCGACGCGGGGTCCCACCGTATTCCCGTCGATCTTGACATCGTTGTAGTTGGACGGAACAGAGCCTGCTTTCGTTCTGACTTTGATGCCCGAGCTGCCGTTCGCGTCTTTGACGTTATTCCCGTACACATCGTGAATGTTGTTGCCGACGAGATAAATATGGTTCAAGGTGCCGCTATTCTCATTCACGACGTAGATGCCGCTTCGCTTGGAGCTCGCGCCGTTATCATTGATGATCTCGAGGTTGTGGATCTCCCAATATTCCTGATTGTACAAATACACCGTCGCCTCTTGCCCATTGCCGTTGAAGAGGGGCGCATTCCCGGTTCCGTAAGCATCCACAACGATCGGATTGCCGCTTGCTCCGCTGCCTTTGGGCCACAGCATCCCTGTCCAAGATTCGCCTTTCTTAAATAGGATCCGGTCGCCGGGCTGAAAGGTCACGCTGTTCACTTTCGTCAGCGTCTTCCAAGCGGCGTTGGAAGCCGTCCCGGGACTTGCGTCATTACCGCCTGTCGCGTCCACATAATAAGTTGCCGCTGCCGCCGAAGCCGCTGCGCCGATCAAGCCGAATAGAAACAGGCATGCGGTCAGATAGCCGGTACGAATCATTGTTCTCACGCCAATTCGCCTCCTTTTGATTTCCATGTGATCCTGCTCTTCAAGTTAGCCTCCCTGCCTTGCTGTTGCTGCTGCAAGCGCTTCGTAACGACTGGTGTAGCGGACCTCCGCGTTACGCAGAAGTCCTTCCAAGTAGGTCTCGAACGCCGCGTCCCTGTATCGATTGACCACCTCCTCTCGTACTTCGGCGAACGGTAAGTAGCCGGATGCTTCCCGTTCTGCGCACAGCAGAATCATGTAGGTTTGATTCTCCATCCATAGGTCGCTGACTTCGCCCTCTCTCATTCTCGTCGCGAGATCGTACAATCCGCTACGATATTTGGAGATTTCTCTGTAATTGCCGGGATCGATGCGCTCGATTGCCGCTGCGCCAGACTCTGCGCCGGCGGCGTCGAAGAGCTCCATGAACGTTGCCCCGTCATCCAATTGCGATTGCCATTCTCGGATACGCTGCTCGTTCGGCGCCATCAGTTTGTACAACGTAATGCGATCTTGTTTTCTGGCAAGCGTCTCCTTATGGCGGTCGTAGAACGCAAGCAGCGCCGACTCGGTCAACGTCAAGCGCTGCTGCGACCAAATGTTCTTCACGGATTGGAACAGAAGCGATTGCCGATAATCGTAATAAGCGCGCAAGGCATATTGCTTCGGTCCATAGATCACCTCCCCGCGCTGCAACGCTTGGGATCTGCGTTGGTTCTCCAGCTCCCATTCCTTCACGAAGGCCGCGTATGAACTGTCGGCTAGCAAGCCGCGACTGACCGCTTCCAGCTGCACGAGCTTCGCTTTCATGACGTCTCGCATTGCGTCTTCGTTCCCGTTCCCTTGCGGATGCGATATTGCATTCAGACTGCCCCCGGGACGGGTAAATAGCTGCAGCTCCTCCGCTTCAATTGGCGCTCCGTTCATGAATGCGATCGCATGCTCGTCGGTCGCCGGCGACCGCCCCCCGCTAGTTAAGAACACGGCATATAAAGCGCCGATTACCGCTGCGAATGTTAGGACGGCAAGGAAAATGGCCATCCGCTGTTTCATGCCCATGCCCCCCGCTTATTAACGATGCCTGCTCTTATTCCTTCACATAAGTCTCGATTAGTTGTACCCAGCGGCTGTAGCCGCGCCCCGTGAGATGGCACCCATCATCCGTATACTCCGCATCCATCTCGTTCCCGTTCAGGAAATGCCCGTACAGATCGAGGAACGGAACGTCGAGCCGGCCGCAAAGTTCGGCTAATCGACTATTGAAACGGCGGATCGCCTCATTCTGAAGCTGATGGTGGTACACGCCGTTATTAACGGGAAGCAAACTTTGGACATACAGGCGGGTTGCGGGGAGCGCTTGCTTTATCCGGACCAACAACGCCTCGTAATGATTCAGGATAACGGCGTCTTCCTTGCCGTCGTAGACGTCGTTGATGCCGATCATCAGAAAGAGTTTGCGTGGCTCGAGCGCAAGGATCGCATCCAATCGCTGCGCCAACGCCGCGACGCGGTCGCTGTCAATGCCGCGGTTCACGACCTTCACATCCGCAAAAAACTCCGACCATTGATTCCGCTGCGTCAGGCTATCCCCCGCAAAAACGACGGCGTCGCGAACGGGCGGCAATACCTCGAACAATCCCATCCTGTTCCTATAGGTCGGGAACGACGTGCAGGCCTCTACCGGCTCGGCTTCGTCGCCGGCTTTCAACCACTCCAGCGTGAACGATCCGAACGGGATGTCCATGTTGTTCCAATCCGAGTAGTCGAAGACGCGCTCGTACAAAATGCCGACCTCCCCGTTCGCCAGCGCGGTCAAGCAGGAATACCCAAAGAACCCTTCCTCCACAACTCTGCTGTACGGCCAGGTTATGCCCCCGTCTTCGCTTAACCGGACGGTTCCTTTCACTCTTGTCTTCTCATCGCTCGGATTGGAGAAGAGGACGCGAACTTTGCCGTCGCCCTGGTCGGGATATAGGATGACACTGGACTGGCAAGTCGGGTCTGTCAGCGCCATGTCGAAGGTAACCTCGCCCCAGGTTTGCCCGCCATCGTAACTCGAAGCAATGGCTGTTCTCTGGACTCCCGCATGATTGCGCATATACGCCCTGACCTCTCCGGAAGGCAGCTCGATGACTTGGGTTTCGGTCAAATTATGCCTGTTCTCCGCAAGTGTTCGCGCGGACAACGTCTCGCCATCAACGATCCTGCCGTCGTTCGGCGATTCGCCTCGCCGCCAAGTGACGCCATGATCGTCGCTATAAATGCAGGCACATGACATCTGATAGGCTTCGTTCGAGAAGTAGATCGGGAACAACAATCGTCCGGCATGCTTCCCATGCATCAGCTGTATGCCGCAGCCCGGCCCGGAACCGATAAACCGCATCCATTCCTCTTTCACCATCGGGTTCAAGTCTCTTGGCGTAGACCAGGTCACGCCATCGTCTTCGCTTTGAATGATCTGAAGAAACGATGTCCGCGCTTCCAGCAGACTTTCATCGGCATCTGTGCCTTGCTTGAAATAGATGTTCCCCTGCGGCCGATCCTGCTTGAATACGTTGCCTTGCGGGTCAACTTTGTAGTCGGTGATCAGACCTTCCCCATTCGTGACGGTTCCATCTGTCTCCAGCGCATATTCGCTTCCTTCCCGGTCATATAACAGTCTTCGTCCGTCCGTATCGAATCCGCGCCCGGCATTGCTGTTCCATAGCCCGATTCCTCCGGGCGTATGGCAATAGATCATAAATATGTTGCCCGTTGTCTGATCCTGCAGCAGCGAGGTATCAATCGCCGCCGCCCCATCGAGACCTTCTCCAGCGAACGCGACCAGCTTCTGCACCTCTCCCCACGTCTTGCCGTGATCTTCGCTCCGTCTAATGGTGGCATCGATCTGATTGGGATTGTCAGTCTGATCGGCGATTCTGGCGTCGATACCCGCGATGACCGTACCCTTCAACGTCGTAATCATGGATGGGATACGGTAGGCTTTCGACCCGGCTAGATCGGGATAATAGACGGGCTGCGGATGAAAATTTGGCACGCTTGCTCACTCCTTTGTTGGTGCTGCCTTCAACACCTTTCATCCTGTATGCAGCCATATTATAATGAAAACTTAGTTTCGTTCCGTATAGATAAAAACGTTATTTTCGCTGTCCATTCGTATGAAATTAAGTTCCTGATTTGAATTCATGGCAATGTCCATATTTATCGAATTTTTTTCTATACCCATTCAAGTTCCTGCTCGATACGATTGCTTAATAAGGGGGCAACGCCTATGTACAAAGCTATCATCGTAGATGATGAGAGATGGATTCTAGAGGGCATTAAAGCGGGCGTTGATTGGGAGAAATACGGCTTTCAAGTCGTGGGCGAAGCGGAGAACGGACAGGAGGCGCTGAAGCTGATCGAGACGCTCTTGCCGGACTTCGTGCTGACGGATATTAAAATGCCGCTCGTCAGCGGACTAGAGCTGATTAAACGAGGCAAAGTCCTCTCGCCTCACACCTACTTCGCCGTGCTAAGCGGACACGCGGAATTCGCCTATGCGCAGAAAGCATTGAATTACGGCACGTTCGGCTATTGTCTGAAGCCCTTCGAGATCGAGGAGATCGAAGGATTATTGGAGCGGCTCGCACACACCCTCAACAACCACGCCAAGTCCGAGCCCCATCAAGACTCAGAGGATCTATATGAAGTGCTATGCTCAGGCAACGAGGAGCTTCTGAAGGAGAAACTGGCTAACGCCGGCATGCCGCCAAGCGCCGGACTTCCCGTCACGCCAATCGTCATTCACGGCTATGCTCCCGCTCCATCCGCGGATCTTATCCATCTTCGCTTCCGCATGTCCAGAAGACGCATAGGCTGCTTCGTATACAGCCATGAAGTCCAGAGCTTCCTAAGCTCGCTTGACTTCTCTGGCAACAGCCCGGAATTCAGCGTTGGCGTCGGCTTGCCCTCTTCCTCTCCGGTCGAGCTCGTAGCCGCGCTGGAGGCGGCCTCCTTCGCGGCTTACGGTTCCTTCTCGACGGGAAAGCGCGGCATCTTTCATGCGTCAGAGCCTTCGGGGTCGCCGATCGACGATCTGCTCACGGAGCTGGCCGACGTGCTTGCCCGGAAGGACAGCATTCGGTTCACCGCGGTCATGGAGTCCTGCAGACCTTTATTCCACCGCGGTCTGCTGTCCATCAGGGACGCGAATCTGATCTTTAATACCGTGATGTACCTCTTCACTAGAGAAGGCGTCAACGTGCAGACCCGGTTCCTCGATGGCTATGACCAACTCTATTACGACTTTGGCCAAGCCGACGCGATGATCGATTATCTCGTGATGCATACGCTCAACCACTTCTCGGACGAGCTGTCTTCTCGACTTGCAGGCGTCACGCATAGCCGGATTAAGGACATTCTGCGGTATATTCATCATCACTTTAACGAAGAAATTTCGGTCCAAAGCTTATCCGAGAAGTTCCACCTAAGTCCCACCTATCTTTCCCAGCTATTCAAGAAAGAGGTCGGGGAGAACTTCGTGGAATATTTATCTCGCCTGCGCATCCGATACGCGTGCAAGCTGCTGGCCGAGACGAATATGACGGTCAGTCAGATCGGCGAGAAATGCGGCTTTAACGACTACTTTTATTTCACCCGCATCTTTAAGCGTCTTAACGGCATGACGCCGACTCAGTACCGGGAGGCGCGATGAGAGCGATCAAGAAGCTATCCATTCGGACGCAGGTGCTGGCGATCGGCGCGATTCTGCTTGCCGTGATTCCGCTTGTCGGCATCATGGCCTTCCGGCAATCCAGCGAAGTGATCGTCGATCAGAACACGCAATACAACATGGAGCTCGTATCCAATTTGAAGCAGCGCGTATCCGACAATTATGCCAAAATCTCGGCCGTCATGGTCAATATGGGCTACGACGCGACCGTACAAGATTTTCTAGCCGAGAACGACGATTACCGGACGTACGAGCTGTCGAAGAAAGTAAACAGCCTAATGGGCGTCATCAAAAGCACGACCCCGGATATCATCGACATTATTATCGTGAACGCATCCGGCAAGCACAGCACGTTGACGGGCAAAATCACGATCGCGCAGCGCATGATGGCCAACATGAAGGACAGGGATGTCGATGTCCACTACGGCGGATTTATTCAAAATGATCCCTCGCTCGGCCGTGATATGTTCCTGTTCGGCATGAATTTGTTCGCTTCGCGCGATACGTACCGGTACGGCGAGAAAATCGGCTTCATCGCGGTTGTCCTGGACGCCAAATCCATTCAATCCGAAATCGAGAAATTCCCACGATTGGCCGGCACGAGCATCTATCTTCGAACGAACGGCGAGCTGGCTTACGCGAACGAGGGCGGTTCGGTTCTTCATCTAGACCAAGAACGCCTAGCGCTCTATTCGGATTATGGGGAAAGCGCGATTGTCGAGAAGATCAACGGCAAGTCGTACGCGATTCAGTCGTTCGCTTTGCCGGAGATTAACGGCAATATCGTATCGGCAGTTCCGATCGGCAAGCTCGTCCAAGAGCTGGACGGACTGAAGCGAACGAGCTATATCATGCTGCTCATCACGCTTGCGCTTGTCACCATTCCGTATTTCATCCTCATGATGAATATTTTGAAGCCGCTCGGGAAGCTGATCGCGTTCATGAAACGGCTGAAGAGCGGCAATCTGGAGGTGCTTCATACGAAGGTGGAGCTGGAGGGTTATGCCGAGATCGAGGTAATCTCGACCCAGTTCAACACGATGCTCAACCGGATCAACGATCTGACGCAGCAGCTGCTCGAGACGACAGGCGAGCTCTACCAAGCAGATATCGAACGGCAGCGAGCGGAGATGTCGTTCTTGCAAAGCCAGATCAAACCGCATTTCTTAAGCAATACATTGGATGCAATCAAAGGCATCGCCATTGTGAAAGGGAATCGGGAGATCTATGAGATGACCGCGGCCTTAAGCCGGATGCTTCGTTACAGCATCAAAGGAACGAACGAGGTCACGCTGGAGGAAGAGCTGAAGATCGTCGCCGCCTATATTACGATTCATCAAGGCAGGTTCCCGGGACGCATTCAGTTCGAGCAGTATCACGTACCGGAGCTGCAAGACATCCTTATCCCGAAAATGATCATCCAACCGCTCGTCGAGAACGCGCTGACGCACGGGCTGGAGCCGCATGAGAATGGCGGCAAAATCGTCATTCAATCGGAGCTGCGGGAAGACCGTTATGTGGAGATTACCGTGACGGACAATGGCGTCGGCATCGATCCGGAACGATTAGCGAGACTTCGGGACACGCTTCGTTCGACGGACCGCGCAGCCAATCAACATATCGGCATGAAAAACGTGAACGACCGGATTCGGCTCCATTACGGGGAGGATTACGGGATCGAGATCAATAGCTGGTTCGGCAGCGGAACGGTCATCCGTATCCGATTGCCTTACGTGCCGGCATGAGTGACGAACAAACGGGGCAGAGAAGCGGCGCATTGCCGCCTCTCTGCCCGTTCTCGTCAACGGCTGCGATGGCAATCGCGCTGCCATTTGGCGTCAGGCGATGAGCCTTCGGACGTTCCACCAAAAGGCGCCAAAGGGATGTTATCCCTCTGGCGCCTTTCCAACAACTATACGAGAAGAACCGCTCCCTCAACCGATAGCGCTTAGCCCGCCTCCGTTCTACTTAGCATCATGCCGAGCGCCCCCCGGACATCGCCCGCCAGTTCGCGGAATCCCCCTTGCTGCACGATCCGGCCGTTCTCCATGACGACGACTTGATCCGCGCCGCGGATCGTCGACAGCCGATGCGCAATGACGATGATCGTCATTTTGCCATGGAGGCGTTCCAGCGCTTCTTGGATCAGCGCCTCGTTCTCGCCGTCCAACGCGCTGGTTGCTTCGTCCAGAATCAGGATGGCGGGCCTCCGCAGAATCGCTCTGGCCAGCACGATCCGCTGACGTTCTCCGCCGGACAAGCGGGCGCCCCGATCCCCGAGAACGGTATCGAGTCCGTCCGCCAGATCGCGGATGAAGTGATCGGCCGCTGCGAAGCGCAGCGCTTCCCACATCTCCTCTTCAGAGGCTCCGGGAGCGGCGGCCGACAGATTGTCCCGGATGCTGGCGTGAAACAGGAACGGATCCTGCGAGACATAGCCCACCGTACGGCGCAACGCCAGTGCGCCCTCTCCGGTCAGGGGCTTGCGGTCGATGAGCACCTCTCCATGCTCCGGGACGGCAAGCCCGACGAGAACGTCGACCAAGGTGCTCTTGCCCGCTCCCGATTGGCCGACGATTGCCGTCGTGCCGGCCGCAGGGATGAAGAGACGGATATCTTCGAGCGCGTAAGCGGAGGCATCCGCCTCATAACGGTAATAGACGCCTTTGCATTCGATACCCAGCTTAAGCGCCGCCGGGCCTGCTTCGATAAGTTCTTTCTCTACGTCCATCGATTGGACGCCCGCCAGTTCCGACTGCAAGTCGGCCAGCGCCTTGAACGCGGGGAGCGATTGAGCCAGCTGCTCCGCACCGGACTGCAGCGACTGAAACTTCGGCCATAGGCGCGAGAAGATGACCAGAATCAGAGCGAGCTTCTCCGCCTGGACGTGCAGCAGGGCAAGAGCCGCATATGCGAACAGCACGATCAGCAGCGCGGACGCCGCTTTATAGGCAAAACGGGAACTGGCCTGCACGGTCGAAAAGTCGACCATATTCCGCTCCATCCGGCTGCACAGCTCCCGGAACCAGCCGTAATGTTGGCGTTCCAGGCCGCTGCTCTTGATTTCTTTCATGCCGCCCAAATGGTCGGTCAGCCCGGCCAAGTACAGCTGCATGAGGGAAGTCGTCGCTTCCCCGATTCGCCGGGACTTACGGGTATATCGACGCGCGAACAGCGCCAACAGCACGCCGCAGCAGAGTACGCCGACCGTCAATTCGACCGACAGCCACAGCGCCAGACCGAGCTGGACGAGCGTAAACAGCAGCGTCATGGATTGCTGGAGGAACAAGTAGACCCCATAGCTGACCCGGGATAGCTCGCCCGTCAGATAATGGATAAAGTCGGACCGGCGCTGCTTCAGGAAGAACGACCAATCCGCCTGCAGCATCGCGCGGTACAGGTCTTGGCGAAGCTTACGGATAAATCCCTGCTCGATCTGCTCGCTCAGGATGCTGAGCCGGCGCTGCAGCCCGGCCTGGCCGATCAGGATTGCCGCAAATATCGCGAGCGCCGCGGGCAGGCCCATCCCATCCGGCAGCTCGCGAAGCGGAGCTGGCATGTGAAGCGGCAGCGTAAACCCGTCGGTAGCGGCGGGCCCGGCCAGACCGGCCAGCGTGAGCAGCGGGAGGAGCAGGACGACACCCGCTCCTTCAAGCAGGCTGGCGGCCAGCATGCCGACCATGCTCACATACAGCTTCAGCCCCGCGAATTGCCTCAGTTTGCGCACATAAATGAATAACTCCTTCAAATCGGGCTTCCTCCTCAGCTGCCGGATACCGCGGCTCGGATACGGTCGACGAGCTCGTATGCCGTGAAGCCCGGTCCCTCAGGCCTTCTTAAGCGATAGACCGGAATTTGACCGGCCAACTGCGCAATGGCAGAGAAATGCCACGAATCCTCCCCAAACTGCGGAATCAGAAACTGCCGGAACGTATGCATCCGCAAAACCGACAGCGACTCGAGACCCTTGTACGGCGCCAGCTCGATCTCCTCCTCCTCGGACTTGGCGAGCTCGAAGACGCCGGCCAGAGGCATCGGATCCGCGCAAAACCTCGAGCGGACCGGTACGGCATATTTGGTCTCGTAGAGCGTCTCGAAGCTCCGCCTATCGAGTCCGAACCGGTCGAGGCTTTGCTGCCACAGCTTCTGCTGCGGGTAGGCGGGCTGTACGATCGGCCGGCCATGTGGGCCGGCCTGCGACACGGCAATGACATCGTCGCTCAGCAGCCTGTGGCCCCGTTCGACGAACGCCTTCGCCAGCGTCGATTTGCCAGCGCCGGAATCCCCGACGATCGCATACGCCCGGCCGTCGATGAGAACGGCGCTACCGTGAAGCGGGAGTATCTTGCGCTGGATCAAGATAGTGCCCATGCAGGTGCCGAGGACATAGAGACGACGCGCCCTCTCCTCCGAGCCGGGCAGCGGAGAGACGCCGATCTCCCGCCCTCCGCTCACGCTGAAAATGGCGATATCCGGCACATAGAACAATAACCGGTCCGGAAGAAACGCGTAATAGTCGCCCGGCACTTCGTGCTCCCGCCACACGGATTCAAGATCCTCCAGACGGATGTCGATATCCGCCCAATCCGGCTCCTGCGGCTTGCCCGGGAGAAGCTCCGGCAGCTCGATTTCGCTTGCGATTCGCAGGCCGAAGGAAGCGTACACCTTCTGCTGCTGAACGTTCGATTCCATGATGATCCCCCTTTTTTTGTTAGCTGGACAACCCGCCGCCCCGTTTTCTACGGGAAACAGACCCTTATACGCTTCGCGTGCATAAGGGTCTGTTTTCCATACTAAAAGAGCGTTATCTAGGAAGCATGCGGCTTGCCGTTGTTCGCGCCTTTGCCGTTCTTGTCCGGATACAAACCGTTCGGTCCGCCCATTGTCGCGGAGACGTCCAGCACTTCCAGGTTCGGTTGCTGCCAGTCTTTTCTCATGGTATCACCTCCTTTCAAGTCTTCGATCCGGATAACCGGCGAAGGAATCGATAGACGATCAGGCTCTGCATGACGATCCGCGCGTCGGGATCGAACGCCGCCTCCACCCTGGGCGAAGGGCCGAGTTTCTGAAGCGACTGCCGAATCTGGTCCGTGTTCAGATACGCGGCCGCGGCTGGATCTGCGCACAGCTGCCGCACCTCATCGGTCAATGCCGGCCAGGAGAAGCGCATGCGGTGAATCCAATCCGCTCCCTGCACGCCGCGTACCCTCTGATTGAGACGGACCTCTTCCGGAAGCATGCCTGCCGTAGCCCTGCGGACAAGCGCCCGGTCCATGCCGTTTTGGACGAATTGCTCCATCGGAAGGGAGAGACAGAACCGGATCACCCGCGGATCAGCCGTCGGATCGCGCTCGGCCACGCCGTATTGAAGCGCCAGCTTGGTTGCCGATGTCCCCTGATGGTTGGCCGCGGCCAAATTTTCGAACTGATACGCCCTTGAAGCATGCTCGCTCCACTCGGATAATCCGACATCATGGCCTTGAAGCTTCTCCATCACGTTCGTTCGCCTGGCGAGCTCCGGATGAATCAGCGAAGGCCGTTCTTCTTCGGACCGCCGTTTGGAAGAATGTCTCCCCTGGCGCAACGCCAACCCTGCAATATAAGGCAGCCATTTCTTGCGGCCGACCCCGTTATAGCGGCCGAAAGCCTTCAATTCGGCATTCAGCCGTCTCCATTGCAGCCTCCGCAAAAGCCGGGCATAGTAGTCCGGCGCCGGCCCCCACGAGATCGTGAAATTACCTGCCGCCCCGTTCAACAAAACGCCGATCCCCTTCCGGCTCGCTTCCTCGAGCATGCCTTTGATCCAGATCGAATTCTCGAAAAATTTGTAAGGCGCTTCCATAAGCCCAATCAATTCGTCGACCTCGTCGAACGGACTGCGCCCGGCAAAATCCAAGCGGCGGTTCGAGATGTTCCCGACATGCCGGACCGTTGCTTGAATGAACGGGGATTCGTCGGCCTCCATGCTCTTGTGCGTCCAGTCGACGAAGTCGGCCGGCGGTACGCTGCTGAAAGTATGCAGCGTCCTCCCTTGACCGCGCAGCGATTCGGCCGCGAAACTTACGACCGCGCCCGAATCCAAGCCGCCGCTCAGGCTCGCGCCGACCTCCCCGAATGTGCGCAGCCTCGCTTGGACCGCTTCGCGGAACACCTGACAGAAGGCCTCGACGTAATCTCCATCCGTCTTCAGCTTGAGCGGCTTCTGCGGAACGGCGATCGCATCGTACTGCCGCAGCCTCAAACGTCCCCCGGTCAGCGAGAAGGAATGACCGGGCGGAATCTGCCTGATTCCCCGATAGGCCGTGGCATGCACGTCGACCGTATCCAGAATGACCGGGATGGCCAGAAATTCCGCCAGCCACGACTCGTCCGCCTCACGCCTGATGCCGGGCAGCTCCAGCAGCGGACCGATAACGGTGCAGAAAGCGAACCGGTGCTCCCCCGCGCTGTAATAGAGCGTTCGGTTGCCCTGCAAATCCCTCGCCCCGAACAGCCTGCTGCGCTTCGCGTCCCAGATCGCGAACGCATAGTCGCCGATTAAATACCTCGGCGCCTCGTCTCCCCAAGCCTCGTAAGCACCAAGAATCAATTCACTGTCCGTCACCCCTGCGCGCATACCGCGTTCGATCTGCAGCCGGTCGAACAGCTCCTCCCGATTATCCAGAATGGCATCGGCCGTAATGGCCCGCCCGGTCCGCTCACAGTAATAAGGGAGCCGCTCGCCGCGCGATTCGGGCGTGATCCACTGCGCATGGCAGCCGAAGGCTGCATGCGCTGTCCGCCACATTCGCCGATCGTCGGCCGGATAACGCTCCAAGACCTGCATCATTCGTTCGAGCTGGCGGTCATCCGGCGACAAGCCCGCATGCTGGACGATTCCTGCGATGGCACTCATGTGAATATCTCCAATTGGTATCGTTATTTTGATACGTTACGTATCGTGAAGAGCAAAAAAATTTCCTTACTCCTTAACTATTCGCGACCCTCCGTAGTTTTCGGTCCGTCCTGTCGCAATCGGATGCATTTCTCGAACGATTCCTTCCCGATATGGCGCATCGCCATGATTTGGCTAAGGCTGAGCTGCAGTAACTAGACGGTGACAGGGTTCGTTATGAGGCCGTGGTTTCATACCGCAAAAAAATGCCAACCATTGGAAAACCAACGGTCAGCATTCTTATTACGTTCCCTGACATGCATGCGGCCGCACGCAACCGCGCTCACGTCAACTTATCCATTCATGACTCGGATTCGAATAATTTCTCGCCGCGATGCAGCCGCCACGCAATATGCGCGGTACGAGGCAATTCCCGGGCTGTCGGCGCATGCGCCGCCAAATAACGCGCGCATGCGATGAGCATGACCTCTCCGGCACGCGAAGCAAAATCGCCCGGCATGTTACGCCAGTGGTCGAATTCCGTTACCGCCGCTTCGAACAGTTGAAAGGAATGGAACTCCGCATCTTCGCGCAATAAGCTATGGCCAAGCGCTTGGATTAATGCGGCCGGATCCCGATCGGCCTCGAGGTACGCCGACACCCAGCCCGCAGCCTCCTCCACCTGCTGACGACGATCCAGAAGCGACAATAATTGATCCGTCGAGGCGTCGGCTATTTCGCTCCGATAGACGTCTGCTTTTGGCTTGGGCGCTCGCGGGACATTAAGGAACCGGTCGTGGTAGAGTGCGATGGCACCGAAGAAAAGCGCGCGATTCAGTAGTGGCTCGGCAGACCGAATCATTCTCTCATGTACAGCGTGCGCATAGGTGAAGGTGTGAAGCACCGCGATCCAGTCTCTAAAATCATTTTGAGTATGGAATCGTACGATTCGTTCAGCTGCCGCGAGCGCGATCAGACGCGCTATATGCGCTGCCGGAACGCCATTCTGCAGCGCCTCTTCCATTCGGCCAAGTGTCGTCAGGGGCTGGTCGCTTAGAAGTTGTTCTACGAATGCTTCGTCCTCAAAGACGATCTTGCCGGGTTCGGCCGAACGATTTGCTGCAGGACCGCAAGCTTGCATCCGTTCGAATATTTCCTTCAGGGGAGTCACGAGATCTACAGGCGCTTGCCAATGATGCTGTTCTTCGCCGCGAGAGGGGTTGCTCATCATGGGCGTGAGAGAAGCGAGAATTTTCGTTGCCATATCCGGCCCGCAGACGGCGAGCATTTCAAAAGCTTTGTTGTGGAAGTCGAACGTGTGGCCGCCGTCTAGATAGAAATGATCCGTGACGGCTACCAGCATCATATCCGCCAGCAATTCCGGCGAACTCCCGCCCGCGAGCGCAGTTAATAACACCTTCTCTGCTCCTTGCGTATCGCGAACTTCTATACATTCGCGATACCAGCCGGCGAGGCGTTCGATGGGCAGTTCGGTGCTCGGTAAAGGCTGCAGCAACCGGCGCGGCGCACTTCCCGCGCCAGAACGCGCGACATGGGACAAGCCGTGGAATAACGCTAAGATCCGGCCGTTTTTATCCAACTTCGGCAGCACGTTTCTCATCGCGGCAAGTATGGTCAACCCGCTGCCCCACCCTCCTCGTTGAGCCGTGCCAAAGTCAATCCCAATACGAACGATCTCGTCTTCCGATACGCCGGCTTCGATGAGTCCAACGACGGCTTTGGCGATAACGATGCCGATATTTTGCTCGAGCCCCTCCTGCAGCCGTTGCCTAAGTTCGTCTCTGTTCATTACGCGTTTGGGCGCGGCATGTACCCAGACTTCGCCTTGTTCGATTCTCACCTCATGAGCCAAGGCATCGTCCGCCCAAGGATCAAGGGTACCGCCGCTGCAAAGATCGAAACGGGCGTGGTGCCAATGACAGGTTAAGATCCCGTTGCACAAGCTCCCTAAATGCAAGGGGAAGCCCAAATGCGGACAGAGATTGTCAACGGCCGCCGCACCGTCCTCGTGAGCGAACACGGCGATTCCGCCTTTCACGACTTTAACGCCTTCTGCTTGCAGTTGCTCCAGTCTGCCAACGTGAATCCAATCCGCAGCTACCATTCATTGTCCTCCTTTTCACATTGCCTGAGCTAGAGGGCTACTCCATCCTATCCTTTATTTGTTTAATACAAGTTTAGAGTACAGGGATAGGATTTACCTCGGCAGAAAGTTGGAACATCACTACGACTTTAGCCTGAGGCGAGTGATCGCCGATCAGCAAGATAGCTAGCACGACAAAAAGAGCAACTAATCAATAGCTGCTCTAGTGATTCCGGTCACGATGGCGATGCGCCGCTGGTCGGGTTCTCGACGTCGTAAGCCAAGATCAGCCTTTACTTCGCGGCGATGTGCATATCCTCCCTCTGCCTGGCGATATAAGTGCGTAAACTCCCCCGATACATCGTACGCAGCGCATTCGTCTGCTCGAAATCATACGGGGTAGTGAGCTCGGACGGTTTGGCGCTGACGGAGATCCCGTTCTCCTCCAGCATCGCGGCGACGAATTGCGTGCAGAAGTAAGCCCGCTCGCGCCTGATTCGCTTCTTGAGCAGTATGCCGAACAAGCCGAGCAGATTATATTTGTATTGGTGCTCATTCCGCTTAATCTCTTCGATTCTGGACTTCATCCGCGCGAACGATTCCCGGTCGACCTTGCAATAGAACACGGCGCACGTAGCGCCCTCAAACAGCTCGCCCCGTACATCTTCCCGTACGAATCCGCCGATCCACGGGTTCTTCGGGCACTTGCGGCCAAAGCTGTACACTTCCTCGAGCGACGAGTCCAGCGCAATCGAAGCATGGTTCAACGGCACCTTGGTGAATAGCTTAATGAGCCTCGTGAAGATCGTCCCCGTATCGGTCAGCAGCACGTATACCTTCAAGCTATCTTCCATAACTTTCTCCCCTAGCACTATCGTTATGCTTATAAGGATAAGGGATGAAACCCGTTTCGGAATCGCTCTGTGGCACGGTTCGATGCTCGACCGCAGACGGGCACGAAGACAAGTCGGAAGATCAGGTTACAGCGTTCCCCTAGCGAGTCGGTCGCCAAGGAGACCGGACATTGGGCGCCGCTGCTGGAAGACGGTGCCCGCTCGGCATGCCACGTCGTCGGGGATATGGCGAACGCACGCTGCAGGCGGAATCCCTAGCTCCATGTTCCGTTGCCTACATAAAAAAGATCCGCTAACCAAGCGGATCCTCAATGTGCATCTTCCGGTCTGTACAAGCTAGACCTTAAACTTTGCCACCTCATTGCGCAATTGTTCCGAAATCCGGTCCAGTTCGTTCATACCATGTACCATTACCTCAATGGAAGCATTTTGCTCCTCCACATTAGCAGATACCGATTCTGCCGAAGCAGCCGTTTCTTCCGTAATAGCGGCCGTGTCCGTCATGGATAACAGCAGTTGTTCCGAATTCATCGCGAGCTTATCCAGTGTACCACGGACGAGATTGAGGCTTGTACTCGTTTCATCCACATGGCGCTTAATTTCCAGGAATGCTTCATTGCCGGTGGCCATACGGATTGTTAACTGGTCAGCCAATTTCGTATTCTGTTCCATCTTGAGAACGGAAGCCTTCGTCTCCTCTTGGATCAGGCGAATTAATGAAGCTATATCTTCGGCAGATTTCCGTGACTGCTCAGCTAGATGGCGAATTTCTTTGGCTACAACTCCAAAGCCCCGTCCATGCTCACCGGCCCGTTCCGCTTCAATGGAAGCGTTGAGTGCGAGCAAATTAGTGGTTCCGGAGATGGCTGTGATCGCCGTCACAATCTCATCGATCTGCATGGACCTTTCCTTTAATTTATTCATCATGATCATGGTCTCATGGGTAGATTCATTGATTTGCCCGGCTGCACGAACAGCTGTACTGATCTCCAATTCACCTCGCACCGCGATCCCGTTCGATTGATGGGATGCATCGGCAGAACGTTCAATCGCCGACTGCGCCTCTATGATTTGCTTCCGATTGTCCGCCAATTTGTCGACCATTTCTGTCGCATACTCGGACTGTTTTGCGGCTCCTTCGGCGACATCCTGCGTGATTGCAGCCGTTTGCTCAGCAGCGCTACCCGCTTCAGTGGCTGATTGGACGGTTGTACTCGATATCCCTTTGATCGTATTGGCATGATGTGCGACCTGAGCGATGATCGTACGCAGATTAGCGATAAATTCATTGATGGAACCGGCCAAACGACCGATCTCATTGCGAGAGAGGATCGGAATTGTCTGCGTCAGATCTCCGCCTTTCTCCACGAGAGCACGGATCTCACGGTCCAAGCGATGAATGGGGGACACGACCTGGCGCGTGACAAACAGATATAACAGGCCTATAAAGACGACAATTGCCACTACGAATGCGATGCCGCTGATAATCAAATTTCTGTATATCGGTCCCATCAACTCGCTCACGTACATCACCGTGACAAGCTTCATCCCGGTTTCCCCGATCGGCGCATAAGTCACATAAACATTGTTGCCGCCCACAACGGACCTGAACGTCCCTCCAGCCGCAGCGCTCAGGATTATTTTCGCTTGTTCGGGTTCAAATTCGCCCTGCTCATCGGTGATTTTATTGTTCAAGTTTTTATTTGCATCTTTATGGGCGACATAGGCTCCGTCCGAGGCAACCATCATGGCATAACCCTTTTCCCCTACAGTCAGGTCTGCTATTTTCTTCTGCAGTTCTTTCAAATTCAAGTCGACTGTCGTGACGCCGACGGTCTCACCGTTCTTCAAGATGGCGCTTGTCATGGTAAGCATTGAAGATCCGGAAACTGGATCTAGATAAGGCAGGGACCAAACATCCTGCAGTCCCTTAAAGCCGTTAACATACCAGGTATCTTTCAGATAATCGTATTCGCCTGTGCTATATGTCTCATCCAACCGGATGCCGTCTTCATATTTATAAGCATATCGGGAAAAGATTCTTTTTTGGGGATCAAATTGGTTGGGTTGAAACCAGAATCCAGATCCACTGATCAGCGGATCCGCCGCAGCGTAGGATAAAGCCGATGCTTCCAGCAGACTTAAATCTTTCAGCTCAGCACGGCTTGCGGTAAGCGATAGTGCTTCCGATAACGTCCGTGATTTTTCCAGTGCGTTGTTGATCTCACTGGCGGTTGCATCCGCTTGATAAATCAGCTTTTTCTCGGCGTCCTTGAAAACCTGATTCTGAAATTGATAAAAACTGAAGATGGATTGTGAAATGAATATGATGACTGCCATCAGCGTCATGATGAGGATAAAGATGAATTTAATGCTTCTCATTGTGCAGGCTCCTTGGTGTAAAAGACATGGTTCAATTGAAAAAGTATATTAAGTGTAATACGACGAAAGTCCTAGGTCAACAATCCCGTTTGATTCCCATGACGGTAACTGTTAGCAAATAAGTGAAAGGCTGAACGTGTTTCTCAAACCTCGTATTTCTTCATAATAAAAGTGCCGCCCGATCGCTCAACGACAGAAGGAACAGCTAGCCATTAAAAAGCGTCAAGAACATCGAATTGTTCTTGACGCCTCTATACGGTTACTATACTTGATACGCCATTGTCACTGCACTAAATCTGCACCTCGATGCCCGGTTCGGATGCGTTGATCGGCTTGACGAGCGCTTTCTTCTCCCATGCCCGGCTTCTCCAGCGAAGCAGCATCATGAACCCGCGCAGCCATTCATCCACCGCAAACGCGATCCAGATTCCAAGCAACCCGAATCCGAAATGGATGCCCAGCGCATAAGCGAGCGGCACCGAAACGCCCCACATGGATAGCACGCCTATAAAGACAGGGAATCGCGCATCTCCGGCTGCGCGAAGCGAATTGATGATGACCATATTAAACGTCCGGCCAGGCTCGAGCACGATAGACAGCAAGAATATCGTCGCGCCGGCGGCGATGATATTCGGATCTTCCGTGAACATCCCCATCAGCTCATGGCGGAATATCGAGGCTGCGCCTACGATAACGAACGTGAGAACAAAGCTAATTTTCACGCTCTTCATCAGTCTTTGGTAAGCCGCATTCATATCCCCTGCGCCTACCATTTGGCCGACTATGATCTCCGTACCCGCACCGATCGCAAGCGCAAGCGCCATGTAATAATTCGAGACGTTCATGACATAGACGTGCGTATTCAGCGCCGTGACGCCAATGAGGTTAACAAATGAGATGACCATCAGGTATTGCGACTGATAGGACAGATGCTCGCCAGCGGCAGGCAGACCGACGCTCAAGATTTTCTTCACGTACGAACCGTTCCAGGTAATGTAATCCTTGAACTGAATCGGCGATGGAATGGATCGGTATAGAATCACGAAGAGGACGATGATCCCGACCAAGCGGCTGGCAACCGTCGAAATCGCCGCTCCCGTAACACCCCATTCCGGAAAGCCGAAACTGCCGAATATAAGCAAATAATTGCCGGCCAGGTGGATCGCATTGACGCCTAAAGTGACATACATGACGCTCTTGGTCTTCCCATGTGACCGTATAACCGACGAAATGGCGTAAGAGAGTGCCTCGATCCAAATAAAACCGCCGATGATTTTTAAATAGCCTCCCGCTATTTCGATCTGCTCGGTGCTCAGATGCATGAGCCGCATCAGTGGTTCACCGAACCAGAACATAACGATGCTGACGAGAATGCCGAATACCAGATTAATCGTGATGGCGAGCGCCGAGATGCGGCTTGCTTCCTGCTCGCGCCCCGCCCCAATATATTGGGCGACCACTACGCTGGTACCGATGCCGACAAAGCCGAACATCAGAATACAGAAAAAAATGAGTTCGTTGGCCAGTCCCACCGCCCCGGTCGCCGTGTCCGAAATGCGGCTGATCATAAAGACGTCCACCGTCCCGAGCAGCATCCGAAGAACGGAATCAATAAAAATAGGCCAGGTGACGGCAAAGAGACTGAGCTTTTTCCAGGATGGAATGTGATTTGTTGTTGTCACGGTTTGATGGCTCCCTATATTCCCTATTCGCTGTGCTTACCTTAGTTTAGTGGGTATAGGCGCATACGTCTATGGTATTCATCATCCGATAAGCAGATGAGTAATCTCCATCCTGAGCCGTTCGCTGCTAAGCTTGAATTCGTATGCTCAATCGGCAAGCCGGGTAAAATAAGTATAACGTATAAGCACAAACAGCCGATCACATTGTGACCGGCTGCCGTTATCCTGCTGTATATTCAACCTTGAACTGGCCTAAACGGTTTATTGATATTTAAATTTATCAATGCTTTTCTGCATGTTTTCAGACAGGTTCGCAAGCTGCTTGCTCGCCTGCAAGACTTCTTGCATGGAAGCCGATTGTTCTTCCATTGATGCAGAGACCTCTTCCGTTCCTGCCGCATTTTCTTCAGAGCTTGCGGCCAGGTTCTCGATTACGCCGATAATTTCGTTCTTCTTGATTTCCATGTTCTTCGCAGAGCTATTAATATGAGCGACCACTTGCTTCATATTATCAATTGCGGAGGCGATTCCTACAACCTGTTCATTCGTCTGATGGACACTGTCTGTCTGTGACTGAACGGTTTGTTCGACCTCACGAATTTTCGTTACCGCGTATTCTGTTTTCTCGGTTAATTCACTGATAATGACGGAGATTTCCTCGGTAAAGGTGTTTGACTGCTCCGCGAGCTTTCTGATTTCCTGCGCAACCACCGCAAATCCCCGGCCGTACTCCCCGGCTCTTGCAGACTCGATGGAAGCATTCAATGCAAGCAGATTGGTCTGTTCGGCAATGCTCTTGATCATTTTCGTTGCATTTTCGATCTTCACTGCACTTTCGTTCGTATTCACAATGACATCCGCAATATCTGTCGCAGCATCATAGCTTGTTTTCGTCTTCACGACCAGCTCGTTCAAGATGCTCATGACGGTGTTCTTCAAGTGATCTACTTCGTGAGCGGATGTATTGAGTGCTTGAATATTCGCATGATCCTGGCTCATCAAAGCACCCAGTTCATTGATGTGCACGGCGCCCCGCTCCGTGTCTTGAGCTTGAGCTCCAGTGCTGTTGGCAATCTCCTCGATTGTCCTTGCAACTTCATTCGCGGTCGTTACGGTTTGTTCACTTGAATCCATCAATTCTTTCGAGGATGCAGAGACATGGTTAGAAGCACTGGATATCTCTTGGATCAGATGCAGAAGGTTCTGTTGCATCGTATTCGCATCTCTCATAATATCGCCGACTTCATCGCCGGCACGCAAATACTTCTCCGGAATCTCCTTCGTAAAATCCCCATCCCCCAATTGTTTCAGATGGGAAGAAGCAAACTTAATCGGTCTGGAAATCCGATTCGAAACGAAATAGGCAACAGCGATTGCAACAACAACGACAAGAAGCGTTACCATGTAAATCATGGTTCTGATTTCTTTGGCGCTTTCGGAGAACTCATCCTTCTTGACGAAGACGACATAATTCAGTTTAATGTTCGCATTCGTAGCCGGAATGACACTCACAACGTATTGCTGGCCATCCTGCAGCTCCGTTTCGAAGGGTTCCTTCGGAAGCGCGGCCACATCGGACAATTCTTTAATCCCCAGATCGACAATATTGGTCGAAATTAATTTTTCTTCTTTGGGATGGGCGATAATGTTTCCTAATTGGTCGACAAGAACGATATAACTGGTGCTTCCAATCGGGCTGTTCTTCATCATTTGAGTCAAGCTGGCCAGATCGACGTCTACGCTAAGCACGCCACGAAGGGAGTTCTGATCATCCTTGATCGCTTTCGCGGCATAAATGACTAGTTTGCCGCTTGATGTTGTATACGCATCCGAAAAATTAACCTGCTCAGGATTCGAAACGGCCAATTTGTACCATGACCTCTTCCTGGCATCATAGCCTTCATCCCGATCATTCTCCGGATATTGTACAAATCCGCCATTAGCCTCAGCGCCTAAGCTCGATGCTACCACCGTAGGATGCGCACTAACGAAGGATTTGAACGTTCTATACACTTCTGCTTCTAGCGGATCACCTTCGAGGGGCTTCATCGGCACCTTGCCGTTAACGCCTTTTTTATCGACATAGCTGGTGATTCTTTGATCGGTTTCCTTAAGAAGCGTAAGACTGGTGAGCATATTAACATTAGCCTGTACATCCGAAAAATAGGCAGCAATACTGGCATCCACACTGTTTATTTGCGTGTCCATGGCCTGTTTGAAATCTTGCTCCGTTTGCTGGTTCACTTTGTTCTGTACGACCACGCCCACAGTAAGGAGCGATAGTAAGGTTACACCTACGATGGATATGACCACTTTGTTATTAATACTGTTCCACTTGAATGCGATCCTTCTACGTGGTTTCCCCTGCTGCCTCATGTTGATTCCCCCGATGTGCTTGTAGAATACGACCGACCATATGCGGCATAGCAGTTCCTTTTGGAAAAGCTGGCCGTTAATGTGGACGAATACTATTTTATCGGTTATATGCTACTAAAAGTTTAGCAAGGTATGTAAGGTAACCCATTGAAAATAAAAAAGGATTCGTGTTCCAGTGTAGCCACTGGTCACGAATCCTTGCCAAATGCCCTTCGGGGCCTGCGCTTATTCGTTCTTCATTGCGATGACGTCGCTGTTGTCATCATTCATTTCCACAATCGTCGTTTGATTTCCGCCCTTACGTTTCGATGTATACATCGCGTTATCCGCCGAGCGTACCCATTCAGCAGCCGTCACTTCTTTGCGCTGATCGAGGATGGCAACGCCTATGCTGGTTGTGACGCGAATTTCCTTAGCCTCCAGCTCAAAGGGCGCCGCCAGTTCTTCGCATAGGAAATCCGCGACTTCGCGGATATGCTGCTTAGAGGCCGCCGGATATAGGATAAGACCGAATTCGTCGCCACCTAACCGTGCGCATATCCCTTCCGCCTCGATGAGAGGCGAGAGCCGTGCAGCAATGTGACTTAGGAGAAGATCACCGATCTGATGACCGTAACGGTCATTAACCGGCTTGAATCCATCGAGGTCAAAGTAATACAATGCAGTCATTTGATTCTGCTCTTGGGCACGGCGTATCGTTCCGTGAAGCTCTTCCGAGAAAGCCCATCGGTTCAGCAGTTGGGTCAATCCGTCATGACGGGCCATATATTCCGTCTGCTCGAGTGTGTCATTCACTTGCATGAGCAGCTTCTCCCGCTCCGCTATGAGCATGATTTGACGAATCACGAGCGCTCCGACAACCAGCACCAACCCAAGCTTGTAGACCAGATCGCTGGGATGTAGGAATGGATTGATGGTCAGAATCATTAATCCGATATACGGCAGCACATGTCTGATCCGTTTGTCAGGATCAATATCGACAGGCTTATCCTCACGTGGGGTTACTGAGGTGGAACGTCCGGCGAGCAGCAAGAAGAAAGCGGCCATGCTCCAGAGTGGTCCGATTAACGGCGTAACCGCGCAATCGTTAATTACGCTATTAACTAGAAAATACGTATCGCCTGCGATACAGCTCAAGATACCCAAGATGAGCCAAAACTGAGCCGCTCGGCTTACTTGGATGTCCCCTTGATATTTCCACATTATCATGGCGAATAACATGAGTATGTCCATCAGCGGATACATCAAGTTAATGATCCATATAAGCGCGCCGCTCATCTCGGCTTGCGCGTACATTGGCTTAATCACATACGTCCAACTGAGCAGAAACAGCGTCGTCATGATGGTGATCGCGTCCGCTAGATAGCGGATCCTTTTGCCTAGACGAAACCCCACCGAGAACAACGAAATGACAAGAAAAAGATAGCCCACCAAATAGAATAGATCCGCCGCGCGAATATCGAACACTTTCGGCCCTACCGTCCAATTATCGAACGCCTTTATGTAATGCGCGATGACATTAAAGAGAAGTCCACATACGATGTAAACCCAGAATCTTCGCTGCTTTCCCGTATGTCGGCGAATAACAGGCACGAGCATCGCGGCCACAATCAAGGGTGCGCCTATCACCATGAGATTAGGCAGCATGCTGCTGCGAGGCAGAAGAATAGCCGCACAACATTGGATAAGTAAGTAACATCCTGATAATAGAAAGAGATAAGAGGGTATGCTATGTCGCTGCTGCACGGAACGTGTTCCCCCTTCTGGAATAAGCCAACGCTGAAGAAGCTCATTCGTTCACTATTATAGAGATTTTCCCAAGCATGTCCATAACTAATGCTAGGAAAATGCTCCTAATAGGGAGCTAAATCAAACTGCCATTCCGTCAGGATGAACGAAAGAAAAGTCTATAAACCAGCACGGGGAGGAGTTCTTAACAAAGAAGAGCCTGTCATTCCTCTCGAGCGGATTGATAGGCTCTTATTTGTTACTGCGCGAACTTCTCGGCGAAAGCTTTGATTTTATCGACGAAAATCCCCTGCAGCTGATCCGCGCCTTCCTTGGGCGCTTTGTAGGCTTTATATCCGCCGAACGATTCAATACAGCGCGCTGCTTCTCTTAGGTCGGCTGGAATATTCTTCTCGATAATTTCAACCGTCTCCTTAGGCTTCTCGTTGCAAATAAAATATCCCATATCCCTCTTTAAGAGCTCGTTATGGTTTTTTTTTATGAAATCCCGAATCGGCTTGTAAATTCTCCCGTCTCTGACTCCCGCCCCTAGGATGATGCGGTCAAACTTCCCGATATCGGGCTTGTCTTCCTCCAAGTTGCATGTCGTACAATCCGATAGTTGCTCCGACAAGACGTTTACGCATTGCGTCGTTGCTCCGGTTTTGGTTGCGAATAGAACGAGTACCGCCATTTTTAACCCACCCTGATCTCTTTATGATTTGTTGCGCGCATTCGAATGAAGATGATGGATCTGATCCTCCAAGACCGCGCTCGCTCGGCCAAGAAATTGCGTAATGAGCTCGAGTTCTTCCTCCGTGTAGGATGAAGCTAGTTTCACCATCTCCGCATGAAGTTGGAGGTACGTTCGGCTGACGTCTTCCTTTTCCTCATACAGAGGAACAATAATCACCTTGCGGCGATCATTAGGGTCAGGCTGTCTTTGAACAAAGCCGTTCTTCTCCAGCCGATCGATTAATGCGGTAACGCTGCCTGTCGTCAGCCCGGTTAGTTTCGAGAGCTCGCCTGCCGTAATCGGGCCTTTCTCGTGCAGGATATCGATAGATAAGAAATCATTATTGTATAACCCGAGCGCGGTCGCGACACTCTGTTGATATAACACCGTTCGAGTTCCTAAGCCTCGCATGCGTAATGTGAAAGTTTCCTGCTGCTCCGTGGTTTGTATGTGCCGTTCACTTGACAAATGGCTGTCACCTCTTAGGATTATATTATCTCGATGATCAAGATACTTTATAAACAAGATACTTGATTATGGGAAATAAATCAACTTACCGATCGAAGAATATGCAGCTTTTCATTAACCATCACCGCTTCTGACATGTATCCAAAAAAAAGATCCGCCTTATTAGCGGATCTCTACTTGCGTATGTTTTTGTCATCCGACAATAATTCGAACTTTTCTCCGCTTGATCCGCCCTTGCATCCGTTGTTAGCGCAACGCCTGCTTAGAAGCGCAGCGTAAGCACCGTGATCGACATCGGCGGCAATGTCGCGGACAGCCCTTCCGGAGTAATGTCCGACACCCCGTCGAACGGCTGCGGCGCCACCGTCTCCGGCCGCTCGAACGTATTGTGCGCGTTCATGTCCGCATGCGTCAGCACTCGCCCGCTCACCGCCGGGGTGCCCGTCAAACCACGCAGCCGCAGCCCGACAGGCGCTTCGCCGATCGGGTCGACGTTGCACAGGCTGATATCGATCGTGCCGTCGGCACGCTTGGACGCGGATACGCTGACTTGAGGAATCGCTTCGCTTCCCGAGCGGTACTCGCCGGTGTCGAGATGAAGCGCAAGCGCCTCCGCGTCCTGATGCACCTTGAACATCTCGAAGACGTGATACGTCGGGGTCACCAGCATGTCGGCGCCCTCGGTGAAGATCATCGCCTGCAGCACATTGACCGTCTGGGCGATGTTCGCCATGTGAACGCGGTCGCAATGCCGCTGGAATACGTGAAAATGAAGCCCTGCCACGAGCGCGTCCCGCAAGGAGTTCTGCTGGTAGAGGAAGCCGGGGTTCGTGCCCGGCTCTACCCGGAACCAGGTGCCCCATTCGTCCACGATCAAGCCGATTCGCTTGTTCGGATCATAGCGGTCCATGATCGCGGAATGGCGGGTAATTAACTCGTCCATGCGAAGCGCTTGCTGCATCGTCTCGAACCATTCGGCTTCGTCGAAGCCGATAGCCGGCCGCTTCAGTTCGAAGCCTCCGGGCACGGTGTAATAATGCAGGCTCAGGCCATCCATGAGCGGGCCCGCCTCCCGCATCATCGTCTCGGTCCAGCCGTAATCGTCGGTATTCGCGCCGCCCGCGATTTTATAGATCCGGTTGTCGCCGTAATTCCGCACGTAAGTCTGGTAGCGACGGTACTCGTCGGCGTAATACTCGGACCGCATGTTGCCGCCGCACCCCCAATTCTCATTGCCGACGCCGAAATACTTCAGCTTCCACGCCTTTTCGCGGCCATTCGCCTTCCGCCAGTTCGCCATCGGCGATTCGCCGTCGAAAGTCATGTACTCGATCCATTCTTGCATTTCCTGAATCGATCCGCTGCCCACGTTGCCGCATATGTAAGGCTCTGTCTCGAGCAGCTCGCACAGATCGAAGAACTCGTGCGTGCCGAAATGGTTATTCTCGACGACGCCGCCCCAATTCGTGTTCACCATGCGCTTGCGCCCGTCCCTCGGGCCGACGCCATCCTTCCAGTGATACTCGTCGGCGAAGCAGCCGCCCGGCCAACGGAGCACCGGAATGGAGAGGTTGCGCAGCGCCTCCAAGACATCGTTGCGGATACCCCGCGTATTCGGAATCGGCGAATCCTCTCCGACCCACATGCCTTCGTAAATGCAGCGGCCAAGGTGTTCGGCGAACTGCCCGTATAGATGCCGGCTGATCGTGCCGGCCGTTAGATCGGTATTGACGGTGATCGTTGTACGCATGCCATGTCTCCCCTTCTTGACTTGCTCATCCTTTAATGGCGCCGGCAATCATGCTGTTCTGGACTTGTTTGCTAAGCAGCAAATAAATGACGATCGTCGGTATTGTCGTAATCATCAGACCCGCGCCGATAATGCCCCATTGCGTGATATAAGTGCCGACCATGGACATCATCCCGACCGTCAGCGTCTGCATGGACGCGTCGTTAATGAACGTCACCGCGAACATTAATTCGTTCCAAGAGGACAGGAAGGTAAAGATCGATACCGTCGCCACCGCAGGACGAACGAGCGGGAATACGATGAACAGGAAAGTCCGGTAGATGCCGCATCCATCGATGACCGCGGATTCTTCCATCTCGCGGGGAATGCCTTTGAAAAAGCTGGCAAGGATGAACACCGCCATCGGAATCGCGAAAGCGACATAAGGGATAATCAAGGCCCAATACGTATTCAACATCTTCAAGTTTTTCAGCACCATGAATAGCGGCAGCAAAGCCGCGTGAATCGGCACCATCATCCCGAGAAGAATGAGCATCATCGTCAAATTGTTCCATTTCCAGTTCATCCGCGTGATGGCATAACCGGTCATCGAGGCCAGCACCACGACTAGCAGAATGGTAACCGCGGTGACCAACACGCTATTGAAGAAGTAGGTGAGCACTTGGCCTTCCGTGAATGCCTTGACATAATTGCTCCAGAGGAACTTCTTGGGGAGTCCCAGCACATCGCCGCTAAAAATCTCGCCGTTATCTTTCAAAGAGAAAAAAGCCAGCCAAACGAGAGGAT
Organism: Paenibacillus aurantiacus; assembly: GCF_042431225.1. NCBI lineage: Bacteria > Bacillati > Bacillota > Bacilli > Caryophanales > Paenibacillaceae > Paenibacillus > Paenibacillus aurantiacus. The sequence continues at coordinate 105,103 of NZ_JBHMDO010000029.1, read as the reverse complement.
AAATCTGCGTGATCGCCACTACGATCAAAAACGCTTGCATGATGATTTTACCTGCGAGCCTTGGCTTTCTTTGCATAGCAGCTTCTGCTGCGCCCACTTTGCTCACCTCCTATTCGGTTTTGAAGAATGTGTTGATTAGAACCGTAAACACGAGGCATTCCGCGATAATAAAGACGGATAACGCGCTTCCGTAACCGTATCTGTACGTATCGAAAATCGTGGTGTACATGAGCGTGCTCGGCACTTCGGTGGAGAAGAACGGCCCTCCGCCGGTCAACACGTAGACCAGATCGAACACCTTGAATGCCCCGATAATCGAGAAGACCAGACAGACTTTGAGAATCGGCCTCATCAAAGGAATCGTGATGGATAACGCCGTACGCACGCGGGAAGCCCCGTCAATCTTGGCCGCTTCGAATATATCCTGCGAGATCGACTTCGCTCCGGCGTACATGAGCAGCATATGATAACCGATATATTGCCACAGGGTCGGAATAAAGGAGAAGATAAGCGCTGTCTTCTTCTGCCCCAGCCAGTCTTGCGCCCAACCGGATAGTCCTACTTCCTTAAGCAGCGTGTTCAGAAGACCATAGTCCGCGTTGTAGATTTTCGACCATAGCTGCGCAATCACAACGGTAGAGATCAGAACCGGGATGAAATAGACCGTACGGTAAACCCCTTCTCCCTTCACGGCCGATGCAAGAATAAGGGCCAGCAGAAGAGAAATCGGCAATTGAATGAACACCGAGGCAGCCGCAAACAATAGCGAATTTTTCATCGCGTGCAAGGCCCGCGTATCAGAGAACATTTCAACATAATTTCGCAGACCGATGAATGTGCCTTTGCCTACGCCATTCCAATCGAGCAGGCTATAATAGCTGGAGACGAAAATCGGAACCAGAACGATGCCGCAAAAAATGAGGAGCGTCGGTAGAACGAATATGCAAATCGCCGTTTTATTCGAAAATACAGTATTCATCATGGTTCTCCTATCAAAGATGTGGTTAGGATTTCCCTAACCACATCGGATTTCGGATAAGGTCCGGATCAAAGATCCAGCTCCGTCGCTTTCAGCTGCGCCATCTGCTCGGAGAATTGTTCCGGGGTGATCTCCCCTGACAATAGCTGCGCGATCAAGTTTTTGTGCGTATCCGCCGATTCAGCCGGGAGAATATTGTCCCACCACGTAATGAACGAGTTCCCCGTCTTCATGATTTCCGCGGCGGCTTGGTCGAGTTCGGATAGACTGGACGTGTCGAGTCTGTCCGTATTCCAACACGGTAGTCCAGCGCCAGCCTGGAATCCTTTCGTGCCAAGCTCCATGCTCAGATACGTGAGGAATTCAACGGCTTCCTTCTGGTATTTGGAGGAATTGCTGACATAGAAGCCGTCCTGGCCTCCGCCGAAAATCTCGGTGTTCTTCCCCTTGCCGTCTTCAAAGATCGGGAAAGGAACGACTTGAACCTTGCCCTTGACGGCGGACGAAGCGTCCTCGATGCCGCCATTCACCCAGTTCGCCTGGACCATCATGGCCCCGTTGCCCGCATTGAAGGCGCCGAGCATCTCGTCGTAGCTCATGCTGAACATGCTGCCGTTGAAGGCGCCGGCTTTCGCGAGCTCCTGCATTTTGGCGGCTGCGGCGACGAAGTCCGGCGAATTCCACTTGGAAGGATCCTTGAATGCCGCCAGAACCGCGTCATTGCCTGCCTGGCGCATCGCGATGAGGTCGTACCAATACATGCCCGGCCAGCGATCCTTCTCGCCGATGAGCGCCGGCGTAATGCCCGCGTCCTTCAATTTCGAGACCGCGTCGAGCAGCTCCGCATAGGTGGTCGGGATTTTGGCGCCGGCTTTCTCGAATAGCTCGGTATTGACGTAAAGGCTCGCGATATGCGTATAGACCGGCAGCGTGTAGATTTTCCCGTTAGTCGTAATGCCCTCCAGCATCCCCGGCGCCATCTTCGCCTTGATGTCGTCCGTGACATAGCTCGTAATGTCGAGCACGTTGCCGGACTTGATGTAAGGCTGCATAAAGCTGCCGCCGCCCATGCCGTAGAATACGTCGGGCGCCTCGTTCGCCGCGAGCGCGGTCTTGATTTTGGTCTTATACTGCTCGCCGGTCGTACCGGTCCGTTCGACTTGAATGTCGGGATGATCGTTGTTCCATTTCTCGATAATTTCAGGCAATAATTTGGCCGTCGGGTCCGTATTGCCTACAGATTGATCCCAGAGGGTCAGTTTCACCGTGCCGTTCCCGCCCGATTCCTTCTCCCCCGAAGACTGAGACGAGCATGCGGCTAAGCTGCCTGCGACGCCCACAGCCAGTACAACCCCCATCGACCTTTTTAGTAACGCTTTCATCTTTTGATAACCTCCCCGGCAGAATCGTTGTTACTTCTCACATTTTAAGAGTCTCGGCAGGATTACTCCATTCACAATACCTGCATCCGCTTTCAAAATTCGAACATCTAGCCGCACAATCGGCGGTATCCTTCGGTCTCTCTAAGAACGTATAAAAATAGCCTAGCCCCTGCGGGAGGCTAGGCTTCACTAGGCTGACCTATTGGAATAGATCCGGCAGAATGTCATAAATATACTGGTTCACCCAATTCCAAGCATGCGTGCCGCCATCGCCGACGATGAAATAGAAATTCCCTTTTGTCGTATCCGAAGAATAGACGAAGGTATCCGTCAATTGCTTCATGGCATCGATCTGCGGCTTCAAGTTCGGATAGGCGATATCCAGATTGCCCGTGGCCGCGAACACGTAATAATCCCGCGGCGTATAGCCGGCGTCTTTGGCAACCTTGGCAAGGTATTCCGCCGTTTCTTTGGCCTTGCTGCCGCCTGCCGCCTGACCTAATACCCAACTGTCGCCGCTGAGCGGCATATAATACTTGAAATAGTCAAGGCAATGGATAAAGGTATACCACGTCGTGACGGAACCCATGGAGAAGCCGCCGAATGCCCGATGCGCCCTGGATGCTTTCAAGTCGTCCAAACTCGCGGATTTCGCATAGGTATGGTACTTGGTCTCCACCAAAGGAACAATGGTCGAAATCAATTCCTCATGGAACAGGGCGGTATCGTTCTTGCCGCCATAGAACGTAGGCGTCACCACGATCATCGGTTCCATATCGCCGTTTGCGATCATATTGTCCAAGATTCGCTTCAACTCTTTGCTCTGACCAGGTCCGCCGAAGAGAAGGTCCTCGTTCTCCCCTCCGCCATGCATGAGATAGAGGACGTTATATTTCTTATTCGTATCGGAAGGATCGTAACCGTGCGGAAGATACACATTCAGCTTCTTATCGTCCGTACCGTTCGTTAAATTTGGCGCTTTGTACGCCACGCGTTCAATCGCACCCGGCTTATTGCTCTCCAGCCGATATTCGTCCGGAACCGCCTTGAAATATTTCTCGTTCGCCGCTTCTTCCGTCATCTCCAACTTGCTTATTGCCTCCTTGATCGCCGCATAGTGTTCGTCCAATCGCGCTTGGGTGGTTTTATCGTCATAGATCACGCTTTCGGCCATGACGTCCATAATGGCATCCTGTACGCTGGCAGAATTTTTATAAAGCGAGAAATCAAGCTTCAGCGCCTGTTGAATGAGATTTAAGAGATCGTATGGATTGGGTCCGCTTACCGCTCCCTTCGTCTTGCCGGCAAGAAGGACCGCGCCGAATTTCCGCGTATCATTCCAAGCGCTGCCCGTCGAATCGAAGACATTGATCGTGCCGACTCGTTCCGCTTCTTTCGCGTCATTCAACTGAAGCTCGATGCCTAGCGCCTTTCCGTTGTCCGGCTTCGTCTTGAGCGCGATTCTGGCTTCGATTACATAGCCGCTCTCCGACTTTCTCGCCGATGTATAGACCCGTTCGGCATTGCCGTTATCCACGGACAGCTTATTTTCGTAATTCACGCGAATATGCATGTCATCGACGCCATATTCTTGCGTCTTGTCGTTGTTCTCGTCCACGAAGATCTCCACGGAATCTTGCATGTAGGGAGTACCGGATTTGACGGATAAATGCGGGTCCTTGACTTCTGCTAGAATATACAGCGCATGTTCATCCCACAACGTTTTAAATACAACGGAAGCCTCCGCTTTGCTTGAAGCATATTTGGGGGTGACCGTCTGCGCGCTGCTCCATGCTTTATCTATGCTTCCGTCAATCACGGGCGATCCGAAATAAGCCACCATCCTTCCCTGGGCATCCAATCCATTCTTATCTACGGGTACTTTCGCCGGGCCGGGCGCCGGTTTCTTGGCGATCTCGTTGGCGGCGCCCGTCTCCTTGGCTACAGGCATCCCTTGAGCTGGGGCTGCAGAAACATCAGACCCCGAACCTATAGCGCTCGTCAACACCATAGCTGCGACGGCCGCCATCATGACCGGCTTCATCATCAGCTTTGTTCGCTTCTTCAAAAACATCTCCTCCTCTGCTTTTTTGTAGCGCTTTCAATTTCATCCTCCTCAGGTGAATCGTTGCTGTTCCTCTTATTTTAGGGAGGAAGCCATCCGCACTCCATTCAAAATACGAGCATCCGCTTTCATTATTCGAGCATCTACCGTTAGGATTTCAGGCTTCGGTATTCGTTGACCGATCTGCCGATATTTTTTTTGAATACGATGCTGAAATAATGGGGATCCGCAATCCCCACCTGCTCCCCTACCTCATAACCTCTTAGATCCGTCCTCTTGAGCAGCGTCTCCGCCCTTTTCATGCGAATATTCGTAAGATACTCCACGAAGGTTTGGCCCGTTTCCTTCTTCATCAGCCTCCCCAAATGCCCCGGACTGATGAAAAATGCCGCTGCGGTGCTCGTAAGTCCCAAATCCGGATCGCTCATGTTCTGCTCGAGATACGATTTCACGCGACTAACGAGGCTGCCTTCATGGGCTTCTTTTTTGGAAAGGATGGTCGTTGCAAGTTGAACGACGTAATGGGTTAATGCGGTTTTCAACTCGGGCAAATGATCCGCGTTAAGCATGGACATCAGCGTAGCCTGATGAAACACGCGCTCATGCTCGATCTGCTGTTCGATCGCCGCATGCTGACATTCCGCGATGACATCCATCGCTGCCAAGCGAAATTGCGATACGCTGGAGAACGACGCGCCGAAAATAGCATGAAGAATCTCAACCGCTCGTTCGGACGATCCGATGCTGACATGGAACTGCAGCTGCTTGAGCAGGTCCGGGTCGGAACGATAAGGCAGTCCACTATGATCGACGACGTCTTCGTAGCAGACAACCTGGTTTTTGCCGACGAAGTGTTTATATTGGAGCGCGCGGGAAGCTTCCTGATAACTAAGGCTCAACTCCTGCAGCTCCGAATGTTTCCGTCCGATCCCGATATTGGCGACGCATGGATAAGCCGTGATGAGGTCGGATTGAAGCTTGTGGCACTTGCTTACGAACGCGGCGTCCCGATCGATGGCGATGGCGACGATGTGGTTGCGGGCATCCAGTAAGATGATTACGTCCGATTCGTACCGGAAGAAGGCCTCCGTCTTTTTCTTGCCTTCCATCCGCATCAGTAGCAGCTGCTCTTCGGATAGATGCTCGGATACCGGGATCATCTCGATCACCGCAACCTGGAGCGAGACGGCCGGATGGAGAGGAATACGGAAGTAATCCGCCTTTTGCCGAATATCTTCCGAGGACAGCATGCCGGTTAACCATTGATTCAGGAACTTCTCCTTCAAATACGGCCAATTCCGCTCCAAGTCTTCCTTCAGCCTTTCCAGCTCTCTAACGCGCGCACGCTCTTCTTCAATTTTGAGTTTTAGCTTGTCCGTCACATGGAGCAGTTCCGCAGCGCGGATCGGCTTTAGAATGAAGTCCGATATCCCGAGCTGGATGCTTTTGCGCGCGTATTCAAACTCGTCATGTCCGGTCACGATCACGATTTTGGTCGTCGGATATTTCTCCAAGACCATGCCGCTGAGCTCGATCCCGTTCATGACCGGCATGTAAATATCGGTAAGGATCATATCCGGTCTCCATACATCCACCAATTCGAGCGCTTCGTGCCCGTTGGAAGCTTCGCCTATAATCGTCATCCCTTGCTGCTCCCAGTCGATGCGCATCCGGATCAAATTCCGAATGAGATATTCGTCGTCCACGATCAGAACCTTTAGCTTGTCCATCATGCCTCTTCTCCTACGGGTATGAATAACGTGATCGCCGTTCCCTTGCCCGGCTCGCTGTCAATTTTGAAATGGCTGCGATCATCGTAAAAAATGCGCAATCGTTCCAGGGTGCCCCACAACCCAAAACTCTGGACTTGCCCGTTTCTCTCCGAGGCGATAATGCGCGCGATTTCTTCTTCCGCCATGCCAAGACCATCATCGGCGACGGATATCGTCAACATCCCGCCCGAGCGGTGCGCGCGGATGCGAATCGTCCCCTTCGTTCCTTTGGACCGAATGCCGTGATAAAGCGAATTCTCGACGAGCGGCTGCAAGACCAGCTTCGGAATGCTATAGGGGCAGCAGCTTTCGTCCACGTCGTATTCCACCTCGAAAATATCCCGATATCGCGCTTTTTGGATTTTTAAATAGTTGCGCACCATCTCGACTTCTTCGCCGACCGTGATGATATCCCGTCCTTTGCTGACGCTCGCGCGATAGTAGCCGCCCAGCGCCTCCAGCAAGTCGCATACCTGATCGTTCAATCCGGACAACGCAAGCGACGTAATCGAGTCGAGCGTGTTATATAGAAAATGCGGCTTGATTTGGGCTTGCAGCGTATTCAACTCCGCTTTGCGAATCGTGTTCTGTTCTTCGATAATCCGCTTCAGCAGCTGATCGATTTGTTCGATCATGTTATTGTAGCCGATGAAAAGCTGCTGAAATTCGTAGCTGTTGCGCGTTGCGGGAACTTTCTGGAAACTGCCGCTTTTGGCTTTGGTCATCGATCGCAGCAGCCGGTGGATCGGTTGAATAATACTGCGCGAAATCATGAAGGAAGTCACGAAGAAGACGGCTCCGTTGATAATGAGCAGCGCAAGCGCCAGCAGTACAAGCGATTTATTGACCGTACGGATGGCATTATGCGGCGTGATGCTCACGAATTTCCACGAATAACTCCCGCCCGACAGAACGGATGCCGTATAGGACTGGGACCCGGATTTCAGAGGAAAGAAGCCCGCGGTTGTCTGCAGCAAAGTTGGCTTCCTATTCTGATCCTCCGACGCAAGCGCTTGCTCGAACAGCGCGAAAGGAACCTCCTCCGTCGCATTGGCGGCGATCATCTGATTATGCTCGTCCATAATCGCGAATGCCAAGGCGTTCTGATTCGGTAGTTCGGAATACGCCTTTACGAAAGCCTCGCCCTTGATATTGATGACCAGCACGCCGAGAGGCGAAGTGTCGTCAAGATCTCGAATCAGCCGGATGAAGGATACGAAATTTTGATCGGCGTGTTCCGAGAATGCCCCGCTTCCATTTAACTTCAAGATATATTTCCCTTGCTCGGCTACCGCTTCCGAGTACCACTGCGCATCCTGAACGTTCGCCCTCGTGAAAGTCGGAGATTGCTCGGTACCGACGGAGAACAGATTGCCCGAATTGTCGAATATATAGACGGAATCGATAATCGGAACCGCTTGCATAAGATTGTACAAATACAGGCTGACTTTGGACTGCGTTTGCAGATTGGCGTATACATTCCCCTGTCGTAACAAGTTTTGCAAATTTTCATCCGAAAAGATCATCTTGGAGTAGTTATTCACGTTACCCACCATGAATTCGACGTTGGTTTGGATGGAGGTAAGCGTTTGCAAGGAGGCTTCGTTTATTTTGTTCTGCGCCGAATTAGTCGAGATTTGATTGAAGACGACATAGCTGAAAGCGACCGAAAGCAAGATCACGAGAAAATAGTAAAATGGGATTTTGAGCGCCAACTTGATTGGCTTCCCGCGAATGGAAGCGTTCATGATTCTAACCGTTCGTAGCAACGCCGCACCTCCGTTCTTGCCTGTTCTCATTTTGTTGTAACTTCCGATTCGAGTACAAGGTTCATCTCTTTACCTAACCCCGCCAATCTTTACCTCTTCATGCAAGCATCATGGCGCGCTTCGACTTCTTTCAAGCCCAAAGAAGCCGCCGCGAATGTGAATTCGGGCAGCTTCTTGGTCTAGCTACTTATCGCGATTGTCTCATCGGCATCATTGCAGAATCAGACTCGCGATTGCGGAGAGGTCTACGATATCGATCATGCCGTCACGGTTGAGATCCATCATGCTGTATTGGCTCCAGTTCGGATCGGCGGAAGTCTTGCCGTATGCGGAAGCAGCCATGGCCAGGTCGCCGATGGAGTATCTTCCATCGTTGTTCAGATCGCCGGAAGGCTGATCCACGATTCGGAGCGTATGCCCAGCCGCGGCCAGCCTTACTTCTTTGCCTTCTCCGTTAGCCAGCTCGACTTGCGTAAGCTGAATGCCGGTGCTCGCGGTTGTATGGAGCGGTTTCCATTCCAGCTTCAAGATCGCGCCGTCGGCCGTTATGGCATTGTCGGATCCTTTGCCGGCGAGCAGGATACGGAGCTTGCCGGCGGTATCCGTATTCACCCCAATAACGTCTACCGCATCATCGAGCGAAGCCGCGTCTACGAATTGCAGTTTCTCCGGATCGTAGGTAAAGGTTAAGTCTTGCGCAAGAATACCGTTGTCAGCTTTCACATTCGTTAAACCGTATGTCAACTCGAATGGATGTCCGGTATATACTTGAGCGGGACCAGTCAAAGCAGCGGCCGGAGCGTTGGAATTGTTCGTTTTGCCCGTCAAAGTCAATACGCCGAACACGGACGGATCCATATAACCGGTTCCGGTCGCGTCGTTCCATGCCGCGATGCTTTGGCGGATGCCGTCTTTGGCGTCATTGATTTGCACGTCGAAGCCAAGCTTCTTGCCATCGGCGGGCGATACGGAATTGAGCGGGATTCGGACCTCGACCGTGTAATTCGTTCCCGATTTCTGAACTGCCGAGACGAAGCCCTCCGCAATGCTCGCCGGATTGAACGAAGTCTCGTTGTCGAAATTGACCCGGTACTGCCCGTCATCGTCCTGATAAGACGAAGTCTTGGCATTGTTCTGATCCACGAAAATCTCCACGGAGTCTTGTTCCCACGTATTGACGTTCGTCTTGTCCAACTGCGCGTCTTTCACTTGCACGAGTACATACAGGTTATGATCGTCCCATAGGGCTTTAGCCGTCCCGGATGCGCCTTGCCATGCCGTCTGATACCGGTTAACCGGCATCGCCTGCGCTTGACTCCAAGCCTCGTCGACGGCACCGTCCACCACGGGCGTGGCGTAGACCGCCGACCCTTGATTGGCGCTTCCCGATGCAGGCGGATGCTCCTCGATGAATTTGGCCGGATCGATCACGCCGTAATACGCCGGTTTGGCTTGCAGATTCTTATCGAACAGCAGCGGATTGTTCGCCGACCGCCAGCTTGTCGCATCCGTCAATCCCCAGAAGGTCACGCGTGCGATATGATCCGCATGCTCGTGGTAGAGCTGGAACAGCTGCGCATACAAGTAAGCCTGATCGATCGCCTGCTCTTCTGTCAGAACCCCGTCGCTGCCAGCCTGAATATCCAGCTCGGTGATGCTCACCTCCACGCCCAAGGAAATGAATTTCTCCAGCGACAGCTTCACGTTGTTCGGATTCGTATTCACGCTATAGTGCGCCTGCATGCCGATCCCATCGACCAGCCGCTTGCCTGGATGCGTCTGCGCATACTTCTCGTTGAGCTCTTTCACCATGCTGTAGATCGCTTGCGCCTTGTTCTGGTTATCATCGTTGTAATCGTTGTAATACAGCTTGATGTCCCATTCCGGATGCGCATCCAACACTTCTCTCGCGGCCAGGAATGCCTGCTCGACGTAGTCCTCGCCGATCGCGTTATACCAGTCGGATTTGCGCAGCGCCGCTTTCCAATCGCTCGGATTCGACGGATTATCGTTCATCGCTTCGTTCACGACATCCCATGAGATGAGTCTGTCGCCATAATGCTCCATGACGGTCTTGATATGCGTCCGCATGTTCGCAAGCGCTTCTTCGCGGCCGAGCGGAGAACCGCTGGCCGTATTCATCCATGCCGGCGTCTGCTGATGCCACACCAGCACATGTCCGTGTACGCTCAACCCTTGCGCCAGCGCGGAATCGACGAGTTGATCCGACCACGTGAAGTTGCCCTTCGTCGGTTGGGTCGCATCGGGTTTCATCGCATTCTCCGCCGTGATAACATTGTGGTGGTGCTTGAGCAGGTCGAGCTTCACGCCGCTTAGGTCTTCCGCGGATGCGATATTTCCGATCAGGAAATCATTTTGATAAGCCTCTTTGATCGGTTTCAAGTCCTTCTGAATGGCGATGGGAGCAGAGCCGCGTTCCAATCGAATATCGTCGATATAGAAGGAAGCCGTGGCGTTATTCGAGCTCTCCACGTAGATCGTCACGAACCCGTCGCCAAGACTGGTATAGCGATAGGTCCCTTCGAGCAAGACCCATCCGTCGCCTTGGCTGATCGTTTTGCCCTGCACGCTATTGTAACTAGCGCTGTTGCCTTGCCCGATCTGCGTCGAGAGCTGGAGCTGCGCGCTCGCAGGGGAGATCAGTTTCACCCAGGCCGAGATTTTGTATTCATAACCTTGATCCACGAATTGCTCCACGCGCAGCGCTGGACCGTTCCACGTCTGCGTCCGGCCCTCTACCTTCAGCGCATATGAACCGCCATTCGTGTGGTTGGCTTCATTCGTTACCGTCAACGTCTCCGTTCCCGCCCGACCGGCAAAGCCGCCTGACGTTTGATTCTCGAAGGTGATCGCGTCGAAAGATACGGCTGAAGCCTCGGCAATAGCTACATCATGCGTAACCGAAGCATTCTTGGCGATGATCGTGTTGGCGGCAGCCGATGCCGTTGAATCCGCGGTTGGCGCAATCCAGACAGCCGGGATGAGCAAGGCTGCGGCGAGCAATCGAGAGATCGTTTGTTTGACTCTTCTTCTCATTTCGTTCTCCTCCTTTTACCTATTCAAGAATTTTGGCTGCTACATAGGACAGATCGACAATATCGATTTTGCCGTCATTGTTCATATCGACCAGCTTCGCCGTCGCCCAATCCGCGCTGCCGGCATCCTTGCCATAATGGTTCGCGACGATCGCAAGATCGCCTATGGAATAACGCCCGTCTTGGTTCGCGTCCGGCGACGCTTCCACGCTGCCTACCGCAATGCGCTGACTGCTGAGAGCGGCCTCGATCTCCGTTCCCGCAGCCGTTACGCCCAGCTCGGCCCGGGTAGCCGCGATCGTTCCCGTCTTGTCATGAACCCCGGCCTTCACCTTGAAGGTAACCTGCAGCACCGGCGTGCTTGCCCCGGATAAGCCGCCGATATTCGCGGCGATGAGTCTGACTTGACCGGCCGTGTCCGTGTCCTCGCCCGCGATCTGAATGTTGTCGTTCGCGCCTGCCGCGCTAACATATTCGAATACTTCGGGGTCATAAGTCAGGGTGATGTCTTCGGCATATACAGTTTGTATCATCGCATCCAGACGGATAGAAACCGCAAAGCTTGCGCCGGGTTTCACCGTGCTCGGTGCCGATAGCGAAGCGGCAGGCTCCCGCGGTTGAACAGGCGGCCAGATCGGTTCGGCGGTCGAATTGCCGGTCGTCAGGAAGATCCGATCGATCGATAACCCGTCCTCCCTGCCCCAAAAGTTCAGCTCATGCTCGCCGGCGGAGAGCGTCAGCGCAGCACCTCCGAGCAGTCCTCCGTCGGCTCCGCTAATATTAGCCCATTTGAATTGACCGCCGCTCACGCCATGAATGCCATTGGAGGTGAACCGATAGGCGTTATCCACGCCGACATGGACGGAATCTCCTGAATAATTCGCGCTCTTCGCCAGCAGCCAGACATTGTAGGTTCCTGCCGCCGGCACATTGACCTTGTAGCTTAGCTTGGAGCCCGAAGCGAGCGTGGCAGCATCCGTTCCGGTCATCGCGAAGCCCGTATCCGGTCCGAACTGCATCGCTTTCGTCGACTGTCCGTCCGCGAGCGACCAGGCGTGGCCTTCGATGGTTCCCTCGACCGCTGCCGTCTCGGCCTCGATCGCCACGACGGAATTAGTGTCGAGGTTCGATCCTTTCAGCTTGTCATCGATGTTGAAATAATCAAAATCAACATAACCGCCCGTCGTCTTGGTCGCGTAATTGAATAAGGCGAAACGGTAGCCCATAAAATGAGGAAGCGTATACGACATTTGAAGCGTGCTCCCAATGGAGGCCCATCGCTCGCCGTCGAGACTGTAATAGAAATTGGCTTTATCCGTCCGATTCTTAAAATCATTCTCGACCCTTAAATACACGACGTTCTGCGAGAGCGGGATATTCGACGCTTCGGATGAGGAGCTCGAATTGCCTTTGACCATGACGACGGACTTTGACGTACCGGTCATCTTGACGCCGACAAAACCGTAATTCTGCTGGAGAGCCGCAATCCCCGCATAATCTCCGTCCTTCATATGGCTCACATCGATGGCGATCGTCCCTGAACTTTCGGGTCCGAATGTTCGTTGCGTAAGCGTATTTCGTGCCTGAAGCAGACTAGCGCTCGTTCTTCCCGTCGTCAGTCTCAGATATCCCGGACGATCGTTCAGCGACCAGAACCGATTGTCGGGATTATGGTTCCATTGCCATACGCCCGCAAGATTGGAGCCATTGTCCTCATTCTCGCCGCTAGCGGTCACCGTGTGATAGGGATGTATCGTCTTCTCGCGCTGATCGAAGCTATCGGATGAAACCCATGCTTTGGACAACTCGGCAGGTATGCCGGTATCATTGACATCTCCGAACACCGGCCAACCATCCCCGCTCCATGTCAGCGGCACAAGGTAAGGGATCCGACCGACGGATCCATAGTCCTGGAATAACATGCCGTACCATTTGCCTTCCGGCGTCTGAACGATTCCCCCTTGCGCTACGCCGGCGCCGTTCGATTGACTGCCCGATTTTAAGGCGATTTTCCCTTCATAACTGCCGTCGATTCGATCCGCCCGATGGACAAGCTCCGTGCGGATTCCCCCTGCTGGCCATGAAATATTAAAGATGTAGTACTTCCCGTTGATCTTGTGGATGTGCGAGCCTTCCGCCCCAAGACCGCCAGTTCCTCCGGGAGCGCTCGCATTTTGAATAATCGTTTTATTCATCCCGCCTGGTTTGATCGCGGTAGCATCTGCGGTCAGTTCGATGACCTTGATCGTTCCGCCGCCATAAACCATATAGACCCGTCCGTCGTCGTCAAACAGCAGCGACATGTCATGATAAACCCCGCCGGCAAGTTCGTGCTTCTCCCAGGCTCCATGTTCGATATCGGTCGTCTGGAAGATAAATGTTTTTCCGATATCGTTGGAAGCGAACGCGATATAAAACTTGCCATTATGATACCGAAGGCTGCTTGCCCATGAGCCTTGACCGTATATGTTTTGGCCATTGGAAAGCGTCTGTTTGTCGCTATCCGCGAGAATATCGTAGACATAATTGACGATTTCCCAGTTCACGAGATCCTTGGATTTCATAATCGGGACGCCGGGATTCATGTGCATCGTCGTGCTGCTCATGTAATACGCGTCATTGACCCGGATAACGGAAACATCCGGTACATCCGCCCATATAAACGGATTCTTGGCGGTGGCTCCGTCCGCATGGGTTGTTCCGACCGGCAGTAAACCTAGCGTGCAGACCATGACTACTAGGAACGCAACCCATTTTCTTATCCGCATATTGTTGCTTTCCTCCCCGATTAGGCAATGCGTGATGGGGGACAGACCGTCCCCCATCTTTGAAGACAGTGCCGCAGGCTGTTATCCTAATGAGCTGTATCTTGGATCAGTCAACAACCAGCCGAACGATTTACCTATTGGAGAATCTTCGTTGCCACGAACGCCAGATCGACAATATCGACCTTGCCGTCGTTGTTCAAATCCGCCTTCTTGGCCGTCGCCCAATCCGCGCTGCCGGCATTCTTGCCGTAATGGTTCGCCACCATCGCAAGGTCGCCTACGGAATAGCGTCCGTCTTGGTTCAAGTCCGCGGATGCTTCCTTCACAACCGCTCCCTTGAAGGTGCTTACCGCGCTGCTGAGGGCAGTTACGGCGTTATCGACTTCAGCCTGCGTTGCGTTTCCGTTCTCTTTGATTGTCTTCGCCGCGTTAATCGCCGCGCCCAGCGCATCTTTGGCCGCTTGCGGGTATTGACCCGGCTGCGTGCCGACGACTGCCGCGTCATAGAGACTTTGCGCGTTCGCGATCGCTGTCGTCAATGCCGTCTTATCGACGCCCACGTCCACGCTGCCTACCGCGATGCGCTTACTGCTAAGCGCAGCCTCGATCTCCGTTCCAGCTGCCGTTACGCCCAGCTCGGCCCGGGTAGCCGCGATCGTTCCCGTCTTGTCATGGACCCCGGCCTTCACCTTAAAGGTCACATTCAGCACCGGTGTACTTGCGCCAGATGCGCCGCCGATATTCGCGGCGATGAGACTGACTTGACCGGCTGTGTCCGTATCCTCGCCCGCGATCTGAATGTTGTTATTCGCGCCTGCCGCGCTAACATATTCGAATACTTCTGGGTCATAAGTCAGGGTGATGTCTTCGGCGTATACAGTTTGTATCATTGCATCCAGACTGATAGAAACCGCAAAGCTTGCGCCGGGTTTCACCGTGCTCGGTGCCGACAGCGAAGCGGTAGGCTCTTGCGGTTGAACGGGCAGCCAGATCGGATCCGCGGTTGAACCGCTCGTCGTGAGATAAATTCGGTCAATCGATAGTCCGTCTTCCCTGCCCCAGAAGTTCAGCTCATGCTCGCCGGCCGTTAGCGTTAGGGAGGCGCCTCCGAATATGCCACCGCTGGCTCCGCTGATATTGGCCCATTTGAATTGACCGCCGCTTACGCCATGGATGCCGTTGGCGGTGAACCGATAAGCGTTATCTATGCCGACATGGACGGAGTCGCCGGAAAAATCGGCGCTCTTCGTCAGCAGCCAGACATTGTACGTTCCTGCCGCAGGCACGTTGATTTTATAGCTAAGCTTGGCGCCGGAAGCGAGCGTGGCAGCATCCGTTCCGGTCATCGCGAAGCCCGTATCCGGCCCGAATAGCATCGCTTTCGTCGATTGTCCATCCACCTGCGACCAGGTATGGCTTTCGATCGTGCCCGCCACAGCTCCGGTCTCGGCCTCGATCGCCACAAATGAAGGCGCGTTAACCGTAACCGTTATAGGAACCGATGCCGGCTCGCCTAACTCGCCCTTGAAGCTCGCGGTGATTTGCGCCGTACCGCTAGATTTTGCCGTGATGGTCCCGTTCGACACGTCGGCAACATCCGGATTCGAGCTGCTGTAGACGGCCTTCGTCGTGACGTCCGCCGTATGTCCATCCACGTATTCCGCGGTGACTTTGAAAGACGCCGTTCGGCCCGCTTCCAACGCGAATGACGCGTTATCGACGGTTAACCGTTTCACAGTTAGTTCGCTGTTCAGATCCTTGACGAGCATATGAACGGTATCGCTCTTCCCGCCATAACTGACGTTGATGCTGGTTGCACCATAGCCGACGCCGGTTACAGTCCCCCCATTGACGCTTACGATTCCGCCTTGCGCCGGCGTTGCGACCGCCTTAGCCGTCACGTCCTCGCTTGTTCCGTCCGCATATACGGCAGTCACCTTCAAGGTCGCTTGGTTGGCGCCGGGAGCAACATCGATTTTCGGCTTATCGATCGTGGCGTTAATCGCCGCAAGCTCGTGTGCCGTACGCTTCTGCCCGAACTGCCAGTAATCGACCTTGAAAAGATTGTCCGCCGCCGTTCCCCTGTAGACCATATACAGATCGTGAACGCCGGTCGCGCCGGATACGCTGGTTGTTTTCGTCTGCCAGCTATCGCCGCCGCCCGTGCTGGCAATCGGCAGCGTCCCGATCAAGGTGCCGTCGGGGCGATCCAGACGCAGCTCGATCTTGCCGCCGTTGGAACCGCTTGCAACATGAGCCGTGAAGGTTCCCGCGCCCGTCGCGCCAAAGTCTACGTTGGATGCCGCCGTCCAATCGCCATCGTCAATGCCGGTCACGGCGAGGTTCAGGCTCTCGACCATTGCGCCTGGCTCCGTATTGCTTGCCGTGGAGATGCCGCCGTTCCAGCCGATCGTTTCGGCCTCGACTCTCGCGTACGGGTCCAGATTGCTCACCTGCGGAACGCCAGCGTAATCACCGGTAATGTTCTGAATGACGCCATTCGCATCGAAGCTTACTTTATTGACGTGCGCGTTGCGATAGCCATGCGGCTGACCGCCCATTTGCGGGTATGTTCCGCTCTCGGCCATCGCCTTGGCCAAGGTTTGCGCGTGGTAGGTGATATACCATTGGTCTTTGAATTCAAACAGGGCATGATGGTTGTTGCCTCCGACGCCGAAGAATACGCCAGGGTTGGGCAGAATGGTTTTAACATACTTGAACGGCCCCATCGGATTATCGCTTACCATATAAGCAATCGTTCCTCCGGGAATATCCGCCGGATGCGCGCCCGAGAAATTCGTGCAATAGGAATAATAGTATTTGCCGTTATACTTGTTGATGCCCGAGTCCTCGAACAGCCATGGCGGGTTGATCGGTTTGGCGGATCCACCGCTTGCAGCCAGATCGAGGCTCGTCATATCCGCCCCAAGTTTGGCAACTCGCGCGGTTCCCGGATCGGCCTCCTTCCCGTTTGGCACGCCGCCGCCAAAGTAAAGATATCCGCTCCCATCGTCGTCCACCAGCACCGCCGGGTCGAATAACCAGGTCACGTCGCTAGCTCCCGGCGTGCTTCTGCTCACCAGCGGCTTGCCGATCGGATCGGTGAAAGGCCCGATCGGGCTGTCCGCCGTAAGTACGCCGATGCCGTTGGCGCTGTCGGCGAAATAGAGAAAGAACTTCTCCTTGCCGTTAATCGTCTTGTGCGCAGCTGCCGGCGCCCAGGAGTTGTTCGCCCATCGGGCCGCGCCTTGCGGGCCGGCGACGGGAATCTCGCCATGATCCGTCCAGTTCACCATGTCGGCCGACGAGATGACGGTGATCTTGTTGATTCTGCCGTATGTATTGTCCTTCACGGTCCCATCGGCATTGTATTCGAAGATGTCGTTGGTCATATAGAGGTATACTCTTCCGTCGTACACCATCGCGGATGGATCGGCGCCGAACTTATGCGACAGCAGCGGATTGCCTCTTTCGGGCGTTTTGGCTATCGCCGCCGTAATTTTTGCATCCGCAGCCTGCACGTTCGCCGCGACAGGGCCCCATAAGGTTGTCAGCGTCAGCGCCACGGCCGCCCCCAATACCATGTTCCATTTTTTCATCGTACACCCTCCGCTTTTTACGAATTAATCAGGTGTTGCATGCATTCACGCTTGCTAGGAACTATCCTTATTACCTCTCGAAAAGTTGATCACCTCCTTCATGACCGATGCACGCCAAACGGACTGTAAGCGCTAACAATATTTGCCGCCCTCTGCTTCAACCATTTGTCTCATGCTGGTGCTGGAGATATCCGCAAGTCAGCGCAGAAGCAGCTGAAAGATCGTCTTTGATGTAACCCTTAACATTCGGTTGACTGGCTTGCAGAGATGATCTTAATGGAATCCTCTCGCGTTTTCGATGCAATTTCTTATGGGAAAGGTTAAAGTTTTTGCGAGTTTATAAGGCTCGAAAATCGCTTGTAACCCGCTATTTCACTGGGTTCCCTCTGCCAGCTGCACACATTGCGCTTGCCCTTTCATTTTGTTGTAAACGCGGGTCGCGATACAACGTTCATGTTTTTACATAAGCCAACCAACCTTTACCTCTTCCTGATTTCAGCGATGATCCGCCCCGAAAAAAGGCGCGATCCGGCCGTGTTTTGGCGCTCTGGAAGCTCATTCGTCGCCGTCACTTGCCGAATAAAAAAGTACACCTTTTCACCCAAAAAACACACTTTTTGCAAAGCGGTATTGAGGCTGTTTATTCTATTGGCAAAATAGGAAAGCCGCCCTGAATAATTGATTTCAGGGCGGCTTTCCGCAGCACGGATTTTGAAAGTTTCTGCCGACAACGGTTACTCCTTCACGCTGCCCAGCTGCATGCCATGCACGAAATACTTTTGCAGGAACGGATAGACAAGCAGAATTGGCAACGAAGCGACGATCGTAATCGCGGCCCGGATCGACATCGGCGTAACCATGTTTCTGGCGACTCCGGGGTCCGCGCCGTTAGAGACGGCAGCGCTGCTGTTAGAGAGCATCGACGAGGACAGCAATTTCATGAGCTCATACTGCAAGGTGCTCAGATCTTGCTTGGAGGATGCATACAGGAACGTATCGAACCAGGAGTTCCATTGGCCGACCGCGACGAACAAGGCGACCGTGGCGAGCACCGGTTGGCAGAGCGGCAGAATAATGGAGATGAACGTTCGGAAATCGCCGGCGCCGTCGATTTTGGCCGACTCGATCAGTCCCTCCGGAAGCGTCTGGATATAAGTCCGAATGACGATCATGTTGAATGCGCTGATCAGCCCTGGGATGATGTACACCAGGAAGTTGTTCAGAAGATGCAGATCCCGGATCAGAAAATAAGACGGAATCAATCCCGCATTAAAGTACATGGTCATGACGACCACGATCGTGATCGGCTTGCGGAAGACATATTCCTTGCGGCTGATCGCATAGGCCAGCATCGACGTGAGGAACAGACTGAGCACCGTCGCGAGGACGGTCCGCGCAACCGAAATCCAGAACGCATGATAGATCGTGCCGCCCGCGAAGACGGCTTTGTAATTCTGATCCGTCCATACGCGAGGCAGCAGGTAAATCCCGCCTCGTATCGTGTCATTCCCCGCATTCAAGGAAATCGCGAGCGTATTTAAGAACGGATATAACGTTACGATCGCAATGCCGATCATGAATATCGCATTAAGCGTGTGGAAGACAACCGGCTCCAGCTTGAGCGTTCTCGTTCTCATGGATTTGCCCTCCTCATATCAGTCTGTCCTCGCCGAAGCGCTTGGCGATCGTGTTGGCCGCGAAGATGAGCGTGATGCTGACGACGG
Source organism: Paenibacillus aurantiacus (assembly GCF_042431225.1). Lineage (NCBI taxonomy): Bacteria > Bacillati > Bacillota > Bacilli > Caryophanales > Paenibacillaceae > Paenibacillus > Paenibacillus aurantiacus. Next base: position 85,989 of record NZ_JBHMDO010000029.1, on the reverse strand, counting down.
TCTTGAAGATGCCGGCAGCGGTAGCCAGCGAGTAGTTGCCGATCTGCAGCCCGTATTTCAACACGAAAATATCGATCGTCTGCGACCAGTCCACCACGACGCCGTTGCCGAGCAGATACTGCACTTCGAATCCCGCGTCCAAAATCCAGCCCAAGTTCATGATCAGCAGGATGATGACGATGGACTTGATACCCGGCAGCGTCACGTAGAGCATCTTCTGATAGCGGTTCGCGCCGTCGATCTCGGCCGCCTCATAGAGCGACGGATCGATCGACGTGATGGCGGCGAGATAAATGATCGCGTTCCAGCCGACTTCCTTCCATACATGGGAGGCGCCGACGATTCCCCAGAAGTATTTGGGCTCGCTCAGCCACATAATCGGCTCGTTGATGAAACCAAGCTTCATCAAGAGCACGTTCACGATGCCGCTATCAACCGACAGCGAATTCGCGACAATGCCGGTGACGATGATCCACGACAAGAAGTGAGGCAAGTAGGAGATCGTCTGAATGCTCCGCTTGAACAACTTTTGCTTGATCTCGTTCAGCAGAATCGCGAAGACGATCGCCGTCACGAAGCCAAGCACCATATTGATTACGCTCATGCCGATCGTATTGCGCAGCACCATCAAGAACGTATCGTCGCTGAACAGAAATTTAAAGTGCTTGAGCCCCACCCATTCCTGCTGGCCGAACGATCTGGCCGGCTTGTAGTTCTGGAAGGCCATCGTCCAGCCCCAGATCGGATAATACGAGAATACGAATACATATAACAGTATGGGCAGCGACATCAGCATGAGCTGCTTTTGGCCGCTCATCCGCTTCAACAAGGACGATTTCGGCACGACCTGCGGCGCTGCTTGCTTCGATGGAATCAATTCCGGGGAACCCGCCATCGCACTCTCCTCCTATCTTACATCTATCTCTTTCGCGCTGGCCGAAACCGCGCAAAGCACGCGGCGTCATCGCCGGTGCCTTGCGCGCGTTCTATCGGGCCGCGCTCGTTATTCGCCGCTCGTCCAGTTCTTGATCCGCCATTGAATCTGCTCATTGATGCGATCTTCATAGGCTTTCACGTTGATTTTCTTGTAAGCCTCGACGTATTCGTTCCAAGCCGCATCGAACTCTCCCGCCTTGGACGTAATCGCTTTCGGCAAGTATTTTAGCGAAGCGTCCGACATTTGCTTATTGGCAATCGAAGCATCCGACCCTTCGATGAGGTCGATCTGCCATGCCGGGTAGAACACGTTGTTCTCCGGCGGCGTCGAGAAGAAGTCGGTCCATGTTTTATGTCCGTAGGCATCGAGCAGTTCCTTGTCCTCCGGTTTGAGCGATTCGTAGAATTCCTCCGGCTGAAGCCCCGCGCTGGTCGCGTTGCCATCCGAGAACGTGCCTTCCATCTTCGGCAGCGCGCCCAAGAGCGCATCGGCCCGATTAGCCAATTTCCAGGTCGGGTCTTCCTGCTGCTTGCGCTGCTCCGGCGTACGGTAGAATTTGCCTCCGTCGCCGACCATGTAGTCGACGCCTTCCTCGCCCCAGTTCAGGAGCTTCTGGTACTTCTCGTCCATGAGGGCGTCGAGGAATTTGATGATCCGAACCGGATCTTTGGCATCCACGCTGATCCCGAATCCGTTGTTCAAGTTCGGAACGGGCTGTTCGAGATACCAGTCTTTAATGCTGGTGTCGTAGACTAATGGGAAGCCGACATAGGTTTTGCCGATCTTGCCTTGGCTCACGAGCGTATCTTCCGCCGGTTGGAAGTTCCAGTGCTGATCGAACATGCCGAGCACGCGGCCGGAGGACAGCTTCGCGAGATACTGGTCGTAGTTCTGGATGAACGCTTCTTTATCCATGAGCCCTTCGTTATAGAGGGCATTCAGTTCTTTGTAGTAGCGCTTCGCGATATCCTTGTCGGCGAAAACGGAGGCCACTCCGTTATCTACGACGACGCCGCCATCGTTCGGATGGCCGGTCAGATGCTCGGGCGCGTTCAGCAGCGGGAAGGTCCGCCAGTCGAACGCCAGCGTCGTATAGCCGATAGTTGGCTGGCCGTCGATCTGAGGGTGCTTAGCCGCATACTCGCGGATGAGCTTCATGTAATCATCCAACGTTTTCGGCGTCGGATAACCCGCTTCTTTCAGAATATCTTTTTGGATCCAGAAGGCGGGACCCGAGTAGCTGTTGAACTTCGGCTCCCCGGTCACGACGCCGTAATTCGGCAGCCAGTAAATATGGCCGTCGCTGGAATCCTTCATTTTGTTCCACGCTTTGGCATAATGCTTCTTCAGGTTCGGCGCATGCTTCTCGATCAGGTCCTCCAGCGGAATGACGGCGCCGGCCGCAACCAGCTTCGTATCCGCCGTGATGAGATCCGGATAGTCGCCGCCCGCAATCATGACGCCCAGCTTCTGCTGCAGATCACCGACGAGGAATTCCATATTAAGCGTTACGCCGAGCTCATCCTTGATCTTCTTGTAAATCCGGTTGTCCGGCGTCGGCGCCTGGTTCGGCGTACTAATGAATGCCGAGAGCGTGACCGGTTTCGTCTCCTCGGTTGCCTCGCCGCTGCCGTTGTTGCTCGGCGTAGTCGAAGGTGCGTTACTGCCGCCATTATTGCCGCCATTATTGTCGCTGCAGCCGACAAGCGCGATGCTCAGCGCTAGCGCGAGCGACATGGAACCCCACAATTTCTTGTTTCTCTGCATAACCATCCCCTGCTCCTCCTTTAGCCATCCAACCCTATCTTCGGCTTGCATCCACCGAGGATATCGTCTTCTTGTAAAAAGTGTAGCGCTTACAATAAACGACAACAACCGGACGGACTCAAGGTGTATCACCTGTTAAACTATAGGTTTGAGTTATTCCCTCCCCCTTCCCCCTCCGCTGAGGGGAACCAAAGGACTTCGCCCTCTGGACTCCCTTCTTCGTGCTGGCACGTTGTTCGCGGTTGGCGGGTTGGCTTGAGCTGGCACGCTTTTGTCCTGTCGGACAAGGCTTACGTAGTTTTGAAGGCATTCCTAAGATATACGCTTGTTAACTATGGGCCACAGGTGGCGTTGGCTCCCGGTCAAGGTCTGAATGCTTCGCCTCTCGGGAGTGCCATTATTTTCGGGTTGAGTAAGACAAAACTTAACAATTTAGCTTTCATTTACATACTCAGACTTCGAAAATGAATTCTTATCAGAGTATTAATGTTTTACTATTATTTTTGATTTTGAGTACGAGAAGGAGTAAAATCGATAGGGAACATATGTTCCATATCAAATAGAGAGGAGGTCAGTGTTATTAGTTCTGGTGGCGATGTCAGTAAATCTCCGATGGGAAAAATAAAAGGTAAGAACACTAAGCTAGAACAATCGGTTTCTAAAGCGGTTTGGAGAAATGGATTTCGTTACCGAAAAAATGTCCTTTCTTTATTCGGGAAACCTGATATTGCGATTAAAAAATATAGAATCGCGATATTCATTGACTCATGTTTTTGGCATGGTTGCAGCAAACACTTCAAGTTACCTGCCAAAAACCATGATTACTGGGCTAAGAAGATTAATCGCAATATTGATAGAGACATAGAAGTATCAAGACACTATCAGGCCAAAAACTGGTTTTTAATTCGTATATGGGAACACGATTTGAAATTTGATTTCGATTCGAAGATCGAACAGATTTGCGAAACGATCGTCAAGGCGCAACTACAAAAAGACGGGGTTACCCCGAACGAAGAGGACGTATGATTCTGGAGAAGCTAAAAGCTTTCCATAAGGAAAGCTGCTTCGGAAGCATAAACTAGCGTTCGCCTTTGGATGAATGCTGCGCTCCATAACGGAGCGCAAACCAATCATCCTTTGTGAGTGGATTCCTACCTTCGCCGATTACATTCAGGGAATCCGGGAACAACAGCGTGTCGGTGAATGCTGCATTCCCTGTCTTGCGACAGTGAACGCAAACCAATCACCTTATATCGGAAGAACATGCGACCGCGCAGTGGATGCGGTAACCAAAAGATTTCATTTGAGAACGGGGGTATCCTAACGTCATCTTTTCGATGACTGTTGGGACCCCCCCTTCGCATTATCGCTTCTAAGCATAGATGCCTCGATTACGTTCATCCGGAATGCCCGATTTGCGGTAGAAGTACGTGTTGATCTGATCGCGCCATTCCCGCGCATGTTTCACTTGTTCCCGCAATCGAAGGCGGACCTGTTCGAACCGGTCCGCATCCAGTTTGCTCTCGAGCGAACTCCACGCATTCAACAGCTCAACCGCCTGAAGCACGCCTTCGAAGCGGGTGTCGTAGATGTGCTGGATGACCGTCTCTCCCGACTTCAGTCTGTACGTATACGGCACATGGTGGAAGAACAAGAGGAGTTCGTCCGGACAGCTCTCCAAATTCTCGTACAGCTCGGCATTCGGCGCGAAATATTGCGCCGTGTAGCGCGTTCCGGTACGAACCGTCCGGTCTACCCCGATGCCATGACGATCCGCGAAGTGATAGGTCCCCCAGCGCGAATACTCATAGCCGTCTACATTCGGGCCGTAATGATGGTCCGGGTTGACCATCCAGCCCACGCCGAGAGGCGCCGTATACTTCTCGTAGATGCCCCATGAATCCAGCAGCATCTTGCACACGGCTCGCGTCACCTCGGGGTCTACCCCGAACGTCTGGCCAATCCACTCCTTCGCGATCTCCTCGGACGTTAACCGCGGGTTCCAGGCCAGCCTGCCGAACCCATACAGATTCGCTTGCGCAAGTACGTGTCCCGTCCAATAAGGTGCATCGCCAATGTTCGATACCGCCGCGATACCGCCTCGACGGCTGCCGAACAATCGGCCGCCGACCACATCGGCGACGGTGCTGCCGGCTCCGCGCGCGTGCGTGTCGAAGTCCAGCACTTCTTTCCACTGCGGGACCAAGTAGCACAGATGGCGCTGCTGACCCGTATATTCTTGGGTAATCTGCAGCTCCAGCATCTGATTCGTCGCGGGCATTGCGCCGAATAGCGGGGAGACGGGCTCGCGAACCTGGAAATCCATCGGCCCGTTCTTGATCTGCAGCAGGACGTTGTCCCGAAACTTCCCGTCCAGCGGCGTAAAATGGTCGTACGCCGCTTTGGCCCGGTCCGTCGTCCGGTCGCGCCAATCCTGCTAACAGTTGTAGACGAAGCAGCGCCAGATGACCAAGCCGCCGTATGGCGCCAGCGCGTCCGCCAGCATGTTGGCGCCGTCGGCATGATCGCGGCCGTAAGTGAACGGCCCGGGTCGGCCTTCGGAATCGGCCTTCACGAGAAATCCCCCGAAGTCCGGGATTTCCCGGTAGATGTCCCGGGCTATCTCCTTCCACCACCGGATAACGTGCTCATCCAGCGGGTCCGCGCTCGTTAGGCCGCCAAGCTGCAGCGGACTTGCGAAGTTGACGCTCAGGAAGACGGCTATGCCGAAGCGCCGGAAGATCGCGGCGACGCGAGCGACGTCGTGCAGCCGCTCTTTCGTGATGAGCAGGCTCTCGGCCGCATGCACGTTGACGTTGTTGATCGCGATCGCGTTAATGCCGACCGAGGTGAGCAAGCGGGCATAGTCGCGAAGGCGGGACGTATCTTGTGCGAATTCGTGATTCCGGTAGAAAATGGATCGTCCCGCATACCCCCGCTCAATCGAACCGTCCATATTGTCCCACTGATTCAACATGCGCAGGTCGTTCGCCGGCGTTTCGGTTACCGCCAAGTTGGTCAACTCTTCGCCGCCTTGCATCAACCGGAGGAGGTGAAACACCGCATACAAGACGCCTTTGGCCGACTGTCCCGCCAACACAAGCTTGGGCCGTCCTTCGATGATCATGCTTCTCATGATATAGCCGTCTACGGCATCCGTTGGCCATTCGACATCGATTGGAAGAGCAGTCAGCTGTCCGTGCGTGCCGAGCAGTATTCCAGCCCTCCCCGTGTATGCCGCCGTTCTCCGGGGCCTTGCGCCGAGCATGGCTTCGAGTCCGTCCATTAGCTCTGCCGCCGCGGTCTGGAGCACCTCATCCGCCGGATCGGCGACGCCAATCTCCTGCCCCCATTGCCGGTATTCCTCCAGTCGATCTCGGTCCGCTACGGGGTTGAATCGCAGCCAGCAGCGATCCCAATTCGCATCGTCGTTCATATTCCATACCTCCGCTCGTTCATGGTCTCGACGGATGCGTTACATCGTATAGCCGAACCCCAGAATCGTAAATTTTTGATGCTCATGCCCGGGGGCCATCCGGATCTCTACATGATGCTCGCGCGGCGTCTCCTCTTGGTAGAGAAGAACGGCATTGCAATGCGTCCAGTTCACCTCATGCGGATCGGCGAGTTTCGCCATTCGTCCGTCCACCCAAATTTCCGCGCTGCCGAAATCGGCGCGGCCCGAGTCTTTAAAGACGAGAATGAGATTTCGGCTCGTAATCGTCATCGCGAAGCTTCCATGGCCGGATTCGCCCGCGTGCATCCAGTTGTTCGGGAATTGAGGCGTGCCAAAAGGATGATCGTCCATCTCCGCTAGCTGCAGATCGGTATCGGTACCCGTGAAGCTGCCCGCTTGAATGCTGGCCATGCCGGCGTAATTGGCTCTATCGAGCAGACGCATCCGCGCGAAGTCGCTGCCGATTAGCGGTGGTTGATCCAGCGTGATATCCTCGCGATCCTCCTCGGCCTGGTCGGTTACGGCGAACAGATGACGCAAGCAATCCGCCATGACCGTATGGCCCGCATTGGTCGGATGATAAATATCATAGAAAAATTGCCGCTTGCTGATGACATGTCCCTCTTCCTTATTCAATCGGAACTGATCGACGACCGCATCCTTCACGCTGACCATCGGCAGTCCATAATGCCAACCGATCGGGGCAAGCCTGTCTTGAAGGTTCCAATCGTTGACGAAGACGCTGAATAACAGCACGACGGCTGGCTTGTTCGCGGCGCTTAGTATTTTCAGGCAGAGGCTTTCGTAGCAGTTCCCCTTCGTTTCGTCTCCGGCATCATTGACGGCGAACTCCACGATAACGATATCCGGCTCCGCGGAACCGTCGCGCAGGACGTCCCGGTTATACCGAACGACGCCCAGCTCGGACGGCGTCCCTCCCACGCCGGCCTTGATGAACCGGATATGGTCTTGATCCGGTTTGCCGAACATTTGCTTGAACGCCAGATAAGACTTGTAAGCATAACAGTCTGTATGGAGCGGCTTCGCTCCGGCGCCATGCGTAATCGAACCGCCGATGTAGGCGATGGTGACCGCTTCGCCTCGTTTGGTTTTCTCGATCGCCGCTTTCAGCCGTTTATTGTTGCCCGGACTCATCAAGGATTTCGCGATCATCGCTTGATACGCTTCCGAATCGACCTCGACCGGCGACTCCGGCAGCATCTCCTGAACCTCGTAAGGTTCGTGAAGATATAGGATCACGCTAGCAGTGGCCAAGGCGCCGGCATGCTGGAATTCGAAGGCGATTTTGCCCGGAACGTCGTCGTCCGAGGACCAAGCAACTTCATCCAGTATCACGACCGTCTCCGAGCCATCGACCGGACATGGAACGCGAAGGCGCGTCCCCGTCTCGTATTTGCTCGTCTTGCCCCAATTCTCAAGCACGAACGTGACGGAGGAAGCCGACGTATCTTTCCCTGCCTTCACGCTCACGCCGATGCTGTGCACCAGCTTGCGAATACCGGCGCAGTCCCTCAAGAGCGTCAAGATCGCGTCATCGGTCACGCCGCCCGCGATTCTCGCCATGTTGATGAGCTGTTCGCCTTCCAAATAGAACTCCTGGCTGTTCGTGCCATTCCCTCTTGCCGCAGCCTCGATATCCATGTCGTAGATAATATAGAACTCGCTGCGCTTGGCTTCCGCATCTTGCGGCGCCGTCGGGCCAACACTGCCGCTTCCCGCAAGCGCTGCCGAACGAATGTCCTCCATCGCCCTACTCCCCTTTCCTCTGCTCGAACTTGTATCTTTCCCTAAGCGTCCTTCAAGTCTATCCTTATCTCCGCGAAGAAGCATCCAGCGGACCTCCTATCCCGGAAGCTCTGCTGGATGCTGCGGTGGACGTTAGGCCTGCGACTATCCGACAAGACCGGTCCGTTCGATGCTTTCCACGAAATAACGCTGCACGAACAGATATAGAATAATCAGCGGCAAGATCGCCAGCAATATTCCGGTATCCTGCACCATGCTCATATAGAACGGGTCCGCCTTCGAATTCTCGCCGCCCGAGAGGAAGATCGACAAGTTATACGGCAAGGAGCTGAGCTGCGTCGACATCACCTTGCTGGACGTTAGATAAGTGGTCGTGAAGAAGCTGTCATTCCACTGCCAGACGAACGAGAAGAGCGTCACGGTCACGATCGCCGGAACCGCGTTCGGCAGCATAATCCGCAGGAACGTCTGGCCGACGCCGGCGCCGTCCATATAGGCCGCCTCCTCGACCTCCTTCGGAATGCCCCGGAAGAACTGCCGGAATATAAAGATGTACAGGCCGGCCTTCAACGAGTTCGCCGTAATCGACGTTAGGATGAACGGCCAATAGGTGTTGAGCAGATTAAGCGATTTGCCGGTCAGCAATGGGATGATGCCCATGAGCGTGAAGTCTTTCAGATTCAAGTAGATCGGGATCAGAATCGTCGTAGGCGGAACCATGATCGTCAAGACCACGCCGCCGAACAGCAGCCCGCTTCCTCTGAATTTGAGCCGCGCGAATCCATAACCGGCAAGCGCGCAGGAAGCCGCGGTCAGAATCGTCGTCGACGACGAAAGGACGAACGTATTCAGCAGGGTATGCCAATAATCCATGATCGAGATCGCCTGTTTGAAATTGTCCAGCGTATAATGGGCCGGTATCCAGACGACGATCGGCGAGTACAGATCGGTTTTGTCCTTGATGGCCGTCGAGATTTTCTGCAGGATCGGATAGAGTATCACGAACGACAAGCCGACGATCAGCGCCAGCCTGACGAACGACCACAGCCCTCTCTTCCAGCTCTCCGCCGATAACAATCGGGCGAATATCAATGCACTCACGCTCCCTCTATTCTTGGTAGAAGACCCGCTTGGACACCAGATACGAGCTGACCAAGAGAATAATCATGATCGCGACGAAATAGAGCCAGGCCATCGCCGAGCTAAGGCCGAAGTTGAACGTCGTAAAGCCCGTCTCCCGGATCAATTCCGTCATGTCGTTCCGCGCGAAGGAGTCGATAATCGTATAGATCATATTGACCAAGATGAGCGGGCTGACCATCGGGAACGTGATCTTCCAGAACGCTTCATAGCCCGTCGCCCCTTCCATCTTGGATGCCTCGTACAGCTGGGGCGAGATCGACTGGATGCCCGCCAGGAAAATGAGAATTTGCACGCCCGATTGGCTCACGACCTGATAAATGCGGTCCACCGCGCCCGTCAAGTAGTCGGTGATCGTCTCGCTGACGCCGGCATTCATCATCATGGAGGCCAGCTCATAGGAGCCTAACCCGCTCAGAATGCCGGAGCCTGCGTTCTGGTCGTTGACCGCCTGAATCAGGCTGCTCGATTCCAAGGTCATAATGACCCCCGAAGCCAGGATGACCGGCAGGAAGAAGATCGACCTTGCGATCGCCCGGCCGAAGAACTTCTGATTCAGGAGGACGGCCAGGAACAAGCTGAAGATGACGATGAGCGGCACGTTGACGACCATGTTCAGGATCGATTCCGTCAAGATCCGGTTAAAGCTCGTGTTGACCGTGAGCGCCTCCGTATAGTTGGAGAACCCGATGAAGTCGATCTTCATCCCTTCCGAGCTTGCTTCAATCGCGCTCAAACTGTAACGAAAGGAAGAGATGAACGGAATAATGAAGAAGAAGATAAACCCCAGCAGCCAGGGCAGGACGAAGAGAAAGCCCCATAGCGACTTTTGCTCCGCGTAGGTGCGCTGCTTCATGCCGAGCTTCAGAATGCTTTTCATGTGTGTTCACCACCCGCGACGTAACTCTCGGCTTCAATCGTCTTGCCGTCCGCCGTGACGGAGACGCGGTTATAATTCACGATCACGTAGTAGCCGTTCTCGTACACCGTCTTGAATACGCCCTCGTCCAGCTTCTCATGCCCGATGATCCGCTTGCCCTGAACGGGCTTCAGAACCTGATTGATTTCCCGATAGATATCAGCCGCCTTATCGATCCAAAGTCCATAGTTAACGGCGTAAAGTTGGTTGAATTCGGTATCCTTCACCTTGTAGTTCGGCTCGTAGATCCACTCGAAATAGACATTCGCGCCGTACTCCAGGCTTTTCAACACCACCTGCTTTTCGTTGGTAAAGGAGGATAAATTGTACGGCGCTCCCGCATAATCGACATGCCCGCGGACGACCATCGGATAGAACGGAATTTCCTCATCCTCCAGCTTGAAGCGGCTGCTGGCTAACGGCGCGTTCGTAATGTCCGTCAAGTAGGGAAGCGCATAGGCATTGCCCCCGCTTGCCATCACGCGTTCGTTCTCTTCGCGTATCCGGGTCAAAGCCGCCTTCGATATGCCCTCCGATTCCGTCCGGTCGATCTGCTTCCCCTCCCGATATTCGCTGCTCAGGGAATCGGCCATATCGCGCAGCGCAATCCCGCCCGCCTGATAGTCGCGAAGGCCCTCAAGCGTCGACTCCACGTAGTCCGGGACCACCCTTGGCGAGATTACATAGGACGGAGACTTCTGTCTGTCGCGCCGGTTCAAGGCCAGGTCCAGGGGATAAAGCTCGGCCGGCACATCCCGCAGCGTTCGCGAAGCTTCCTTGTTCTGATCGAAATCCGAGCCCGAGTTCGCAACTAAGAGCGCCACGTCCGGATAGAACGATACCCCCTTGTCTTTGGCGAAAGCGATGAAATTCCGCATGCCTTTGCTTCCGCCGATCTCGCCGTCGACTTTAATCGCGTCCGGCACTTTATGGTCGAGACCGTCGTTGAACCAGCCTGCATATCGGAGCTTAATATTGGCGATATCTCGCTTTTGCATCTCGCTTACGATGATCTGGGCCTGCTCCCACGTCGTCAATGGCTCCAGCGACTTATACGGAATGCCGACGAAATGCTTCTTCTTGGTGATGCCGCCGACCAGCTGCAGGTAGAAGGGAACATCGCCCGGCTCCTCGCCCGCCGCCGGCTTGGGCAAGCCCCCGCTCTTCTCGAGATACCGCTGATAATAGCGGGCCATGCCGGTATAGGAAGCCTCCTCGCCGCTTAGAAACGCGTAACGCACCTTATAATCGCTCTTCATCGGCTGTTCTTGAAACTTCGGAAGCGATCGCTGCTGGCCGTTCGCATCCAGCGTGACCTCGCCTTTGTTCACCACATAGAAGCTGGGATAAACATAATTGTAGCCGTTCAGCCGACCCGCGATATCCGCGTTAATCGTGGCCACCGAGGCGCCTTCTTCAATAATGCCAAGGAAGGCGCGGTTCTCCCGGATGACGCCGAATACGGGAAGTCTGACTGCCTGCTCTCTGGCCGCGTTCTCGGTTCTGTCCATCGTTTGATCCGCGCCGTAGACGAATTGCTGGTAGGCTGGATACTGCGTCTTCCCGTTGTTGAAATGGATGAGCGCGCCGGCGCCATCCGGGACGAACAACGAGCCTTTGTCGCCCGCGCCGCCCGCGCCGAAGAAGCTGAGGACGGAGATCATGTTCACCGGGTATTCCGCCGGATACCGAATGCCGTCGACCGGCACATGCACGACAAGACTATCGTCATCCAGCGTATAGTTCATCTTCGCTTGAAAAATTCGGGGCGCCGGTTTCTCCTGCGTGAAGTGCAGCTCCGCCATATCCTTCTTCAAATCCTCTTCCGTATAGCCGGCTTTCTCGATCGCGGCGAGCGCCCGCTCCAGCTGCAATCCGTTAAGCGCGCTGTCGTTCCGCTCGTACGCCGACTGGTCCTCGTTCTCCGTGTACGCGATCTTGAGCGCGCGCTGTCCGGCTTTATCCAGCTTCCCGCTAAGCTCCTTGAAGCGCGCGACGCTTAGCAGCTTGGGCAGATCCTCCGCCGTCTTCTGGGCCGTGCCGAATTGGTAGCTGACGCTTACGCCGCCTTTGATCGCTTCGAACTTGATCTGCTTATAATTGACGCTGTCGGTGAAAGTATTAATGGAATTGATCTGCCCGAAGCTGTTATAGAAGTCAAGCTTCAGCTGCGAGGACAATAAATCCTTGTTCACGCCCGCTGCGAGCTTATCCGAGCTTCGCTCAAGCGGATTGCTGTACCACACCTCGCCCGTCCGTTTATGAAGAACGGCGATCGCGCCGGTCGCTTCCTCGACGAACAGACGCAGCTGCTCGTTCTCGGCAACCCCCTTCATGCCGCTTACCCGGGAATCCGTGAAGGAAGCGTTCAAGGCCTTGCCTTGCGTAAATGCGGCCACGGCCTCGCTACCCTCCTGCGCCTTGCCGCCCGACTGGGCATCGGAGCAGCCTGTCATCATGATTCCTGCCAGGAAGCATGCGCCGAGCAGGGTATATTTAGCGAACCCCATGTCCATGCCCCCTCCCTTAACTGCGAAGTACGATTTCTTGATAAATAATCGAAACGAACGCGACAATCTGCTGCATGAGGCTAAAGAACAGCATGCACAAAAATGCCATAAATCCCATCGCCACGATCGTTAATGCCCCTGTCGCGATCGTCTTCATCGGCGAATACTGGTGCACCGTCATGTTACCGACGAACATCAGGAACAGGAACCACGCTATGGCCACGCTGCCGGAGAAGTGATAGAAGCTGGTCTCCTGCAGCGAAATGACGTTGCTAAGCCAAATCCACGGGAAATGAATCAGCACGAGCGGAATCAAGGAAAAGCAGGTCGAGGTGAAGATCTCTTCGAATTTCCCTTCCCCGTCCATAAGCGTCGTGAGCGACCAATTCGCCACGCACCAGAATAAGACGGGCACGACCACATAGACGATCTCCATCAGGCTGTTCATGTGATCGGGGTTCACCACGTTAACGAGAAAACCGCTGTACTGCGTCTGCATAATATTCGTCAGCGCCAGGAGGACGAGAATCGCGAAGGATAGGATCAGATTCGTCTTTTTGCTGCGCTCGTATTTCAAATCCCAATAGCCATTGAACGGATGCATAATGAGATAGAACGGATAGTGGACCAACTCACGCTTCCATGGGAACAATCTTCTTCCCTCCCTTATGCTTCAGGTACCTTCTGATCAGGAAGAGTCCGAGTACAAGCACGGCAACGCCCGTCATAATCGCCGTGAAGTGTTCACGCAGCACTTGCTTGCGATAGAGAAGGAACGCCTTCGAATATCCCCGCTGATCCATGCTCTGCTTGAAGTATTGCATGGCCTCGCCGTACTTCCCTTGGCGAAGCAGCGCCTTGCCGATGCCCGCATAAGCGAACTCCAGATTCGCGTTCATGTTGATCGTCTTCTGGAACAATTCATAAGCCTTTTCTTCCTCGCCCTTATAATAGCTGCGAACCGCTTCATTCAGCGTCCGTCCGTATTCCGTCGTCTGGAATACCGTCAGTTCGCCAAGCGCCTTATCCAGCACGACATAATCGTCCCCGATCCGCTCGATCGCCACCGGCGTATGGAATTCGCCGAGCTGATTGCCGATGCCGCCGAATACGTACATGAAATGGCCGTCGCCGCTATACGTGAAGACCCGGCCTCGCGTCGCGTCAAGGATCGCGAAGATCTCGCTGTCCGCAACGTCGATATCCGCCAAGCGGGTAGGACCGTCGAGCGTCGTGAAGCGGATATCGCCCTCCGGCGGAAAATAACCCTCTCGCCGCAAAATGTCGCTGCCCTGCGCGTTCAGCTTCTTCACGTTATCGCTCGCCTGCCCATTAGTGGCATAGATGAACCCTTCGTCGTTGATGTCCAGATTCGTGAATTCCGTCGGCGTGAACATGACCATCTGGCTGCGCTGCGCTCTGGTCGAGAGCATCTTCCATAAATAATCGGTCGGATCGAAGTTGACGCGGTTGGCGCCGATAAAGGACGTAAAGTCGCCCGAAGCGCTAAATTCCATGAAGCCGTCGTAGACGCCGGCCGCCATGACGTAGATCCGCTGCGCCTTGTCCGCGACCACCCGAACCGGTTCGAAATTGAACCCTTCCGCCAGCAGCTCGGATTTCGGCGATTCGATGACTTTGATGACGTTGCCGTCTTGATCCAGATGAACGACGCGCTTGTTGCCCGTATCCGCCACGATCAGCTCCTTCCGATCGGTCACGAACAGCCCCTGCGGATTCAAGAAGGCTTCCTTCTTCCCGTCCCGCAAGAAGGCATCGATGATGCGAACGAGCTTGAATTGCCGATCCAGGACGATGACGCGATTGTTGCCGGCATCCAGCACATAGAGCTGCCCGTCTGCGCTTACGAACAAATCGGCCGGATCCTTCAGCGGCCCGGTTCCAAGCTTCGCGCCATTCAACAAGATGGTCGCCTCGTAAGCTTTGGGCGCGGCAACCGTATTGCCCCAGAACGAATAATTGTAGGAGCTTGCGCCGTCATCCGCGTGGACTTGCGTGACGTCCGCTCCGAACGCCCCGAATCCGAGCAAGCAGCACAGCGCAAGGAGGAGGCATCCTCTTAGGCGCGCAATTCGTTTAAGCATCATGCTTTGGCTCCCTTCTACTCCTTCATCCCGGAAGTCGCCATCGTCTGGATGACGCTGCTCTGGGAGATGATGAAGAGCGTGATCGGAACCACCATCAGGATGAGCGCGACGGCGGCGCCGACGCCAGCCCTGGCGATTCCGCCTTGCGTAATTTGGCCTAGCGCGTAGTGCAGCGTCTTCAAGTTCTCGCTGTAGATGAAGCTGCCCCCGTCGGTCCCCCACAGCATGGGGAACTGCAGAATCATCAGCGTTAACCAGGCCGGCTTCACGTTCGGCATGACAATGGTCCAATAGATGCGATACTCGCTGGCACCGTCGATCTTGGCCGCCTCCAGCAACGCGTCCGGTATTTGCTCCATGAACTGCTTCATGAGGAACAGGCCGAGCGGGAAGGCCAGCGATGGCACGATGATCGAGGCATGCGTGTTGATCCATCCGAGCCAGGACATGACCATATAGTTCGGAATGGCCGTGACATGCCCGGAGAACATGAGCGACAAGACGACGATCGAGAACAGCGCCTTGGAACCTAGGAACCGGTATTTGGCCAGCGGATAAGCGGCAGCCGACGCAAGCAGGATATGTCCGGCCGTGCCGACCAGCGTAATGAGAAGCGTGTTGCCGATATAACGGGACAACGGCACCCAGGAATTGCCCATCAAGGCGATCAGATCGTAGAAGTTATCCATCGTCGGATTATGCACGAACACTCTAGGCGGGAAAATAAACAATTCGTCGAGCGGCTTGAATGCATTATTAATGGCGAATACCAAGGGCAAGCCCATGAATGCGCCGAATATGGCCAAGAAGACGAACAGCATGAAGCTGACGGTAAAGGAGCGGTTGAGCTTTTTGGGCGCTCGGAAGACCCCGATCATTTTCGTCACCACGGTCAATCGCCCACCTTTCGCAGCAGCTTCTGCGTCAGCATGTTCGTGCCGATCATGAGACCGAACAGAACGGTCGCGATAGCCGACGCGTAGCCCATCTCGAAGCGGATCGTGCCGAAGTCCATCAGATGGGTCACGACCGTGTGCGCCGCATAGTTGACGCTCGGGAATCCAGCCAGCGCGATCGAGATTTCGGCAACCGCGAAGGCGCCGGTAATTTGCAGCACCGCCCCGAACATCAGCTGCGGCCGCATCGAAGGAAGCGTAATGAACCAGAGCTCCTGCCAGCGGTTCTTGATGCCGTCGACCGTCCCCGCTTCGATGAGCGATCGGTCGATCGTCTGCAAGCCCGCGATGAAGGCAAGGAAACTCGTACCCAGACTCAGCCACAGTTGCACGATAATGACGATCGCCAGAATATACCGCTCGTTCGTCAGCCATTGAATCGGCTCCAGCATGAAGCCGTATTTGATCAGAAATCCGTTCAGGTAACCGTAGCTGTCGCCGGAGAAGACGATCAGCCAAATAAAAAACACGTTGCCCGAAATCGACGGCGCGTAGAAGATCAGCGTCATGACGGCGCGGACCTTCGGCGACAGCTCGTTGATGATCCACGCGAACAGAAAGCAGGCGAAATAGCTGACCGGACCGGTAACGACCGCGAACATGAGCGTATTCTTAAGCGCGATCATGAACACGTCGTCGTTTAGGAACAGCCTCGCGTAGTTCTGCCAGCCGACGAAGCGCGGAAATTCCAGCATGTTGAAGTAGAAGAAACTAAGCGCCAGCGAGAATACGACCGGTATAACCGTGAACAGAAAGAAAATAATCATGTACGGACTCATCAGAATATAGTAGTGCTTGTTCTTGCCCAGCTCTCTAGCCAACTGCGCCAATCTGCTTTTCTTGCGAGGAGGATAAGCGAGATCGGGAACGGCCCCGCGCGTTGATGTTTCAGCTTGCACCGGCTTTCACCCCCTGACTAATTCGGTAAATTGAATTCCTTCCTCTTGATCGCGATCTCATCGTTCATGTACAAGATATAGTCGGACAGCGCCTCGCGCGGGTTCTCGCCGGCGTTGACGACCTTGCGGAACGCGTTATCCAGATGACGGCCGGTGAAGTAACCGCCCGGAACCTGCGGGATGCCTTCCACCCACTTCCACTGGCTCTCCAGGTTCCGATAATCCTTGACCGGCCATGGCAGCTCCATCAGCGCTTCCGTATTCGCGGTCGGATAACGGGCCGCTTCCCCCATTAAGCCCTCCATCTCCCGTCCGTACGCAACCTGGGTATCCTTATCCGTCCACCATTTCATGAACGTCCACGCCGCTTCCTTGTCGGCCGCATGCTGGAGCATCATGACCGCGGTCGTATGGCTGGCGACCGTGTGATCCACGCTGCCGTCCGCCTGCTCCGTACCGGGAACCATCGTGAAATCCCACAAGCCTTTGATTTCCGGCGCCATGACGGCAAGCGAGTTATAGGTCGTATAATCGGCAATCCCGATCGGCATCTCCCCCGTCCGGAACCGGTTCGGGAAGTCCGCGAGCAGCGGGAACTTGTAGTTCGTGTAGAATTTAGTCCATGTCTTGAACGCTTCCATCGCGATATCGGAATCAAGCGCGCTCTTCTTCGCGTCGTCTTGGTAGAACTTTCCGCCGTTCTGGTACAGCAAGGTAGCGAAGGTCGCATTCGGGACGAGCGTCGCATTATTGACCGCCGTGTCGATCGGCAGCCAGAACTCCATGTTGTGCTTCTGCAGCACGGAGATCATGTTATACACATCCTGCCAAGTCTTCGGCGGCGCAAGCCCCAGATCGGCCAAAATATCTTTGCGGTAGAACAGCATCGGGAACGTCTGCTGCTCCGGAAGCGCATATACGCCGCCGTTGTAGGAATAAGGCGCGAGCCCGCTGTCGCGGAAGCGGGAGGCGACCTCCTCGTAATCCGCAAATTCGGTCAAGTCCGCGGCCGCGCTTCGCATAGCATAGTTGACCGGCACGTCTTCGCCGATCTGCATGGCCACGTCCGGCCCTTCGCTGGCCAGCGTCGCCGGCAGCAATATGTTCGGCGGGACAAGCCTCAATTTGACCGAAATGTTCGATTCGGGGGTAAAGGTATCGTCGATGAGATTCTTCAATACCTGCGCCTGATCGCGGCCGGTCGTAATCCAGACCGTGATGGAACGGCTGCCGTCCCCGGTATTGCCGATACTGTCATAGTCCTCGGTGTAGGAAGCGATATAGCCGCCCAGCTCATGCTTCAGCCGCGCCCATGTCGACGCTTCCGCCTTCGGCAGCTTCGCTTGCGGCGAGGAGACGACCAGGTAGTCCAAGGTAAGCGGCTGCTCGCGGACGGTCAGAATCCACGTGCCAAGTCCGCCGACATTGATCTTGAAGGCGTTCAGACGCCGGGCGACCGTCTCCGGCTTATCCGCCATCTCCTTCAGCTGCCGCACCATCGTGTGCAGCACGGCCACCTTGTCGCTTCGTTCGCCCGTCGTCTGTTCGAGGTAATCCGCGACGTTTTGAATGGTATCGGCCTGCTCCCGAAACACGCTTACCATATTCGGAATCCGCTTCTCCAGCTCATAGTCCCGGTAGGGATCCGGCGTATTCGACGTAATAATCAGGATCTTCCGGTACATCTCGTTCAGCTTGAGGACGCTCGATTCGACCGTGCGCAGCAGCGGCGCGATCTCGCCCAGGGACACCGCCATCCGGATCTTGTGCGCGCCCTTGGTCAGATGGAACAAGTACGGCTCCTCGCCGCCAAGCACGTCCATCCGCCAATCCGTGTCGAATCCGAACCGGATCCGCTTCATTTCCTTGAACGGGTATTCGCCGTCGATCATCAGGCTCCGCGTGCTGTACACGCCTCGGAGCTGGTCCTGCTTGCGCTTGAGCGCGATTTGGTACAAGCCGTCCTCCGGCACCTCCACGTTCCATTCGATCCACTGCCCGGGCAGCTTCCAGTTGAGGCCGCCAATCGTATTGATTCGGATCTTGGACACATCATACGGAATTACGGACGGGCTGGACCGGTCGGACAACGGAGATAACGTTGGCGAAGACTTGCTTACGGCCTTCTCGGCCTGAATCGTCAGGGATATCTCCTTAACCGGCGCAAGCCCCTTCGCCTCATAGTCTTGTTTGAGCTCCGCGTAAGGCTTGACGTCTCTCTCCTGATACAGCTCGATGTAATCGATCGCCATCGGCTCTCTGGATGCGGTGAGCGACAATCGCTGCACGCCTTTGTCGAAATAGAATGCATACGGTTCGTCATAATAGCCTTCGCTATCTTCAAATGGCGCGATCTGCCATTGCGCTTTCTCCACTTGTCTCGGGCGCAGGTCGTTGCCTCTGTCGTCGCGCCTGATTTCCGCCTCTTTATTGCCCCACAACCGGTCGAACGCGAGCATCTCCGCGCCTTTGAACGGCACCAGCCCGTTAATGGCGAATTGTCTTTCGATGGCCGAGCTTTTTCCCTCTAGCGGGTAATAATGAATGCGGACGTTGTACAATCCGGGTTGATCCACCTGTACATCCCAGCTGATGGAGCCGGTATCCGGCGTGATCACGGCCTTGCCGTCCAAGCCTTCCGGCCGGTCCGCGATCCGGACGCCCTCTCCCGACGCTTCGGCATAGCGCTCGCCTTCGATGCGGATCACCCGATCGGGGCGCTCCGCGCGCTCGTGCGACTTCAAATAACCGTCGTACCCGCCCGTCTCGCCGGCATCGACAATCGCCTCGAAATCGCTCATGCCCATGGCGCGCTCCGCCCGATCCGAAGGATAGAAAGCCCAGATGGACAAAAAAAATACGACTACAACCAGTATGGCAATCCCGAGCTTTTTCCCTCTAACGTTCAACTCTTCTCCCCTCCCGGCAGCAAGCGGTCCTTATTGGACAACAGTCCCCGTTCTAGAGAGTTCTAAAAAGGGGACTGTCTCCATTTACGTTAACGTTAAGCGTTACTTTTTGTACACTTCGTCAATGGCCGCTTGAACCGGCGCTTTGAACTTGTTGATGACGGTCGATACCGAGTTGCCGGCTGTCAGCTCGCCGATGATATCGTAGTAAGGCAGTTTCGGGTACGTATTGTGGTCGAGCACGAGCATGCCGTCTGCCGCCGTACGCGAATTCTGAATGTCGTCCTCGTTGGTAAAGTTGCTCTCGAGCGAAGCCTGATCCGGATAGTCGTAGATGGAATCGATATCGTTGATTTTCTCCCAGATGTACAAGAGCTGCTCCGGATGTTCAACCTTCTTCGGAATCGTCAACGCTTGGAAGAGCGCTTCGCCGGAATGATAAGCAGTCGCGCTAGGACCTTTCGGGAACGGCACGAAACCGATATCGTAGTCCTTCATATCCGTCTTCAGGCCGCTTACTTCATAGCCTGCGCCCGCATACATCAAGGTGTTGCCTTGACGGAAGAATTGGCCCGGCTCCGTCCAGTCGCCGCCTTCCGTCGGTCTGGCCACCTTCTCCGTCGCGATGCGCGAGAGGAAGTCGAAAGCTTCGACGGTCTTCGGATCCTCCAGGTTCTGCTTGTCGCCGAGCGTCAGGCTGGCTTCGTTGGAATAAAGGGATTGGTCCATTAGACCGCCTTGCGCAAGCCCCCACGTATCCAGCTTGCCGTCGTTATTCGTATCCTTGTTCGCTTCCTTGGCGACTTGGATGAACGTATCCCAGTTCCAGTTATCCTCCTTGACATAGTCTTGAAGCGGCTTCATGCCCAGCTGATTCATGAGGGTGCGGTTGTAATAAATGCCCGTGATCAGGTTGGATTGGCTTTCCGTGAACCCGTAACCTCTGCCTTCATACTGCATGAACTCGTTCGTGACTTTCTGATTGAATACCTTCGTATTCTTCGTATATTCATCGACCGGCCACAGCAGGTCTTGCCTGACCAGCGTTGGAATCGAATAGGTTTTGCCCAAGCGGACGATATCGCCGATCGGCTCGCCCGCAAGCAGCGACGCCACGACCTTCTGCTGATACTCGCCGTAGTCGATCGCGACGTATTCGATTTTGAAGTTATGCTTCTTCATCAGCGCATCCAGGTTCTTCTTCTTCTGGATATTGTCCGGATTGTCTTCCGGAATCGCCATATCCCACCACGACACCACCTTGATCGTTCGGCCGCCCATATCGAAATCCATCTCCGGCGTTCCCAGATCCTCTTTGGCGTTGCCGGCCGTGTTGCCGGCCGCGTTGCCTCCTGCGTTATTCGCGGTTGCCGGATCGTTCGTCCCCGCTCCGCCGCTGGCATTCCCGTTCTCGGCTGCCGCATTGCCGTTCCCGCTGCCGCCCGCGTTCTCCGTGCTGCCGCCACCGCCGCTGCAAGCGGCCAATGCAAAGGTCAGCATCAAGCTTGTGCACAGTAAAGCTGCTTTTTTCAATCGCACGTTGATCCCCCCTGAATTTGGATTACAGGGAAAAGTGTAGCGCTTACATTTTGGCTGAACAACCTGCCGCTGTTTAGTTCGACTACCCGACTAACTATAGGAACCCGATTGATTCGCGGCTTCATGGGGCACTCGTGTTTGCAATAGGTAAACAAATGGTAGACGGATAAAGAAATGCACATTGTCTTCCCTAAGGCGGGTTGAACATAATAAAAGCATGGTACAGCTGACCGCGAGATGCTCATTAATCGATTGAAAGCGAGGTTCTAGCCGTGTATAAGGTACTGCTTGTTGATCCGAATCGACGTTCAAGAGAAGAAACCGACCAACTACTGGACTGGAGACGACTGGGCTTCGACATCCGAGCGTATGCGGACGATGCCTCGGAGGCGCTGGAGCTGCTGGAAAGCGAGCGGGTCTCTCTCGTTCTGATCAGTCTCAAGGCTGCGCATGACGTTGGGATGCGAACATGCGAACATATTCGCCAGAAGAGCACGGTCCCGATCATCCTCATTGGCGGCCCTGACGATTTCCATATGGCCAGGCGAGCTTTGGCCTTTCAAGTAAGCGATTACATTGCAACTCCGGTTCAAACCGCGGATGTCACGGCAAGTCTGCAATGGGTGAAGAAACAGCTGGATGCCGCGTCTCCTCCGCAGCCATCTTTGAAAGCGCTACCGAACAGAACTCCGGACATGTCGATCATCGATATCGTCAAGCAATACGTGCAGGAGCAGCTGAACCAGAACATTACGCTCAAAAAGATATCGGCCCTGCTTCACTTTAACTGCGCATACCTGGGTCAGAAATTCAAAGACCACGAGAACATGTCGTTCAACGAGTATCTCTTGCAGCAGCGCATGGAGAAGGCCAAATTGCTGCTCGAGCAAACGGACATGCGCATCTACGAAATCGCAAGCGAGGTCGGTTATACCGAGATCGACTGGTTCTATAAGAAGTTCAAAGCGTACACCGGGGCCAGCGCGAACGAGTATCGGAAGCAGAGCTCGATGATTACAGCGTGATCTTAGGTGCAGATCCATGGAAAATAAACAAGGCCATCCGGCGTTCTAGACAGGATGGCCTTGTTCCTTTATTACATGCAATCGCTCGAACAACCTTCCCGATGAATTCGCTGCACGCCTCGATGTCCCCGTTCGTTATCCTTCTATCGCCCTCCCATTCCTATCTCGTTCTCCTCTTTGAGTGCCCAATCGCCCTCCTACATGCAGAACTGATACACGTCATTGTCCGGTTAGGGGGAACCAAGTATAATACCTTTACTGAACCCCGCTAGCAAATGGCGGTACGCATGTTTGGAATTGGCACGGATTGCATTCTACGACGACCTGCGTAGAGGTCTTACGAGGAGGAAGGCTAGGATCATGCATAAGGTATTGATTGTCGATGATGAGATTTTCGTACGCAAAGGCTTAATCAATCTAATCGATTGGCCGTCGCTGCAATTCGAAATCTGCGGCGAGGCGGAGAACGGCGCGCAGGCGTTAACGCTTATTCATCATCTATCCCCGGATCTGGTCATTGTGGATATCCGAATGCCCGTGCTTGACGGTCTGGAGCTCATCCGGCGGGTGAATGAAGCGGGCGGCCATCAGCCGATATTTATCATTTTAAGCGGGTACCCTGATTTCTCGTATGCCCAGCAAGCCTTCCGTTACAAGGTGTCCGACTATATTTTGAAGCCGGTTAACGAACAAGAGATGGCAGCGACCCTCCGAAGAATCGCGACTACATTGAATCAGAAGCAGCTGCTGTCGATGACCAGAGAGAAGCCGCTTGTCGAGATCATTATCGATAGCTTGGTCCAGGCCGAACCCGACGAGCAGGTGATGAGGCAGATCGCACACACGCTCGAGCTTCCTCTGACCTCTTCCTACACCTATGTGATTGCAGAAATACAGAACAAGCTCTCTCATGGGGAGATGGACTACATGCAGCCCTTGCAGCAGGCGCTCCAGCGATTTTCCCATCTCGAAGGGCAACCTCTGCTCATTCATGTACGCGCGTACAATCAATACGGTTTTATTATGCCGTCATTGCGGCAAGACGTGCCATTCGGCTCTGAGCGAACGAGCTATATGAAGCTGCTTCAGAGCATGGAGAGCTATTTATCCACGGATGTCGCTTTGTTTGTCGGCCATAAAGTCGATCAATTGAAAAAGATCGTTCACTCCCGAGTCAGCGCCGACGAATGCTTGAAATATCGGTTTGCCGCAGGTTTTAACGGCATCTTTATGGCGGAGGAGCTGCTGGAACTGCCCTTATATTATTACGATGTCGATGAAGAACTGCATAGTAAGCTGATCTATGAGGTTGAAGCCAATCATAAGGAAGGGTATCGCAACGCGATCGATGCGATTTTCATGGCCTTTAAGGAGCGGTATTTCACCCCCGGCGCGGTCGCGAATACCGTCAGGCGTTGCATGATTGCCACGATCAACATTATTCGGCAACTCGAAGGCAATGAAGCGGAGCTGTCCTGGCTTACCGAACTACTGAATTGGCAGACAAAATACCGTAATTTGGACCAGCTAAGAGTTGTGTTCTTGAACTTTATCGAGGAAGCCGCCGAATATATCGCCAAGCAACGAGGAGAAAAAAGCAATGGCAATATTGAAAAGGTGAAAAAATATATCGACGGACACTTCAGGGAGAACATCTATCTGAAGGGTATTGCCGCCGAATTTCATATGAACCCGGTCTATCTGGGGCAGCTGTTCCGCAAACATTACGGGATGTACTTCAATGAATACTTGTTGACGCTTCGCATCGAGGAGGCGAAACGGCTGCTGCGGCAAACGAAAAAACGCATGTACGAAATCGCGGAGCTGGTCGGCTTCCAGAACGCGGACTACTTCGCCACTCAATTCGAAAAGCTGGAGAAAATGACGCCGTCGGATTATCGCCATAAAATGATCGATCCATCCTAAGGAGGCCCGTCTTGCTCAACTTTCGATTAGACCATTTGAAGCTCCGAAACAAGCTGATCGTCATCTACGTGATCTGCGTGTTCCTGCCGATCGTGCTGACCAACGTGATGTTCTACCACGTGACGACGCTTAATGTCAAAAAACAGAAGACGGCGGATGCGGAACAAGCGATTACCTTATTGCAGTCCGAATTAGGGGCCCTGATCGACGATGCGGCGGGCATCTCTTATTTGTATTCGATCGACCATCAGCTGGGCGATCATCTGAATATCGACCATGCCTCCTACGATCGCTACGTAGAATCGCTAAACGGCGTATCCAATCTGTTCAATCGCGCGGACAAGGAGTACAAAACCATTAGCTCCGTGACGATCATCAGCGACAATCCGACGATTCTAACGTCGAGTCATATTATCAAGCTGGAGGATGACATACGGGAGGCGGACTGGTACCGCCAAATCGCGAATTACAATAACGCGTATCCGCATCTGTATGTGACGCACGACAGTATCAGCGTCATTCAGAAGCTGTCGGACCGCCGATACGCGGCATATGACAATGTGGTCAAAATCGACTTGAATCAAAATTACGTCGAGCAAATTTTCGATTTATCCGGCTTTGAAGGCGATATTTATTTGCTGGATCCATCCAACGAGGCGCGTTACGGCCGGCTGGCAAGCGGTCGGACCAGCGAGTTGATCACGGCGGATCGGAAGCTCCATCTCGATGAGATACCGAAGCCGAATAAGGCCATCATCCTCGCCAAGCAATATCAGTCCAGCCGTTATCTGGGTGGCTGGAAGGTATACGGCGTCCTCGACGAAGCCAACATCCTGTATGATGTCAGGCAATCCGGCCGGTTTATCCTTTGGTTCGCGGGGATTAATTTCTTCGTCCCGACGATCGTCATCTTAATTTTCGCCCGCTCGATCCATACGCGCATTCAAGCTATTCTGAAGCATATGAAATCCGTACGCGGCAATAATTTCGAACGCGTCCCCTATTATCAAGAACGGGATGAGGTCGGCCAACTAGCGGTGGAATTCAATCGGATGAGCTCGCGGATCGAAAATTTGATCAATGACGTGTATGTGTCCGAGATCCAGAAGAAAGAACTCGAACTACGGCAGCGGCAAGCTCAATTACACGCGCTCCATAGTCAGATCAACCCCCATTTTTTGTTTAATGCGCTTGAAACCATCCGGATGCGAAGTCTAATGAACGGCGAATCCCAGACGGCCAAGACGATTCAGAATATGGCGACCATCTTTCGAAAATCGATTATATGGAAGCGAAGCTTCGTTACGATTCGCGAGGAATTGGAATTGATCGAGTGCTTCTTGGAAATTCAAAAATATCGGTTCGACAGCAAGCTGGAGTTTCATATCGAGGTCGATCAATCCGTGATGGATATTGAAATTCCGAAGATGGCGTTTTTGCCGTTCGTGGAAAATGCAAGCATTCACGGGATCGAGAACATACCCGGCATCGGATACATTACGATTCAGATCGCGCAAGAGCAAGATCAGATTATTTTCCTCATATCGGATAATGGAGGCGGCATCGCGCAAGCGAAAATCGACGAGCTTCACCGGTACATTCACGAGGAGGATGCCATGGGCGATTCCATCGGCATGAAAAATGTCATGACTCGTCTAAAAATCTACTACGGCGAATCGTTCAGCTTCGCCATTGCGAGCGCGCCGAATAAAGGTACGCGAATCACGCTGCGTCTTCCCATTACCCGAAAAGAATAAAGTTCCTCCAATAAGTTCTTAACTATTCAAAGACCAACCTAAGGTTTGCTATGTAACAAACGGTTTCTTTTTCTTCTACAATGAAAGTGCTTACACAAGTTGAGAAAGAGAGGGGATTTGAAGTGCGCAACAAAAAGTGGCTTCCTACCAGCTTGGCCGTGGTAACGGCCGTATCACTCCTCCTTGCCGGCTGCTCGTCGAATAATGGCGAGAGCGGAAAGACCAGCAACACGAACAACAGCCCCGCGACCAGCGAGAAGACCGAAGAGGTCAGCACAGACCCGGTCACCTTCAGTTATTTCGCATTCGGAACGAATAAAGACGTGCTTGCCAGCGAAACCACGATCGGCAAAATCCTGCAGAAACAAACCGGCGTCGATTGGAAAATGGAGTTTGTTGCCGGAGATCCGACCACGAAGGCTGGCGTCATGATTGCCGGCGGCGCCTATCCGGATGTCATTTCGCCGGTAGGCGAACTTGCGATGCTCTTGGATGCCGAAGCCTTGATTCCGCTCAATGATCTGATCGAGAAATATGGTCCTAACATTAAGCGCGTCTATGGCCCTTATATGGACAAGATCACGAATGAAGACGGCAACATCTATATCCTGCCCTTCACGGCCAACATCGGCGGCTACTTGACGGATCCGGATGCGGGCAGCAGCATCTGGATTCAACGCCGCGTGCTGAAGGAATTCGGCTACCCGAAAGTCAAGACGCTGGATCAATATTTTGAACTGATCGAGAAGTATAAGGCTAAATATCCAACCGTAGATGGCAAAGATACGATCGGCTACGCTACATTCGCCGGCGAACCGGGTCAATTCTATACGATTACCAATGCCCCGATGCATTTGGCCGGTTATCCGAACGACGGTAATGTAATGGTCGATATGAAGACGCATGAAGCCAAGCTGTACCAGGGAACCGATTACGAGAAGCGATGGCTGCATTCGTTATACGAGATGAACTTGAAAGGCTTACTTGATCCGGAGAGCTTCACCGCGAACGGGGATCAATTCAAGGCCAAGCTGACTTCCGGCCGCGTGCTCGGATTCAGCGGCTACACCTGGCAGATCGGCGATGCCATCAACAACCTCAAGAAGGCCGGCAACGACGATCTGCGGTATGTATCCCTTCCGATCGTATTCGACGAGAGCACTACGGATGCCTACATGGACCCTCCTTCCTTCGTCAACAACCGCGGTCTTGGCATTAGCGTAAGCGCCAAGGATCCGGTTCGCATCATTAAGTATTGGGATAATCTGTTGACGGATGAGAACCAGAAGCTTGTCCAATGGGGAGAGAAAGACGTCACCTATTCCGTGAACGACAAGGGCCGTTTCGTCATGAGCGACGAGCAATTGGCCAATCGCAACGATAACGAATACAAACGGAAGTACGGCTGGGCTTACTTCGATTACGAATGGCCGCGTTACGGCGACAACTCCGTGTACGAGGACGGCAATGCGCATCGCCCTTTCTCCCAGCCTGAAGTCGCGAACATCAATTATACGGATGGCGACCGGGCGCTGCTTGATGCTTACGGGTTCAAAACCTTCTCCGAATTCTTCGCGAAACCGGTGGAAAGACCATGGTATCCGGCTTGGAGTATCGAGAAGGAGCAAAATTCTCCTGAAGATATCTTCAATCAGAAAGCCGGGGATCTTCAGCAGAAGTATTATCCGAAGCTCGCGCTTGCCCCCGAAGGGCAATTCGATTCCGTCTGGAATGACTATCTCAAAGAGTTCGGCAAACTGGATGCGGCCGGCTTCGAGGCGTTCATGACCGCCAAGGTGAAGGATCGAGTCGCAGGTAAGTGGTAAGAGACGGCTTCTAAATACGCGTAGAAAACCGGGAAAAGCGAGGCCATTCGCTTTTCCCGTCTAATTATGCTCACGACAGATCAGATTTTGCCGGAAGGGAGACGGATCGAGTGGAGAAACAACCCGTGCAGCTGACAGGATCGACTTCTGACGATTCGCGCCTAGTCGCATTTTTCAAAGCCTTGTCGAAGCAGAAAATGTTAATGCTCATGTCGCTGCCTTTTCTTGCGTGGGTCATCGTGTTTAAATACGTTCCGCTCTGGGGCTGGACGATCGCCTTTCAGAAATACCGGCTGGGCCGAGATATTTTCGATCAGGCTTGGGTGGGATGGACTAACTTTACCGCTTTGTTTCAGGAACAGCAGTTCTACCTGGTCTTGCGCAATACGCTCGTGATGAGCTCGATTAATCTCGTGCTGGGATTCGTGACGGCTATCGGATTGGCGCTGCTCCTGAATGAGCTCCGCAGAATCGCCTTCAAGCGGACCGTGCAGACGATCAGTTATTTGCCGCACTTTATTTCGTGGGTCGTTGCCGCGAATATCGTCCAAACGGCGCTTGCGCCGGAGGGCATTATCAATGTATTGCTCCTCCAATTCCATATGATCGATAAGCCCATACTGTGGCTGGGCGTCGGCGAATATTTCTGGGGCATTCTCGGCGTGACCGAAGTATGGAAGAACGTCGGTTTTAACACGATTATTTACTTGGCTGCCATTACGACTATTGATCCGACGCAGTACGAAGCCGCCCGCATCGACGGCGCGTCACGGCTGCAACAAATGTGGCATATCACGCTTCCGGGCATGAAGCCGGTCATCGTCATCTTGCTCATCATGAACTTGGGCCACATCCTGGAGTCCGGTTTCGAGCCGCAGTATTTGCTTGGCAACGGCATGAATGTCGAATATTCGGAAAATCTTGACATATTCGTGTTGAAGTACGGGATTCAAATGAACAACTATGGATTGGCGACGGCGGCCGGCATGTTCAAAACCGTGGTCAGCTTCATCTTCCTGATCGTGGCCAACAACCTCGCCAAACGGCTTGGCGAAAGCAGATTGTACTAGATGAAAGGCGGTGAAACGATGCTGAAAACGAATTCGACTCGATTCTCTTCCATTGGCGATCGCATATTCGACGTGGGCAATTATATCTTCATGATTATTTTGGTCTTCGTCACCTTGTATCCTTTCATTAATATGTTCGCCTTATCGTTCAATGACGCCAACGACTCCATTCGCGGCGACATCTATTTTTGGCCGCGCGAATGGACGCTCCGAAACTACGAGTACGTGTTTAACGAATCGAACGTGTTCTATGCGACCTTCATTTCCGCGGCACGGACGATCGTCGGGACGGCCGTTTCCGTATTTTGCACGGCGATGCTGGCCTACGCGATCAGTCGTCCCGAATATAAATTGAAGAAATTCATTGCCATTACCTTCATCTTTACGATGTATTTCAGCGGCGGCTTGATTCCGAACTATCTGCTCATTAAAGAGCTTGGCATGCTGAACAGCTTCTGGGTCTACATTATTCCGGGCATCATCGGCGTGTTCAACATGATCGTCATTCGATCCTTCATCGAAGGCTTGCCGGAAGGAATTATGGAATCGGCCAAAATGGACGGCGCTGGCGACCTGACTACCTTCCTTCGGATCGTGCTCCCGCTGACCATGCCTGCTCTGGCGACCGTATCGCTGTTCGTGGCCGTCTATCAATGGAACTCCTGGTTCGACGTGTTCCTATACAACTCTTCCAGGCATGACCTAAGTACGCTGCAATACGAGCTTGTGAAGATCTTGTCCACGTCCGATACGGGCTCCTCGGCTGCCGACCAGTATGCCGATGCTCAGGGAAGCGCGGAGATTGTAACGCCGACATCGGTTCGCGCGACGATGACGATCGTGGCAAGTCTACCGATTATAATGGTCTATCCGTTTCTGCAGAAGTATTTCGTCAAAGGCATGGTCGTCGGCGGCGTAAAAGGATAATCGAACATGCGGATTCATACCGGAGGAGTGAAGATCAATCTCATGAAGAAACAAGGCGTAAATCCTTACTTGCCGTCCTGGGAGTATATCCCCGACGGCGAGCCTCACGTGTTCCAGGACAGAGTCTACGTATACGGCTCGCATGACCGGTATAACGGGCATGTCTTCTGCCTCAACGATTACGTCTGCTGGTCGGCGCCCGCGAACGATCTGGCGGACTGGCGCTATGAAGGCGTGATCTACGAGAAGACGGACGATCCGCTGAACCCGGACGGACGCATGTGTCTCTATGCCCCCGACGTCACCCAAGGACCGGACGGACGATATTATCTGTACTATGTCCTGGATAAGGTATCCGTCGTCTCGGTCGCCGTCTGCGATACGCCTGCCGGCAAGTATGAATTCTATGGATACGTGCAGTACGCCGACGGGACCCGCCTGGGCGAACGGGCAGGCGATCAGCCGCAATTCGATCCGGGCGTCTTGACGGAAGGCGACCTCACTTACCTGTACACCGGATTCTGCGCGATCGGCGATAAGTCGCGCAAGGGCGCGATGGCCACCGTAATCGGGGCGGATATGCTGACGATCGTCGAAGAACCGGCGTTCATCGCGCCTAGCGAGCCGTACAGCGAAGGATCCGGCTATGAAGGGCATGCGTTCTTCGAAGCGCCTTCCATCCGCAAGCTTGGCGATACGTATTATTTCGTCTATTCCTCCGTCGTCATGCACGAGCTATGCTACGCGACCAGCAAGCATCCGACGAAGGGCTTCGAATACCGCGGCGTCATCGTAAGCAACAATGACATGCATATCGATTCATACAAGCCGGCGAGCAAGCCCATGTATTATGGCGGCAACAATCACGGCGGTTTGGTGGAAGCAGACGGTCAATGGTACATCTTCTATCACCGTCATACGAACGGTACGAGCTTCAGCCGCCAGGGCTGCATTGAACCGATCGCGATTCTTGCGGACGGCACCATTCCGCAAGTCGAGATCACGACGAGCGGTCCGAACGGCCGCCCGCTCGTCGGCCGCGGCCGGTACCCGGCCTATCTCGCCTGCCACCTGTTCACGGAGACCGAGGAGAGCTATACGGGCACGCACGGCGCGTGGATGGACGGCCGATTCCCGAAGATCACCCAAGACGGCAAAGACGGGGACGAAGAGATCGGGTATATCGCGAATATGCGGGATTCCGCAACGGCGGGGTTTAAGTACTTCCGATGCGAGGACGTCAAGCGCGTGAAGGTTCAAGTTCGCGGATATGCCCAAGGCAGCTTCGAGGTCAAGACGGCATGGGACGGACCGACGCTTGGATCGATCCCGGTCGAGTTCACCAACGTATGGACGACGTATGAGGCCGACATCGCGGTTCCGGACGGCGTTCACGCTTTATATTTCACCTACAGGGGCATCGGCAACGCGAGTCTGGCGTCGTTCACGCTGGAATAATCGATCTACCGTTGGTATAAGCGTTGTATACAAAGAAACGAATGGCAGCCTGACCTCGCGTCAGGCTGCCATTTTCGCGTACATGATAATACCCACTTGAATAACGTCGACAGAATAGGCGAAATAGGCGGATGAGCAGCCATTCGCCTATTTCACTTCTACTAGGAAACTAACGGCACAACGACATAGACGGTTTCAACGGAAGCTTCGAAAGCGATCGTATCCCCTTCCGCTACGGTCGAGATAAACGCTCCGCCTTCCGTCTTGATCGACAACCGCTGCCCTTCCGATCTGATCCGGCATCCCCCCGCTGTATTCGCGCGAATGATAGCGCTTAGCAATGCACCCTCTTCCCATTCGATGTCGACCTCGAAGCCGCCTCTCGCGCGCAACCCTTTAACGGAGCCGCTTGGCCATGCCGATGGAAGCGCGGGCAGCAGATCGATGACGCCTTCATGGCTCTGCAGAAGCATCTCGGCGACGCCGGCCGTGCCGCCGAAATTGCCGTCGATCTGGAACGGCGGATGATTATCGAATAGGTTCGGCAGCGTCGAATCGCGGAGCAGCGCGGCGAAATTACCGTACGCTTCCTCGCCGTCGCGCAGCCGCGCCCACATGTTAATCATCCAAGCCCGGCTCCATCCGGTGTGCCCGCCGCCGTGCGCGAGCCGGCGCGTCAACGTCGTTCGAGCGGCCGCAGCAAGCTCTGGCGTCTTCCGCGGCGTAATTCGCGATCCGGGATGCAGCGCGAACAAGTGCGAGATGTGCCGATGACCCGGCTCCGTCTCTTCGTAATCCTCCATCCATTCCTGCAGCTGCCCGTATCGGCCGATATTCGGCTGAGGCAGACGCGATCGGACCTCGGTCAGCAATTTCCGGAACGAATCATCGATATCGAGCAATTCGGCCGCTTCGATGCACGCGCCGAACAGTTCATCGATAATTTGGCTGTCCATCGAAGGACCGATGCACAGCGCGCCCTCCTCCCCGTTCCCCAGCCGGTACGTGTTCTCCGGCGAGACGGACGGGGTCGTGACGAGCTTCCCGTCCGTCGTCTCCGTCAGGTAATCCAGGAAGAAGACCGCGGACTCCTTCATCGTTTCGTATGCCTTGCCAAGGAACGAGCGATCGAGCGCGTACTGGTAATGCTCCCATAAGTGAAGGCACAGCCAAGCCGCGCCCATCGGCCAGATCGTGGCGGGTATATAGATGTCCTGAGGCGCCGTGTCCCCCCACAAGTCCGTATTATGGTGGGCAACGAATCCGCCGCAGCCGTACATCCGCCTGGCCGTCTCCCGGCCGTTAGGGCGCATCCGCTCGATCAGATCGAACAGCGGCTCGTGGCATTCGGCCAAGTTGCAGGCCTCCGCAGGCCAATAGTTCATCTGCGCGTTAATGTTGATCGTATACTTCGAATCCCATGGCGGGGTGAAATGCTCGTTCCAGATCCCTTGCAGATTGGCGGGCAGCGAACCGGGACGGCTGCTCGCGATGAGCAGATAGCGTCCATACTGGAAGTACAGCTCCGACAAGCCGCGGTCTTCGCCGCCGGCCTGCAGCGCGGCGAGCCGTTCGTCCGTCGGCCGCGCATCGGCAGTCGCACCGCCCAGCTTCAACGTGACGCGGCCGAACAGGCGGCTATAATCCTCGATATGCCTCTCCCGCAGCTTGCCATAGCCGAGACTGCGAGCGGCCATGATCGTCTCGCGTGCGTATGCCTCCGGATCCGCGTGCCGGAACGTCGTGCCTGCTGCGACGAGAATGACGGCTTCGTCTGCCTGGTCGACGACCAGAAACTCTCCGTAATTCTCGACCTTCCCGCCAACGGTTTGTACGCTGACCACCGAACAGACGCCGATACCGTCCGCGCCGCCAATGCCGACCTTCATGACGAGCTGGCCGCCCGACTCGGTCCGCAGGCTGTCGAGGAACCGCTGCTTTCCGCGCGTGAACCGCAGCCGGAACGATACGGCGCCGCTGCGGCTCGCGGCGATCCGAACGGCGATGACGCCGCCCGGATAGCTCGCGAGATGCTCCCGCTCGAACCGAACGTCGCGCCACTGATAGGTGACCGCAGCAGTCGCGTGGGCCAGATCGAGATTCCGGCAGTATTCCGTCACTTCTGCTTCATCGTGGCCGAATTCGAGCATCAGATCGCCAAGCGGTTCGTAATGGCGCTGACTCTCCGGCGTACCGACCAAAGCCATGGCCGCCAGCCTCTGCCCTTCGGCCAAGCGCCCCTCCGCAAGCAGCCGCCGAACCTCGGGCAGATGCCTCGGCGCGTCCGGGTTGTTCCGGTCCATAGGGCCGCCGGACCACACGGAGTCTTCGTTCAGCTGGATCCGCTCTTCGTTCGTTCGGCCGAATATCATGGCGCCCAACCGGCCGTTCCCGACGGGCAGCGCTTCGTTCCAGGTCCCCGCCGGACGGGTATACCATAGCTTCATTGCTTCATCCATTGACTGCTTACCTGCTTTCTATAGAATGTCACCGCCGGACAAGCTCACTTTCGATTAGACCGAATGGGATTGAAGGAATATATTCACGCCCCTTGTCCCTTTCTTTCAACCGGAATGGTGGCCGCTGCCTTGCCGGCTTCTGCCGCTAGCGCGCGCATGCCGGCTTCGAGCGTCTGGATAATCCGGTCCGCATCGTAGACGCAGCCCTTCCATGTTCCGCCGCTGACGGCCTGAAGCGCAGCCCACAGGCGGGTATCATCGGGCAGATCGGGGTCTTCCGCCAAGCCGGGATGCGGCATTCGCGCGGCCAGAATGGCCGAGCCGGCATCCGGCGTATCCGGCGATTCCCCGCAGCCGACCATGTGGATGCTTCCCGTAAGCTTCCGGGTATCGATCCGAATGTCGATCCAATCGCCGTCGCGCAGACGGCCGACAGGTCCCCCGGCGAGCGCTTCCGGTCCGATATGGCCGATGCAGGCGCCGGTCGACACGCCCGAGAATCGCGCATCGGTCAGGAGGGATACTTGTTTGCCATACGACAGATGCTTGAGCGCCGATGTCAGCTGGTACGTCTCCTCCATGCCGGTGCCCGAAGGCCCGCGGCCGACCAGCGCCAGGATGTCGCCGGCTGCGATACCGCCGGTCTTGATCGCGCGAATCGCTGCGCGCTCGGCCGTGAACACCTTCACCCGGCCCACATGCCGGAACACGCCCGCTTCGTCCAGTACCGACGGATCGATCGCAGTCGACTTGATAACGGCGCCCTCCGGAGCGATATTGCCGATCGGGAACGTGACGGTCGGAGCAAGACCAGCCGCCCGCGCCCGTTCAGGGCTATATATGACCGTATCCGGATCGATGCCCTCCCGGTCCGATAGATACGCGCGCATACGCTGCCGCCGCTCCGACGTCTCCCACCAGTCCAGCGTCTCGCCCAGCGTGACGCCGGAAGCCGTCAAGACGGCTTCATCCAGAACGCCGAGCTTGCGCAGATGCAGCATGACCTCCGGCACTCCTCCGGCGAGGAACACGCGAACGGTCGGATGCGGGAAGGGTCCGTTCGGCAGCACGCTGACGAGTCGCGGCACGGCGCGGTTAACCGCCGCCCAGTCGGCGACGTCCGGCACGGCGAGTCCGGCAGCGGCCGCGAGCGCGGGGATATGCAGAAGCAGGTTCGTGGAGCCGCCGAAAGCCGCATGCACGACCATCGCGTTGCGGATGGAGGCATCGGTCAGCAGCTCATTCATCGTAATTCCGCTCGCCGCGAGCGCCATCGCCGCGCGCGCGGACTGTCGCGCCATCTCGGTCCAGACCGGCTGCCCGGACGGCGCGAGCGCGGCATGCGGCACAGTTAGCCCCATTGCCTCCGCGACGACCTGCGCGGTCCCGGCCGTACCGAGGAACTGGCAGCCGCCGCCTGGCGTCGCGCACGCTCGGCAGCCGAGATCGGCTGCCTCTTCCAGTGATAGCTCGCCATTGGCATAACGCGCGCCGATCGTCTGGATCTTGCCCGCATCCTCGCCTTGCGTGGGCGGCAGCGTCACGCCTCCCGGCACGATGACGCCGGGCAGGCGCTTCATGCCGGCCAGCGCCAGCATCATCGCCGGCAGTCCCTTATCGCAAGTCGCCACGCCGACGACGGCCGCGCGCGTCGGCAGCGAGCGGATCAGCCGCCGCATGACGATAGCCGCGTCGTTGCGGTAGGGAAGCGAATCGAACATCCCGGACGTTCCCTGGGAGCGCCCGTCGCACGGATCGCTGACGTAGCCCGCGAACGGAATATTGCCCGCTTTCGTAATCTCCTCGGCGGCCGCCTTCATCAGCAGACCGATCTCCCAATGGCCGGTATGATACCCCAGTGCCGCCGGCGTGCCGTCCTCGTTGCGGATGCCCCCTTGCGTGCCGAGGAGGAGCACTTCACGGCCTTTCAGCCGTTCCGGCCGCCACCCCATTCCGACGTTCTGGCTCCACCCGAACAGATCCCCGCTCGGCGCGTGAAGAAGCATCTCCGGCGTCAGCGGCAGCGAGCCGACTGGACCCGGCGCATGCGTCGCCACTTCGAAGTACGCCTCGTCGTCCTTCCCCATTACGTTCCTGATCCGTTCATTCATCCCGCTTCTTCCCTCCCGGTTACGGCTTCATGAACACGGTCTTCACCGATGTGTAAAATTCGATCGCGGCCTGTCCCTGCTCGCGCGAATGGGAGCTGGATCCCTTCATGCCGCCGAACGGCGCCTGCAGTTCTACCCCGGCCGTCTCCGCGTTGACCCGTACGAGTCCCGCGTCCGTCTCTTGAATGAAGGAGAGCGCGCTGCCAAGGTCGCGCGTATAGAGCGAGGCGCTGAGTCCGTATTCCGTGTCGTTCGCGAGCGCGATCGCCTCCGCCATATCGCGGGCTTCGATCAAGGCCAGCACCGGGCCGAAGATCTCCTCGCGCGCGATCGTCATCGACGGCGTCACCTTATCGAACACGGCCGGCGTGACGAAGTAGCCTTCCGACAGCGCCGGGTCATCCGGCTGCTTGCCGCCGGTCAGCAGTTCGGCGCCTTCTTCGATTCCCTTGTTTATGTACCGCATGACGGTCTCGTACTGCTTTGCGCTGGCGCAAGGCCCAAGCCATGTCTCCGCGTCCAATCCGTCGCCGACCCGCAGCGCCCTCACCTTCGCGAGCAGCTTCTCTCTGAACGTCTCATAGACGCCGCTGAGCACGATGACGCGGCTCGTCGCCGTGCATTTCTGACCGGTCGAGCGCAGCCCTCCGCTGATTGTCGCATCGACCGCGAGATCGAGATCCGCATCCGCGGCCACGATAATCGGATTCTTGCCGCCCATCTCCAGCTGATACTTCGCTCCGCGCGCCAGCGCGGCCTGCCCGACCTGCTTGCCTACGCGGTTCGAGCCGGTGAACGTGATGGCGTGAATGCCCGGATGCGCGGCGATGCCCTGACCGATCACGGCGCCGTCGCCCAGCACCATGTTCACCACGCCGGCCGGGAATCCGGCATCATGGAAGCACTGCATGACCAAGGCCGCGGTCGCCGCGGTCTCGACTGCCGGCTTCCATACGACCGTATTGCCGTAGATAAGCGCCGGCGCCATCTTCCAGACCGGGATCGCCACAGGGAAATTCCAAGGCGAGACGACCCCGACGACGCCAAGCGGCGCACGCGTCGTGAACATCAGCGCCTCCGCGTCGGTCGATGGGATGACGTCGCCGATCGGCCGCATGCCTTCGCCTGCGTAATAACGCAGGATCGCCGCGCCGCGGGCCGTCTCGCCCTTCGCTTCGCCTAATGTCTTGCCCATCTCGCGGGTCATCGCCCGGCCCACCGTCTCCATTCGGCTCTCGAGAAGGTCCGCCGCTTTGAACAGCAATGCGCCGCGTTGCGCGCCGGTCAGCTTGCGCCAAGCACCGCGCGCCGATTCGGCAGCTTTGACCGCTTCATCCAGATCGGTCAAGTCCGATGCCGCAGCCATCCCGACGATCTCTCCCCGCTTCGCGGGATTTAGGCTTGGCATTCGTTCCCCCGCCGACGGTGCCCTCCAATCGCCGCTGATATAGTTATCGATCGTCACTGCATCTTGATTCTCCTGGACTGCTGTCATCCCATTCTCCTCCTTATGTTCGCGTCTTACGCCGTCTCCAGCTCATGCGCATAAACGGCCGTGTTCACCAACGTGCCGATGCCCGCAATCTCGATCTCGATCCGGTCGCCGGACGCAAGCGTAAAATGGTTGGGCGGCACCAGACAAGTACCCGTCAACAGCACCGTTCCGTCGTAGAGCGCATTATCGCGCTTTAAGTGGCCGACGAGTTCCTCCAGACGGCGCTTCAATTGCCCGGTATTGGCTGATTCGTCGACCACCTTGACGCCATCGCGGTATATACGGCATGCGATCGCGAGATTGTACGGATCCGCTACCGTCTCCGTCAGCCTGACGAAGGGGCCGATCGCGCAGGAATTGCGATAAATTTTGGCCTGCGGCAGATAGAGCGGGTTCTCGCCCTCGATATCGCGGCAGCTCATATCGTTGCCTGCCGTGTACCCGATGATGGCGCCGGAACGATCCAGCACGAGGCCGAGTTCCGCTTCCGGCACCTGCCACGACGAGTCGCTCCGCAAGCAGACCTGTTCGCCTGGCCCGACCGTACGCGCCGAAGTCGATTTCATGAACAATTCCGGCCGTTCGGCGTCATACACTTTGTCATAGAACGTGCTTGCGTCCAGCTTGCCTGCAGTCGCCTCGTAATTGCGCGCCTCGCGGCTGCGCTGATAGGTCACGCCGGCTGCCCATACCTCGGGCGCATCCAGCGGCGTCAGCAGGGCCAGCGACTCCGGCGCCGCCTGGATCGGAGAGAGGTCCTGCACGAGCGACTTAATATGAACCTCGGACGTGACTCCAGCCTTGCGCGCCTCGCTCACCAGCGTCATCAGATCCGGCGCGTTCAGCCGGTAAGCCGCCCCGTCCTCCATCAGAACGCCCAGAACGATGCGTGAATCCTCCCGATAACGAAAAATACGCATAATAGTTCCCCTCTCGCATTTTGTTTTACATTATAAAACTCAGTTCTTAAAATTGCTTATAAGAAGAAGCGGCGGCAGCCGCCTCGTTCTCGCGCGATTAGGAGCGATAACCCATTCCCTGCGAAATTCGCGATGCCGTCTCGCGTAGGCGCAGCGCTAACGCTTCCAGCGCTTCGTCGTCGACCGTTGCTGCCATCGTCGAGATACTGATCGCCGCCGCGACGCGCCCACCGTGGTCGAACACCGGGGCTGCGGCGCAGCGCACGCCCGGCTCGTTCTCTTCCCGGTCGTAAGCGATGCCGGCGCTTCGAACGGCCCGCAGCGCTTCTCGGAAGTCCGCTTCGCTCGCGATCGTTCGCGGCGTATGCGTCGTATACGCGTAACCTTGCAGCAAACGATCGAGCTCAAGCTCCGGCATGAACGCCGCGAGCACCTTGCCGACGGCGCTGCTGTGCAGCGGGACCCGGCGCCCGATCCGGGAGTAACGAATCGCCGCCTTGCTCCCCTCGACCTTGTCGATGTAAACGCCCTCCGCGCCGTCCCGAATAACGAGGTGGACGGTCTGCCCCGTTTCGCCGGACAGACTCTGAAGAGGCCCGTTCGCGATCTCCCGGATATCGAAGCTCGCGAGCAGCAATTGCCCCTTCTCCAAGAATCGCATGCCGAGCCGATACAGCCCATGCTGATCTTGTTCGATATATCCGTGCATCTGAAGCGTTTTCAAGAGCGAATGCACGGTACTTTTATGCAGATCGACCCGCGCGCTAATCTCGGTGATTTTCAGCTCTCGGGTCTGTTCATCGAATAAGTCGATGATGCGGAGCGCTCTGTCGAGGGATTGAATGATCGGCATGATGTTATGGACACCTACTTGAGTTTGATAATATAGAACGATGTTCTAGTATTATCATTGTAACATGAGGGCTTGCCGGTTGAACAGACAGATTTGGGCTGGATCAGGTCAGGCGGTCGACCAGTCATCGTAATGAGGGGGTTCCTTAGAATTAAGAATGGCTTTTAATTCATGAACCACTTGAAGAGCTTCTATTTCAGTACATGATGATTCTTGTCGTAAGTATTCTATCCCTCTTGATATGCTATCGTACCCTCTGGGAACAAGATGCGAATGAAAATAAGGAACTCCATCTATAATTAGAAGGGAGTAGACCCGTTCTGCTCCTGTAACCTGCTTGAGCGCGAAGTATAATTGTTTTAATACTACTCCGTACGAAATAGTCTCTTCCTCTGTCATTTCTGAAAAATCCAGAAAATGGCGCTTCGATTCCATTACAATACGCCCAGCACAGGATTGATCCACGGGAAAATGACAGACTTTCCAATGCTCGTCTTCATAAAAATATCCACCAGGCGGTTGGTTAGAAACGCCAAGCTGCTTATCGCAAATAAAACATGACATTGGAGTGTCTCCTTTGTAACAGAATTGATCACCTACCACTGAAAAGTTCATCTCAAGAGCGCGCCGTTGAACGAACTAGGCTAAGGACCCCGCGAGTGCGATAAGCCAATCACGGTTATTCTGCTCGGCAATTAGTTCATACTGTAGAGCTTTCCCCCTAGAGGGCCCAACTTCTGCCCAAATCAATTGCTGTTTATCGGTATTTCCGACATAAACGGCCTCGTTGGCACGAATCATTAAATTCTCGATCATACCTTGTTGCAATTCAGGTACATGAATCCGGCTTTTTGTAGTCCCAAAAATACGCAATTCAAATGTATGCTCATCCTGGCGGCATCTCAAACTCATACCTACTAACGTATCGTTAGGTTTAAGGTCCCGCACGACATTGCCTCCGGTTTTTTCGCTTTCAACGGCCATTTCATTGATTTCTTCTTGCGTTAAGTTATCGAAGCCATAGTAAACTTGAATATCCAATACGTCTGCATGAACGGGAAACACAGGCTCCCATAAAGCGACCTTTGCCTTTAATGCATCGATGCCTTCCTGCCACGGTATAGCTTCATAATTGGTTTGCTGACTGATTTTTTGCTCATCGGCTATATATATTCCTTTCCCCATTCCGGGTCTTAACTCTCGAATCAGGCTATCGATCGCATTCAACTCTTGATTAGAGTTGATATGTAATATGGCTAATACCTCTCCCTTTTCGCTTTTTATTTCCAAAGCCCGCACGCTCCTTATCGGATTGGGGAATATCACTTCATTCTGGCTACAGCACTTCTTCCAGCTGCCGCCGGCTGTGCGCATCAAGCGTCCGCCAATCGGATATTTCGCAGCGTTTGCCGTTGATGTCGATCAAGATCGCGCGGTTTCCTCCGGGGTACTGAATATGCTCATGGAGATTGCGCATCGCCAATCGGGTCGGTCCAAGATCCGTCTGCAGCTTCCACAGCCACAAATCCGATTTTCGTTGGATGCTGTCGATGCGTTCGACCTTCGGTATAAAATACCGGAATTGAAGCTCTGCCCTTAGTTCAGCTGCGCTCTCCGAGTGAAGCTCCCCGATATCGCGCACGATTCCCAGCTCTTCATCCTTCGTGGTACGAATCGAGATATAGGCTGACGGATGCCGAAAGGGGAATGTCCGATGTACGATCAACTCGTCATACGGCTTGCCATCGACAACGCCCTGAAGCACGCCGCCCTCGCCCCTGCTCAAATACACATCGTCCGGCTTCAATAGCCTGATATCATAGCTTTCCGCCATTATCCCTCCACCCCCTTCATTTGGGCTAATTCTTTCTGCGCGTCCACAAGCTTGCGATAGATGCCGTTTTCTTGTACGAGCAGCTCCTCATGCGTGCCGACTTCAACGATTTTGCCCCGGTCCAGCACGACGAGCCGATCGGCGTTGCGCAAGGTAGATAATCGATGCGCGATCGCGAACGTCGTCCGGCCCTGCACAAGCCGGGCTATCGCCTCCTGGATCTGCCGCTCCGTCTCGGTGTCCACGGAAGCTGTCGCTTCATCGAGTATGAGAATGCGCGGATCGTGAATAATGGCTCGGGCAATCGCCACGCGCTGCTTCTCGCCGCCGGATAGCTTATGCCCGCGTTCACCGACCCGCGTATCGTAACCATCCGCTAGCCGTACGATGAAATCGTGCGCATTGGCGATCTTCGCCGCGCGCATGATCTCTTCCGGCGTCGCATCCGGTTTGGAATAGGCAATATTATCCGCGATCGTGCCGTCAAACAAGAAGGTCTCCTGGAGGACGACCCCGATTTGTTTTCTTAGGTCCGATTGGCTAATGCTGCGAATCGGGACGCCATCGATTCGAATGATCCCTTCATCCGTGTCATAGAACCGGCACAACAGATTAATGAAGGTCGACTTGCCCGCCCCCGAATGACCGACCAGGCCGATCATCTCGCCGGCTTTCACCTGAAGATGGATCCCCTTCAGCACGGGATGATGCTTCTCGTAGCCGTACGTGACCCCTTCGAATGCCACCCCGCCTTTGACGACGCCAAGAGGCAGCGGCTCCTCCATATCCGGCACCTCGGAAGGCGTATCCATAATTTCAAAAACCCGATGAGCTGCCGTCATCGCAGTGCCGACCCAATTAATCATCTGGCTCACCCATTGGAGGGGACCGAACAGCATGCCCAGATAAGCGACAAGCGCCAGAAGCACGCCTAGCTGCATCTCGCCTTGCAACACTTTACTTCCTCCGTTATACCAGATCAGCAGCGTCCCGAATCCCGCGATTAAACTGAACAACGGGTGTATGATTTGCCAAAGTCCCTCCGTCTTGATGTTCTTCTTCATCACGTCGGCGTTCGCTTCTTCGTAACGGGTCATCTCCTCCTGCTCCCGGCCGAAAGCCTTGACGACGCGAATTCCCTGCAGCGATTCACCCACCAGAATGTTCACGCGGAAGATGGCGCGCCACTGCTGATACATGAGGCGTCCGATTCTCGGCCAGATCGTCATGGAGAATGCTACGATGATCGGTACGGGGAGCAGCGCGAACAAAGACAGCTTCCAGTCCAACCCGCACATGATGATAAAGATGGCGGCGATACGCAGCGTGTGGCCGCAAACGAATACGACGCCGTCGGTCATAAACTGCCGCATCTCCTCGGCGTCCTGGTTCACGCGGCTAATGAATTGCGAGGTTTGCCTCCGATCAAAGTAAGCCAGCGACAGTCTCATCAGCGACCCGAATATCTCTTTGCGAATATCTCGCATAAGCTTGGAGCCGACCCACATTCCAATATATCCGCGTACCGTCTGCATCGCGGTCATCACCAGCATCGTTACGCCTAACCCTACGATTAGCAGCATCAAGGTTGGGCCCATGTCTTTGGTTTGAAGCACGTCATCAATGATGACTTTGGTCAAATAGGGCGGGATGAGCTCGACCAGCGTCGTGAGAATAAGCAATAGCGCCGCACTGACCAGCTGAAGCCTGTAAGGCTTCGCATAACGAAGCATACGGAGAGCTGCCGTGCTCTCTTCGCGCATAGATGGCAGATCTGCGTCCCTTCGCCAAGCGGATTCCCGCAGGTTGGACAGTTGCGCGGCAAATCGCGCTCCGAGAGGACCGGCAGCTCTTCGCGCTTCGCCAATGCGCCAAGCAGCTTCGCGGCGAAATTAAAGACCGGCGTCAGCGCAGCGGTATATCGGCCAATTACGACCGGACCGTCATGCGTGTCGGCGATAAGCGTGCCTCCCCCGATCGCGCCGACGGCTCTCGCATCCTTCAGCCGCGTAATCTTCACGTGTAGCGTTGGCGGACCTTCCTGATGCCATACTGTAATCTCATTCTCGGTGATGGCAATCCATTGCGCGCCGAAATGGCCATTAGGCAGCAGATCGGTTTTGGCGGTAAACAGCAGCTTACCCTGCAACTGCTTTTGATATTGTTCCGGTAACGGATCGAGCGTCGCCATAGTCTCCTCCCAGTTGGTTCACTTCGTGTAGTTTCTTCCATAATATTGAAAGTTTAGCGGTTCCATTTGCAGGCAACAACCTGTCAACGATCTGTTCTTTTACCTGTCAATTTAAATTCACCCTAAATAAAAACAGAGGCAAGCAAGCTGAAAAAGCCGCTTACTCCCTATCCATGGGAACAAGCGGCTAATGGTTGCCAAGTCTAAGCTGCCGAGAGAACCAGAAAAATAGGATCCATCACTTGATGGCATCCGCCGGCTCGCCGTCATGCGCCCGGTGATTCGTCATGGCTTCGATGACCCGATCGAATCCATCATGCCCGTAGCCCATGGCCACCATTTGATCGGCGACGGCTTGGATGGGAAGCAGCCAATCAGCCGGCACGCCCAACTCTTGACTGCTCTTGACGATGTTGTCCAGGCCGAGCTTGTTGACCGTCATATTGGATATATCCGTGGCGTAATCGCCATCATCAAGTTTGCGGGCCGCATCCCTATTGGTCAGCATAGGAACAATCAAGTGATGCAGCCAATTGCTTGAATACGGCAAGAACGCCTCCGCAGAAATATTGGCCGTTCGCAGCATCGCATGGGCATGAAAATAGCTGTACCAGGCACCGTACATCATCGTAAGCATCGCCAGGTCATGCAGCAACGCCACACCGGGGTCTTCGCGCAGATAGGTCGTATGTCCGCCCAACAGCCGCAGCACGGGCTGATAAGCCTCGAAAAGCTCCTGACGGCCGCCATAGAGAAGAAGCGCTTCCGGACTGCCGATCATCGGGGGGATCGCCATAATCGCCCCATCCAAATAATCGATTCCCGCCTCTTCGGCCCATGCGCTCATGCGTCGCGCGTCATCCGGCGTACCGGTGGTCAAATTGACGATGACGCGGCCGGCAAGCTCTGTCTTCAAAGGCATGAACGTGCTTCGTACCACCTCATAAGTCGACAAGCAGACCACGATCATACGGCTTGCCGCAACGGCGTCGGCTGCCGTCTTAGCCCGGACCGCCCCGTTGCCGACGAGCCGCTCATCCTTACCTGCCGAACGATTCCAGACTGTCACAGGATGGCCGGCCGCAAGAAAGGTCGCCGCCAGCGCCTGCCCCATATTCCCGAGCCCGATTACGGATACGGGAATGAGACCTTCTTCATATTCATTAACCGAAGCATTTGCAAATGAGTTTCCGTTCATTTATTTCCACTCCTTCACGAAATTCAAGTGATCTTCAAATCAACAACTTTCTATTGCGCGCGTGCGTTCTATGAAAGGCCCGGAATATCACGAAAATAAGGTACGCTTTCTTTCTACGGCACACCCGGCATATAATCGAACTAATATCGAGCGAGGGAGGTCCGGAAAGAATGAGAATCAGCGAATTAGCTCGTCTTACCAATGTCAGCGCACGCGCTATACGCCATTACGAGGAAAAAGGGCTGCTGCAAGCCGAGAGACTCGACAACGATTACCGTGATTTCAAACCATCGGCCGTTGACCGGATCCATTCGATCCAGCTGTACTTGAAGCTGGGATTAACGGCGGATGAAATACGGAGCCTGTTCACGTGCGAAGTCGCATCGCCGGATGATTACGAATACTGCGAAGAAATGCTGGAAATCTACGAAGGAAAGCTTCACAAGGTAAACCGCCAGATCGAATCCATGCTGCAATTGAAGAAGCTGCTGGAGCGGCAAGTGGCGCTGACGGTAGCCGGCAAAAATGAAGGAGACTTGCGGATATCCGTCTAAAGCGCGGAACAGCCTCTTTAGGATTGACCGGGCGGAGACCTCGGTCATTCCGTTCGTTTATTCCACTGAAAGGCCTTGTCCCAGACCCCCGTCTACCGATAGTTTGGCGCCTGTCGTGAAGGTGGCCTCAAAAGCAAGGAACAGCACGGCTTTGGCCACCTCCTCCGAAGAACCATGACGTTTCATCGGCGTAATCCGGTCGCCAAGCTCCTCGAAGGCGGTCCGTTCGGTTTCGGAGAAACCCGTCACGCCCATCGTCGGCGTTTTGATAAATCCTGGACTAACCACATTGACGCGAACGCCTCGCGGTAACAGTTCGGCGGCGAAACCAGACGCAAG
This sequence comes from Paenibacillus aurantiacus, assembly GCF_042431225.1. Lineage (NCBI taxonomy): Bacteria > Bacillati > Bacillota > Bacilli > Caryophanales > Paenibacillaceae > Paenibacillus > Paenibacillus aurantiacus. The sequence goes on along the minus strand of NZ_JBHMDO010000029.1, from coordinate 41,138 downwards.
CGATCGCAAAGCTGCTTTTGAAGCGCCGTACACGCTCATTCCCGGGTTACCGCCCTCATCCGCCACGGATGACGTGAATACGATCGAGCCGCCTTTTCGAATCAAGGGCGACAGACGCTGTACGGTAAAGAATGCCCCCTTCGTATTAATCGCGAACGTCTTGTCATACGAGCTTTCGGTCACGGCTTCGAATGGTTCCAGCAGCGCAATTCCTGCATTGATGTGGAGGAAGTCAATCTCCCCGAATCGTTCCGTCACGTAATCGCCTAATGCTTGAATATCCTCCATGCGCGATACATCGGACGGAATGACATGCGCCCGTTCGCCTAACTCCCGTCCAGCTTCTTCCACGTTCTTCGGATTGCGTCCCGTCAGTATGACTTCGGCTCCCCCCGCCAGCAATGCTTTGGCCACTGCCATCCCCATGCCATGGGTACCGCCCGTTATAACGGCCTTCTTGCCTTCATACTCCCTCATCCTATTGCTCCTCCCTGCTTCAAGTTTCGTGTATTTTGTCTTTCTGAAGTCAGTATAGAGGTTCACGCTAGCGTGAAGGTCAACAGGTGATTTTTCACCTCTTCTCAGCAGCCGATACGAAATACGCCTTAATATGAACGCAAAAAACAGCCCCCTGTGATTTCCGGATCATTGGGGGCTGTTCTAATGCTTATGGATATGGATTAGCCGAACCATGCACCTTTCCTCACCGTTCGAGCCGCTCGATTAGCAGACTGCCAATACCTTGGTTTCGAAACTTATCTTTACCGACAAACCTTAGGACAGAAGGCATTCCCTACAAACTTACAACTTCCCGATACGCCCCTTTAGGCTGCTGGTTCGTATCGAACAGCAACGGCCAATTTTTGCGTCCGCGCACCGGGAAATAATCCAGCCACGTATAATCGTCCGCCGCGCCCCAGAACGTCACGCCGGTCAGCACGTCCTTGTATTCGCGGAACAGCCGGAAGAACTGTCCGTAGCGCTGCTCCTGCAGGCGCAGCATCTCGTCCGTCGGCGCGATCAGGTCGGTACGGCGATCGTCGAAAGCAAACATCGACACATCCATTTCCGTAATTTGCAGATTCACGCCGAGGGACGCATAGCGCTCGATGGCCGCCCGGATATCGTCGAGGGAGGGATCGAACAAACTCCAGTGCCCCTGCAAGCCGATACCGTGGATCGGCGCGCCCTGTTCCTGCAGCGACTTGACGAGCCGGTAGATTTTCTCCCGTTTGCCGGGATTGCACTCATTGTAATCGTTGTAGAACAGCTGCGCGTCCGGGTCGGCCTCATGCGCGAACCGAAACGCTTGCGCGATAAAGTCCTCGCCGACGGTATGCAGCCATTTGGACGGCCGAAGCCATTCTTCCCCGTCGTCGGTGACCGCTTCGTTGACGACGTCCCAGCAGTAGATGGTCCCCTTGTAGCGGTTGACGACGGTATCGATGTGGCTCTTCATGCGGGCAAGCACGGTCTCCCTGTCAGCCATGCCTCCATGGCCGTCGTCGAATACCCAATCCGGCGTCTGGTTGTGCCACACCAGCGTATGGCCGCGCAGCTTCTTCCCGTTCTCCCGCGCAAAATCCGCGATTTCGTCGGCTGCCTCGAACGTATACGTCCCCTCGGCCGGATGCAGAGACTCGAACTTCATTTCGTTCTCGGCCGTCAAGCTGTTGTAGTGTTGAAGCAGCAGATCGCGCTGGCTTGCAATCGTGCGGCTATTCACCGCCGCGCCGATCAGAAAATCATCCTTGAATGCTTCCGCGAGCGATTCGTTCAACCTTGCGTTAACCGTGTCTCCCATTGGGTTTGCCACCTCTCCGTGATGAAGGTATATATCGATTTCGAGACCAGTCGCGTTAATCCTTCAGTACCAGCGCGCCAAAGCCAAACGTATTCTGATAGGAAAGTCCCGTCCGGTCATTCCAGATCGTGATGCTGTCGCGGTCCCCGTCGCCGTCTTCATCGTTGTTCACCTGAACGTCGAAGCCGATCATCGCGTCTTTCTTCGGCGGCGTTCCGTTCCATTCGATCGAAGCTTCCACGACGTAACCCGTCTTCGTGCGCTTCACGGCCGAGACCAGTTTCCCGGCAAGCGCGGACGGGTTCACGCTCTGCTCGTTGTCGAAGTTAATCCGGTACTGCCCGTCATCCGCTTGGTAGGATGTGCTCGCCGCATTGTTCTGGTCTACGAAAATTTCCACCGAATCCTGCTCCCACACATTGGCGCTCGCTTTCGACAGCAGCGCGTCGGTGACTTCGGCCAGCACGTAGAGCTTCCCTGCATCCCACAACGTCCTTACCGTCGCCGTCGATCCGCTTGCGCCGCTCACCCAGCGCTCCGTCTTGATTGCCTTGGCTCTCTTCCAGACCGCGTCGATCGTGCCGTCGACGGTAGGCGTCCCCTTCGGCGCTTCCGTCAACTGCGGTCCTTCAGCCAGCTCGGCTACGCCGAATTTGGACGTGTCCGTATCCTGCGAGCCGGTCCGATCGTTCCAGGATGTCATCGCGACGTCGCTGCCCGTACGGTCGACAATCCGCACGTCAAGACCGAGCTTCTTGTCGATGGACAGTCCCTCGACCGGAATGGCCGCTTCGATCCGGTAGCCGCCGTCGATTTTGACTGCTTGGTAGTCAACCGGCTTGCCCGGGTTCGCCCCGCTGCGCCGGAACGTATATTTCTTATCGTCCGCTTCATAGGCAGTCGTCTTGCCATTATTGCCGTCGATGAATACCTCTACCGCGTCATTGCCGTTGTTCGTTGCATCCGATACGTCGACCGTGACGTAGAGCTTCTTCTTATCCCAGAGCAGCTTGAAAGCGCCCTTCGCCTCTTCCTGCCGCTTGATCGTCAGCTGAGGCGTCCGATTCCAAATAGCCTCCAATTTGCCGTCGACCGCCACGGTCGCGCCGATCGCCGTCGCGCGCTGGGTTTCGACCGGCAGCTTGCTCGGATCGACGATCGCCCAGTAGGCGTACTTGGCCTGCAGACGCTCATCGAACAAGAGCGGCCAGTTGTTGCGATTGACCGGGAACGTTCTCAGCCAGGTGTTAAGGTCATCCTTGCCCCAGAAGATAACGGCCGTTAGCTGATCCGCATGCTTCTTGAACACGTCGAAGATTTCCTTGTACCGTTTCGCCTGCTTCAGTTGAAGCTCGAGCGGGAACGTCTCATAGGCGTCCGCGTCATTCGTATACACGCTCATGTCCAGCTCGGTCACCTGCTGCTCGATGCCCAGATCGCGGAAGGCTTGGAACTGATCGTCGATCTCCTGCACCGTCGGATACTCGATGCCGATGTGCGTCTGGTGTCCGACGCCGTCGACCGGAATGCCTTTCGCCTTCAGCCGCTTGATCAGGTCATGCAGATTTTGCCGTTTCTCCGGCATATTCGTATTGTAATCGTTAATGAATAGCTTCGCACTCGGGTCCGCTTCATGCGCATAGATGAACGCCTTCTCGATGAATTCTTCTCCGGCAATCCGATACCACAGACTGTTGCGAAGACCGCCAGGCTGCTTATCGCCAGGCTCGAGCACTTCGTTCACGACATCCCAAGCGTAGATTTTGCCTTTGTATCGGCCGACCACGGTCTCGATATGTTTCTTCATCCGCGCGAACAAGAGCTCCTTGCTGGCCAGCTTGCCCTCCGCGTCATAGAACACCCAATTCGGAGTCTGGCTATGCCAGATGAGCGTATGGCCGCGCATTGCAATGCCGTTGGTCGAGGCAAAATCAACAATCTTGTCCGCTCGCGTGAAGTCGAATTGCCCTTCCTGCGGCTCCGTCGCATCCCACTTGAGCTCGTTGCCCGCGGTCAAGGAGTTAAAATGCTTCTGAATGAGCTGCGCATCCGGCCCATTCGGATCCTGAATTTCATTCACGAGCAGCGCCGAGCCGAGCAGGAAATCATCGGCGAATACGTCCTTAAGACTCGGAATATCCTTCTCGATCTCGATCGGCACCGGATCCGGCGCCCGCTCGATCGACACGTCGTCGACGTAGAACTCCAGCGTCGGAGCGCCGAACGATTCAATATAGACGGCCAACTGCTCGGCCGGATGCTGCAGCGTATACGAGCCGGATATCTTTACCCAAGCGCCGTCTGTTACGGTCTTCGTGGCCACGGGTTCGTAGAAAGCGCTCCCGTCCGTCTGCCGCTGCATGAGCATCGAGACATCCGAAGCCGGCTGTCCCGCCGGCAGACGCACCCAACCGGATAAGTCGTACGTCGCCCCTTCCTGCATATACGTCTTGAGATCCAGCGTAGGACCGTGCCAGCCCTGCGTGCGCCCGGTGACCGAGAGCCCGTATGCCCCCGAATGAGCAGCCGCCACCTCAGCGGTTAGTATCTCCGAGCCGCCTCGGCCGCTCCAGCCTTGTACGGTGCCATCTTCGAAATCGGTTGCGATCCGCAAGGCCGGCGTCGCTTCGACGGCCTCCGCTCTCGTCTGCTTCGCCAATATGCCCACCGATACGCTTGTCAGCATGAGAGCGGTTGCAAGCATGAGCGAAAGGCCGCCCTTCCATCCTTTCTTCATCACGAACTACACCTCGCCTTTCCACTTTTATTCCATAGAAACGCCCTCTGCGAGGACGCTTCTATGGCATCATTCGGACAGGCAGCCAGCCTGCACCCTCATAAAATTTTATCGCTTTCAAAAATCGTCCACTACCCGCCGATCGGCGTGAATATACCTGTTGAACCATTGGTCTGCTTACCCCTCCGGCGGAAGCAGCACGATGCGTCCTTCCTCCTTCTCCACGCGGACCTTGTTCGCGTTCTTGAAGCCATGCGCATCGAGGTAGCCTGCCGGAATTTGCAGCCGTCCGGCTTGATCGAGCACGGCGTACTCGACATGACTCTCCTGCCCCTCTGCGGCATATTCGGCGTCCAGCTGCGCCAACTCGTCGGCATACGAGATACGGCGAACCATCTCCGCCGACGTCTTGCCATCGCGGATCTGGACGACCCGGTCCACCTTGCGGGCCAGCTCCGGATCATGGGTCACGATGACAACCGTTATGCCGGTCGTCTGGTTCAGCGTCCGGAACAAATCAAGCACCTGATTGGACGTCTGGGTATCCAGCGAGCCGGTGGGCTCGTCGGCCAGCAGCAGCTTCGGCTCGTTCGCAAGCGCGATGGCGATCGCCACCCGCTGCTGCTCGCCCCCGGATAGCTCGCTGAGCCGATTGTTCAGCCGATGGCTTAGACCGACGGCTTCCAACAGCTCGATCGCCCGCGCACGGCGGCGTTTGCCCCGAAGCAGGATGGGCAGCTCCACATTTTCCAGCGTGGTCAGATACGGAATCAGGTTGCGCGCATTGTTCTGCCAGACGAAGCCAACCGTCTCGCGCTTGTATTTCACCAGCTCCCGCTCGCTCAAGCTCACCAGGTCCTTGCCGTCTACGAACAGCTTGCCGGCCGATGGTTTATCCAGGCCGCCCAGCATATTGAGCAGCGTGGACTTCCCGCTGCCGGAATTGCCGATGATTGCCATCAGCTCGCCGTCCTCGACCAGGAGATCGAGCCCCTGCAGGGCGACCACCTCCAAATCGGCCGTCTTATAGATCTTCACTAACCCTTCGCTGCGAATCATCGCTTACTCCTCTCCGAGCTTCAGTGCTTGGGCTATTCGCGTCCGCGACAACCGATATCCGAGTATGAGCAGGCCGACCGTCAGCGTAAAACCGACGATGCCGTACAGCTGCACGTAATCGCGAAGCCGATAGACGACGGCGAACGGCGGCACCTGCTCCGTCGTCGCGAAGGACATCTCGAACAGCGGCACGAACAGCTCGCTGGTCGCATTGCCGATAATCACGCCGATCAAGACCGCCGCACCGGAAGTGAGGAACTGCTCGCTAATGAGCATGCCGATAATTTGCGGGAATGGTATGCCCATCGCGCGCAGCACCCCATATTGCAGCGTTCTGCCCGATAGGTTCAGCAGCCAGAAGAGCAGGAACCCGAAGAAGCTGATCAGCATGGAGATGACGAAACCAAGCGTCATGACGCCGTTGATCGCCAGGCGAAACGGATCGTTCTTGGATGTAACCAGCTCTGCATGGGCATCGCGGAGACTTGTGACGCTCAGCTTGTTCGCCGCTAACTGGTCGTAGATCTCTTGACTGGATACGCCCTCCCGGAGCTTGAGCCACACCTCGTAGGGCTCGACGGCCAGACGATTCTGAATCGCGGTCAAATGACCGACCACCAGATGGGGCGTTGCCGCTTCGCCCCCTTCTCCTTCGCCGCCGGCAGGGAGCGGGTTCCAGCTGGGCCAGTAGTCGACGATGCCATAGACGGTGAATTGCGCCTGGTCGAGACCATCCCAGGTAAGACGGATCGGATCGCCCGGCGCCACCTTCGCTTCCTTGGCGAGCGACCGGGAGATCAACACGGCCTTCGGGTTCGGCGCGATTAAATTCAAATAGCTGTTGATCGGGTATTCCAACAGCCCGTTCTTCATCCAGGCCGTCCGGCCGAATTCCGCCGTATCGATGCCAAGCAGCGTCGTCGCGCCGCTGCCCTTCTCGCTGCCAGCCGTGTATCGAGCCTCCTTCTTGAACACTCTTGCGGCGGCTTCCACGCCCTTAAGCTCCCGAAACGGCTGGAACGGCGGCTCCGTATATTGCGTCCTTCTCGTCTCCGCGATCCCAAGATCGGTCTGCGCCTGCTGCGCGCCGCCCGCATAGACCGGAGCCGGCGCATCGCTCGCCCATCGCGTCGTCAGCGCCATATCGGCGCCGACGTTGTATTGAATCTTGCTCTCCATGTTGTCATTGATCGTCCGGGCGGCATTCGCGCTGAAGAGGCCGGTCGCGACGGTCATGATAAGAAAAACCTTGATGGTCAAATATTGCCCGGAAGAGCGGCTGATCTGGATCAGCGTGCTGTACAGAGCGGGCGGCCACATGCCGCGTCCAGCCCAGAAGAGCAAACGGATGAGCCAAGGATAAACTCGCAAGACGAGCAGCCCGCCTCCCAGCGCGAACAGCGCCGGCATGAGAAACAGGAGCGGATCGACCTGCAGCGCATCCTGATCGAGCGCGAGCCGCTTCAGATCCTCCTGCCTGTTGTTGAAGTTGTACAGCAGATAGACCGCGATGGCGACAAGAACAAGGTCAAGTCCCGTCTTATGCCAGAAGGATAGCTTCGTTAACCGCGCCATCTGCTGTTTATGGCCTACGATCGTGACGCGCGTCGCCATGAAGGCCGGGATGAGAATGAGCGCAATGGCTCCGGCGACCGCGAGCGCCGCGACTTTATAGGCCGTGCTGGTCAGCGTCACCTCCAGGGCGGAGCGCTGCACGAACGTCAGGAAGCCGTTCGAGGCACCGAGCAGCTTCGTGAATGTTACGCCGAGGAACGGCCCAACCGCCAGCGCGCTCCCTCCAAGCAGCAGGCTTTCCGCGGTGAACGACGCCATAATCTGCAGCCGGCTCGCTCCGCGGCTGCGGAGCACGGAGATCTCCGTCTTCTGCCGATCGATGACAAGGTTAGCCGCCATGTACAGATAGAAAGCCAACATCAGCATAACCGGGGAGTAGAGCGACAGCATCATGACGTCCAGCTTCTCCTGCTTGCCTGCATAGGAGGCCACGGTCTCGCTCGCCGGGATGTTAATCTCGTCCACGCCGAGACGCCCGCGGAAGTAGCGCTTGATGTCCTTGCTCGCTTGCGTGAACGCCTCGACGTTCTCGACCGTCAGCTGATTGTAATTCAGCGCCAAGCGCCACTCCAGATCGGATACCCGAGCTTTGCCGCCAATCGTAAATTCCTTCTCGAACTGCGCGAACGGAATCAGGAAGCCGTCCGGCACTTCCGTCGTCAGGAACGGCAGATACGGATCGGCGGCCGGATCCGTATCCATAATGCCGACGGGGATGACGCGGAACCTCTCTCCTTCCGGCGACTCCACGATCAGTTCTTCCGTCAGCTTCCGCTTGGCGGAAATCAGAAACTTCTGCGTGACCAGCGCTTCGAAGATGCCGTCCTCCCGAACTTCGGGCATTCGTCCATCGATCAGGCGGACGCGCTTCTCCGCGTCGGATAACGCCTTGAAGCCGCCGGCCGTCTTCTGCGACTGCTTCTCCTGCTCGGTGGCATCCGCGCCGTACACCTTCATCCGCTGCGTGAACCGCTGCCGATAGACGGACAGCGCTTCGAGCCCCATCCGCTGGGGAATCCGCTGCACGTACTGATCGGCTCGCGCGATCGCCGCCCTCGTCTTCTCGTCCATCTTCGACGCGGACACGGACGTACTGATCCTGACGAAGCCCGGATATGCGCCGCTTTGATGCTGGATGCGTTCCAGCTCCTTGATCAGCGTCCGCTGCAGAATGGCCTCCGAATAGAGCGGCATGGAACTGAACAAGGCTACGCATACCGTAAGGCCGAACCATAAATTTAGCTGCAGCCATTTATTCTTTGCCATCTTGCGGAGGATCATCGTCCATAAAGCCATGCGTACACCTCATTCTGGCGCCCGGTCGAAAGCCGGGCATCTGTATAGCTTGCTTCGCGCAACTCTGTTAATGGCTCACAATCACCTTGTCGCCTTCTTTCACCCCTTTGACGATCTCCACCTCGGTCGGCGTCGTCAACCCGACTTCGACATCCACTTCTTTGCGAAGCTCGCCTTCCGCAACCTGTACATAGAAGCGCCCCATATAGGAACGGAGCGCCGAACGCGGCAGCACGATGGCATTCTCCCGCTTCTGCAGCTCGATGGTCATTTCGGCGCTATGTCCGATTTGAATCCCGGCCGGCGGATGGTCCATCCCGATTATAATCGTCACCGCGTTCTTCTCGGCCTTGGACGCGTCGGCCCCTGCCGGCACATCCGAGGGAGACTGCAGCACTTTGCCGGTGTAATCCTTGCCTTTGTACTTCAGGCTGACTGGCATCCCTGCTTCTACCGGAAGCACGTCCTTCGCGTTGGCCGCCGTGTAGGTAAGCCGCATGCTGTTCGAATCCGCGACCGTAATGATCGGCTGATACGCATTCACGCGCTCGCCCGTCTTCACCTGCTCGATGAAAATGACGGTCCCGGTAATCGGCGCATAGAGCCTTGCCTTCTCGAGCCGGCTTTCCATGGCGGCGAGCGACATGTTCTCCCGCTCCAAATCGATTTCCTTCAGCCGAATTTCCGTCGCGCTCGCGTCGTTCGTCCTTGCTTGGCCGTAGAGCAACTGCGTTCGTTCCACGTTTAATCGCTGCAGCCCCAGCTGCAAATCCAAATCTCCCGTCTCCAGCTCGCCGAGCAGTTCGCCCGCTTTCACCTCTTGGCCAAGCGTGACGTTGATCGACTTCAGCTGTCCGCCATCCTTGAACGAAAGCGCCTTCACATTCGACGATTCGAAGGTGGCATTGCCCTTCAAGAACGTCTGGATACTGCCGCGTCCGACCTCTACAAGGTCCAGTTGCTCCTGAGCCGGCTCCACGAGCGGCGGTTGAAGCACGACATCCTCGCGGGGGAGCAGCGAACACCCCGAGAGCGCAAGCATGGCGATCAGCAGGATGGAGGCAGGCTTCAAGCGGGCCGTCCGATTAGATAAGCGGTGCATTATTCGTCGTCTGCGATACAATTCTCCCATCCTCCAATGCAATCACGTGATCGACAAGCTCCATAATGCCGGGATCATGCGTCGTCAGAATAATCGTCATCCCGGCCTGATTCACCAAATCCCGAAAAACGCGCATCACCTGCAGCCCCATCTTGCTATCCAACTCCGCGGTCGGTTCATCGGCAATTAACAAGCCCGGCTCGTGCGCGATCGCGCGGGCAATCGCCACGCGCTGCTGCTCGCCGCCGGACAGCTCCATCGGCCGATGCTTCATCCGCTCCTTCATGCCAACCTGCGCGAGCGCCCGCTCGGCTGCTTCCCGGTTGCCCCTCTTCGGCGCGCCCGCGATGCGCAGGCCGAATTCGACGTTCTCATAGGCGGACATGAGCGGAATCAGCCCGAACGACTGGAATACCAGCCCGAACTGCTTGCGGCGCAAGGCGCTCCGTTCGGCGCTGGATAGCCCCGTAATTTCCCTTCCCCGGAGCAAGACTTGCCCTTCCGTCGGTTCGTCAAGCGCGCTTAATATATTGAGCAGCGTCGTCTTGCCGGATCCGGACCTTCCCTTCAGCGCGACCATCGCCCCGGCCGGAACCGACAAATGAACGTCCGCAAGCGCCGTGACGGCGGCATTTCCTCGGCCGAATACCCGCTTAATGCCGATTGCTTGAAGTAGCGGTTCGCTATCGGTTTCTCTTGGATTCTCTGCTAATGCGATCACGGCATTCCCCCCTTATTCACCGATCTAGCTTTTGGTTGCGCTTTCATTATAAGTAAGCCTTTCGGCGCGCAACAACGTTCAATTCTTTACTTCGTAACCCGGCCATGACCTGTAGATTATATAAGTTGAACTCAAGAGCTGAACAAAGTATGCGCTTCGCAAGAGGGATGGCCTTACGATCGCTGTTGTTCACGGATTCCTTGATTGAGATTCAATTAGGTAGGAATCCGTGAACAAAGGCGAGCGCTGGCGCTTCTACAGGCTCATCTCTCTTGCTCCGCACTTTTGTTCATAATCCGAGTTCAACTTATATAATTGTTTTTGATGCAGCAAAAAGAGAAGCCTCTTTGCATCGGCTTCTCGCTATTTCTTGCTTGCTCGTCGCAAGATACGACGAGCGACTATACTTCCCTGTCATATCGGAAGTAATCGTAATCGGCATACCCGCCGCTATGTTTCGACGCATAGTTAAACAGACCGATCCGGTAGCCCATAAAGTGCTCGAGCGTATATTTCATCTCCAGCTGATCACCGATCTGAATCCAGGCCGCGCCATCCATGGAATAGTAGAAAAGGGCGATGTCGGTGCTATTCCGGAAATTAAAATCGATCTTCAAATAAATCCGCTTGCCCGCAAAACGAACCTGCTCCACCGTTTCTTCGCCGCCGTCGCCACGGTTGACGCACATCTCCACGTAAGGTTCGCCGCCTGCCGCGATCCGGATCCCTACGGTTCCGAACCGATTCTGCATCGCCACCAAACCGGCGTAATCGCCTGGCTTCATACGGGAGAAATCCATCAGCGCGCTGCCGCTGCAAGCGGGCCCTTCCGTGCGCTGGGTCAGCGTATTGCGGGCGAAAAGCACGCTGCTGGCGTGGCTGCCGGTCATCAGGCGCAGCCACCCCGGTCTTGCCGTCACGGACCAGAGCCGATTGTCCGGATTGTGGTTCCACTGCCAATTCAACGCCAGTTTGTTGTCGTCATACTCGAATTCATCGCTAATGACGATCGGCTTCAAGCCAGAGCTTGGCAGCGAAGCTTCGAACGCCTCCGGCACCGCGCCGTCCCGTCCGAAAACCGGCCAATCCTCGACCCACGACACGGGGACGACGCATGGAATCCTCCCGACCGCGCCGTGATCCTGGAACAGCACCGCATACCAGGTATTGTCCGGCGCATCCACGATTCCGCCTTGCGCGACGCCATTATTGAAATACCCCATGTCGTCATCGAGCACCACTTTGCGTTCGTAAGGCCCCAGAAGCGCCCGGGAACGATAGCAGATTTGTCTGCGCCGGCCGTTCCCTGTTCTTGGCCATTCAATAAAGAACAAATAATAATAGCCATTCCGCTTATAAGCATGGCAGCCTTCGCAGCGCAGACCGATCCCGTCCCGTTCCGTCTCCAGCAGCTGTTGGTTAATGCCATCTTTCTTCAGCTCGGTGGCGTCCGCCGTCAGCTCGACAATGCGGATATTGCCGTTGCCATGGAACACGAACACGCGGCCATCATCGAATAACAGGCCCGGATCGTGGTGGAGCCCTTCAATGACGGAGCGCTCCCATGTTCCGTGCTCGATATCGGTCGTCCGGTACACATAGAACCGGTTCATATCGAGACTGGAGAAGCACACATAGAACGTACCCTCATGCTCGCGCAGACTTGCGGCCCACGAGCCTTTGCCATAGACGTATTTGCCGTTCTGCAGCGTATAAGCCTCGTTATCTTCAAGCGTCTCGTAGACGTAATTCACGATCTCCCAATCCATCAGGTTCTCTGACTTCATGATCGGGCATCCGGGCATGGAATGCATGCTCGTGCTTACCATATAGTAAGCCGTTCCAACCCGGATGACGCTGGGGTCCGGAACATCCGCCCATAGAACCGGGTTTTTGATGATGGTTCCGCTGACCTCGTTCGCTGTACTGCTCATCGTTCGTTCACTCCTTGACTATTCGCCTTACTCGCCAAACTGCCAATACCCCAGTTTAAACAGCTTCGTGCCCGGCTCCCCTTTGAACACCAGGTACAAATCGCGTACGCCTTGAGCGCCCGTCACTTGCGTTTCCGACTCCGTCCACGCCGCGTCGCTTGCGGCCGGTACGTGCAGCGTGCCGATCAGCTCGCCATCCGCATGATCCAGACGAAGCTCGAGCACGCCTCCCGCTTCGCTTAAGATGGAGGCTTGGAACGAGGAGGCGCCTACCGCGCCGAAATTCACGCGCGACAACGCGATCCAGTCGCCATGGTCAATATCGGTCACGGCCTGCGTTGCATGCGATGGGTCATCCGCATTTACAATCGTTTCCGTGGCCACGCCCGCGCTCCAGGCCATCGTCGCCGCCGCTACGCGGACGTACGGATTAAAGTCTTTCACCTGCTTGACGCCCTCATAATCCGCTTGGATCTCGTGGATCGCGCCGTCCTCGAAGACGACCTGATTCAGATGCGTGGAACGGTAGCCGTTCGATACGCCGAGCGCCTTCGCTAACGTCTGGGCATGGTAGGCGATATACCAAGCGCCGCCGAACGAGAAGATGGCATGGTGATTATTGCCGCCGACCCCGAAGAAGCGCTCCGGATTCTTCAGGATCGAGCCATGGTACGTCCAAGGGCCCATCGGTTTATCGCTCGTCATGTACGCGATTTCGCCTGCCGGCGGACTACCTGCCGTTCGCTCGCCCTGGAAGAAATTCGAGCAGTACGTATAGTAATAAGTGCCTCCGACTTTATTGATGCCCGCATCTTCGAACATATATGGAGCCGGGATCGTAACGGCCTCGCCGACCACGCTGATCATATCGTCGCCCAGCTGCATCACGCGCGCCGTATCGGGCCATGCGTCCTTTCCTTTAGGGACCCCGCCGCCAAAGTAAATATAAGCGCTGCCATCGTCATCTACCAGAACGGCCGGATCGAACAGCCACGTCACGTCTTCGACGCCCGGCGTCGTTCTCAAGATTAACGCTTCGCCGATCGGGTCTACCCACGGACCGGTCGGGCTGTCGCTCGTTAGCACGCCAATGCCGCTCGCATTGTTGGCGAAGTACAGGAAGAAGCGGTCCTTGCCGTCTACGACCTTGTGCGCAGCCGCCGGCGCCCACGATTGCGTTGCCCATTTCGCTGCTCCTTCGGGTCCTGCAGCAACAATATTGCCATGATCGGTCCAGTTCACCAGATCGTCGGAGGAAATAACGCCGATTTTGTTGATATTGCCGTAGGTATTGTCCTTCACGCTGCCATCGGCGTCATATTCCAGCACGTCATTCGTCATATACAGATAGACGCGTCCGTTGTAGACCAATGCATACGGATCGGCACCGAATTTGTGGGCAACGAGCGGGTTGCCGGCGGGCGGGATTTTGCCTACCGCTGCAGTGAATAGGGTCGGATTGGCATGATTCATGGATAATCTCCTCCTTATATAGATGCGCTAGCATCCAAGCGTCTTGCTTAAAAATGCCGCAAACGCATGTTCAGCATTCCTCTAGCGAGCTCTACCATTTATAACTATTAGAATCTGAAAAGTTGGTTTAAAGGATAGGAAGACCTGCTTCCGTTTACCTTTCCATTAGACCGGCCTCGCTTCGTCTGGATAACCAGGGTGGCTGCGAGGACGACAGTCGGTTTTTACGATTAATCTGCCCTGTCCTCCCCGGCAGCTTTCTAGCCCGCTTGGAACGAATCCCGATATTCCTGCGGCGTCATCCCGGTCGTTTTCTTGAAGAATCGCGTGAAGGAATGCGCCGCTTCATAGCCGACGAAAGCGGACACCTCGCGCACCTTCAGCTCGCTTGCCGTGAGCAGCTCCTTCGCTTTGCGCAGCCGGCATTGATCGATATACTCCGATAAATTGACGCCCTTCTCCTGTTTGAAGAATCGGGATAGGTAGGACGGATTGAAGTAATTGATCTCGGCCAGCCGGACCAAGGACAAATCCTCGCTCAAATGCGCTTCGATGTACTGGCAGATCCGGTCGATCACCGAGGACGCTTTTTCGGCTTCGTCCTGCTGCTTGAAGCTGAACAGGCGATCCGCGATTTGATGCAAATACTGGATGCCTTCCTTCAATGACGGGTGTTCATCGAGACGCATCAGCTTGCCGTAATCCCCGAATTGCTCTTGAAGCCCGGAGCGGTTGATCGCGGAGAGCAGCACGAGCGCAATCGAATAATAGGCTTCTACCGTCCGCTGCACGTTCGCGCATGGATGGAGCATGCAGCCCGTCATGTCCGCCAGAGTTTCGTAAAATCGCTCTCGCTTGCCGGCTTCGAGATGCGCTGCCAGCACTTCGGCCTTCTGGGCAATCCGGCCGGCTTCCTTCTGCTCGGAAGGTACCTCCTGCTCGATCCGATCCGTCGTAATCAGAGGCAGTCCGTCGCCCAGCTTCATCTGCTGCAGCTGGCGAAGGCGTTCGGCCTGCTTGGTGATTCCCTCCCATTCGCAGGCAGAGCTGGCGATGATGAAGGTGATTGTCAGCTTCAACGATTCTAAGCACGTCTCGGAGATAAGCTCCAGCGTTCCTTGCAGGTAACGGATCAGATGTCCATAGAACTTCTCTTCCGCTTCCTCGGAAGGCTGCAGCAGCCACAACAACTCCCCATGCTTATCGATGATGCCGACATGACGGGTCTGCCCCGTGAAATACGAATTCCAGATCATTCTTGCCTGGTTGACCAGCTCGCTGCGCTCGGAATAAGTCGTCCCTTCCGGATAGGAAAGCTGACCGCTGACAAGCACGACCGGAAGCGCCGGATCCAATGGCATGTTTAGCTTGCGAAATTCGCTCACGAGGACATCCCGATCTTTGCACAGCACATGGCTCTCCTGCAGCAGATGGCGGATATAGTCGCCTTGCGCCGCGAATTCAAGCGCGTACCGCTGCTCCAACGACTGCTCGACTAACGCGCTCATCTGCGTGCTGTGGTGAATCTCCCGGATAACTTCCTGCACGACCTCCGTCACTTTGCCGTAGCCTTCCGTCTTGAGCAAGTACCGGGCGTTCTGCATTTGAATCGCTTGATACGCGTAATCGAATTCGCTGTAGCCGGTCAGGAAGACGACCTTGCACCTGGGCCAATACATCCGGATTTCTTCGGACAGCGCAAGGCCGCTCATGCCCGGCATGCTAATATCCGTCAGCACGATATCGATCCGCGTCCGCTGGAGCCACTGGAGCGCTTCTTTGCCCGAATAAGCTTTGCAGACGTCCAGTTTGTCCGGCATCAACTTATGGAATACCTCGAATAGTCCATCCGTAATGATATCTTCGTCATCGACGATGAGCAGCCTAAGCAATCCAATCCCCCTCCTTCGCCTTGATTCGTATGACGACCTTTAACCCCTCCAGCTCGCTTCGGGACAGAAACAAGCCGCTCTCCTCGCCATAGGTTAACGCGATTCGCCTATGAATGTTGATCATGCCCGTCATCTCGAACGATTCCGGCGTGCTGGACAGCCGCTTGCTTAATGCGGCGAGCCGGTCGTCGTCGATGGCGGCTCCGTTATTCTCCACGATGATGCGCGCCTCCGCTTCATCCCGCTCGAAGGTGACGCGGAGCTGGCCTTCGCCGTCCATTTTCTCCAGGCTGTGCTCGTAGGCATTCTCGATAATCGGCTGAATGATGAGACGCGGCACCCGGATGTTCGCCATCTCGGCCGGCAGCTCGTCGAATCGGACCTTGATCCGCCTGGAGAACCGCAGCGTCTGAATATCGGTATACATCCGGGAATGCTTGACTTCCTCGGATAATAGGACATCGTCCTCGCTATTGCGCGTGATGAACCGGAAGTATTCGCCAAGCATATTCGTGAACAGCTCGATCCGGTCCGTATCTCCGGTTCTGGCCAACGAATTGAGGATGAAGAAGCTGTTGTACAGGAAGTGCGGATTGATTTGGGACTGCAGCTGCTTGAGCTCCGCCTTCTGCATCATCAACTTCTGCTTGAAGTCCTGATCGATCAGCGCCTGCAGCTTCTTCAGCATATGGTTGAAGCGATGATACAAGTAGCCGAATTCATCTTTCTGTTCATGCTCGATCGGAATATCCAATGCACCTCCTTCCATTCGTCTGAAACTTTGAACGAGAAGCAGCAGCGGTTTATGTACGAATCGATAGGTCGAATAGGCGTAGATGACGATCGCCACGAAGGACATTAGCGCGAACAACCAAGCCCAAATTTCGAATTTGCTGAGCGGTCTGCCGACGGTTTCCTCCGGCAGGAAGGTCACGATGGATACGCCTAATTTCTCGGAGTAGGCTCGGTTAAAGTGATAGACGCCTTCCTCCAGATCCAGCAATAACGTACTAGCCTTGCTATCCTGGGCCGCCTTCGAATACTGCCCCATCAGCGCGTCTGCCTGCCGATCGCTTGCGAGCGTATAGCCGGCATTGTCGACGATGAGGAACGACCCGCTTTCTGGATACATGTTGAGCTGCGCGAGCGATCCCTTCAACTTCTCGGGATCCAGCTCAATCTGCACGATGAAGAGCGGATCCTTCCCGCGCTTGCCGCTATCCTTCACCGCGCTCAGATGCAGCGCGTTCTTCCAGACCAGCAGCCGACTTTCTCGTTTGTCCCGCGCGCCTTTCAGATGCTGGAAGCTCTCCTCGTCGAAATCGTTCACGTCGCGGGCAGCCGAGACGGTCTTCCGAATGGTTTGCAGATGAATAGACACATCTTTGATATAAGGGCTGCTATTCTTGATGGAGGTCAGCCGGTGCTTCAAGTAATTCATGCTCGACGTTCTTTCGATGCTGTCCATCATCTCCCACGTAATGGCGAGCTTGTTCAGGTCATCGTCCTGCAGCAGATCATACTGCTGAATCTCCAGCCATTCCATCTCGCGATTGACGTCCTCCAAATAATAATTCAGCTGCATCAGGGTCGCCCGCGATATCTCTTGGCTGGCATTCTTGTAGCTCCAATTATACAAGTACACGCCTAATAGGATGATGGGAAGGATAACGATCAAGTACGTCAGAACAAGCCGAATGAAAATCGTGTTGCGGAATGAATTAACGGGGAATCTGAGCAAGTAAACGCCTCCGTTGCTGCTTGATGCCTGGACGGGATTCTAGTGATTCAAGGTTTGCGGCTTGCCATCGCCTGATTGATTTCCGCCGTCATTTGATCGCCCCCTAGCTTGCGCCATTCCGCCGCAAACCGGTCGAACTCGTCGATGGGACGGCCAAGGATGATATTCCTGTACGCTTCGATTTGAAGATTGCGAAGCACCGTTTCTTTCTCGATGACCGTTGCCGTCGGCGGGCCGGTGAAGCTTTCGTACAACAGCTGGTCGTGCTTGATATATTGTTCCAGCACCGCGAAGGCGCCGTCCGGACCATACGTCCGTTCCCAGCCCCAGCCGGACTCGCGGTCCGCGCCCCCGGCCTTATAGGCCTCGATGTTTTTATAGATCGCTTTGGCTTCATCCTTCAGGATGGAGGTATCTCCCGTCCGGCGCGCGGTTTCCACTTGGCGGAACGCCTCCACATTCTTCATGAGCGGATATGGCGTGACGGGCGACAGCTTCCAGACCGGCTGCGGCGTGCTGTAATACGTTTCGTATTCGGCCGTTTCGCCCCAATTCTTCTCCAGATGCAGATTGATGAGCTTCACGACCGCTTCCGGGTGCTCATAGCCTTTTTTGACCGCCAAATACTGATAGGTACTGAACGGCAAGGGGACCTTCGGCTTCTCGCCGGAAACCGAGACGATGGGGAACGCCTGCCACTCGGCCGCGACTGTGCCGTTATTGCGGCTGGATTGCGCGAGGAACGAGCCCCACTGCACGCCATAGAACATGCCGAGCTTCCCGGATGCGATTAATTTCTCTTCCTGTACCCCGTCTTTGAAGCCGAAGTCCGCGTCGATTTGACCGCTTCTATACATCGCTTGCAGCGCTTGCAGCGCCGTCTTCACCTCGGGCTGGATCCCTCCGTAGACAAGTTTGCCGGATGCATCCTTGATCCACATCGTCGGCGATGCGCCGTATCCGGCCATGAACCCGCCGATGCCCATAACGGGATCCCACAAATATTGCGTCAACGCCAGGCCATAGGTATCGTCCACGCCGTTTTGATCCGGGTCGTTCTCTGTAAACGCTTTCGAAATCGCCAACACGTCATCCATCGTTTTGGGCGGACTTAAGCCGAGCCTATTCAACCAATCGGTGCGAATCCAAAGAAACATCGCCCCTTCGATCGAAGAGCTCGTGTCCGGAATGGCCATTAGTTTGCCGTCGATCGTCGCCGAATCGAAAGGCCCGGTTCCCTCTTCGCTGAGCACCTTCTTCGTCAGCGGCGAGGCATACGTATCGAATATGTCGGTCAGATCTTGAATCATGCCCTGATTGGTGAGCGTTCGCAGCTGCTCGGCATTCACCTTGACGACATCCGGGATATTCCCCGAGGCTAAGGCGATGCCCAGTTTCTGCCGGTATAGATCGCCTTGCTCGATCCAATCGTATTTGATCTTGATGCCGAGCACTTCTTCATAAAGGCGGGTCCATCTGTTATCCGCGATCGTCTCGCCCGGCAGCGCTTTGATTAACCCGTCGTCGCCCTCTCTGACGAATGTCAGCTCAATCGGCGGATCGTACTTGCTAAGCCCCGCTTCCGGATATGCAATCTCTCGCTCTTCTTCCTCCGTACTGTTATCATCGCATGCAACCAGCAGCTGCATGGACAAACAGGCAGCAAGCACGAGCTTGACCTTCTTCGTGACAGGATACCGCAACAGGTTAACCCCATTTCAGATGAATGATATCCGCAGGCTGTATGCTTTCATTATGGAAGCTGCGGCCTTGCTGCACAATACGCATCTCTTTGTTTCGTTACCCGTTCTTTACTTAAAAATACGATTCGTCCTTCGATTCTCCTGCTTGGGTTGCGTATGCTTCCTCCCCCTTCCCCCTCCGCTGAGGGGAACCAGGCATATGCTTCCGAAGTGCGCTTTCCGTTGGAAAACGCTCAGACTTCGCCCTCTGGACTCCCTTTTTCGTGCAGCCTCCATTGTTCGCGGTCGGCGGGTGGGCTTGAGCGGGGCACGCTTTTGTCCTGTCGGACAAAGCTTCAGTGGGTTTCAAAAGTCTGTCTATTATTGGCCACGTCACCATCTGGACGCTGCTAATGAACGTGCCTCATTGCGCAGTCGTCTCCGATGTGACCTTCGCTTTCGTCCGCTATGCGGACACGCTTTACTTTATGTGCAAGTTTAATACATCTTCATTTCCTGAACAACAAAAGAAAGGCAGCCATGTTCGGCAGCCCTCGCTTTTGCGCAATTCAATCATATTCACTTGAGCGGTTCGACCGTCGATGCATACGGATCGATGGTACGGATCGTGCCGTCCTCGTTATAGTGGAGCTCCGTAAATTTCACGCACCGTTTATGGTTGACGCCATCCGAGAGCGAGCAGTCGTGGTAGAAGAGATACCACTTGCCGCCAAACTCCACGATGGAGTGATGCGTTGTCCAGCCAATGACGGGCGTCAGAATCGTTCCTTTATACGTGTAGGGACCTAGCGGATCGCGGCTTACCGCGTAGACAAGCTTATGCGTCGTCCCCGTCGAGTAGGATAAATAGTACAGCCCGTTATATTTGTGCACCCATGGACCCTCGAAATAACGGCGTTCTTCGTCGCCGGCCAAGATGGGTTGACCATCCTCGTCCACGATCGCAATCTCCGACGCCTCTCCCTGGAAGGAGCGCATATCCTCGCTCAATCGCGCGACACGCGGACCTAGCGCGGGTGCGTCGGGGTCCGGCCCGGCCGCATCCGGCACGAAGCTTCCGGTCTGCCACTTCTCCAACTGTCCGCCCCATAGGCCGCCGAAATACATATACGCCTGATCGTCTTCATCGACGAATACGGCCGGATCAATGCTGAAGCTTCCTTCCATGTAATGAGGCTCCGGCGAGAACGGCCCGCTCGGTGACGCACTGGTCGCTACGCCGATCCGGAAGATTCCGTCGTGGTCGCGCGCTGGGAAGAACAAATAGTATGTATTGTTTTTGAAGGCGGCATCCGGCGCCCACAGCTGCTTGGAAGCCCACGGAATATCCCGTAGATGCAGCGCCTCTCCATGATCGACGACAGGGGAATCGAAGTTATCTAAGGACAGGATATGATAATCCTCCATCGCATACTGGTCTCCGTTGTCATTATCCGGCCCATCGTGATCCAGATCGTGCGACGGGTAGATATAGATTTTGCCCTCGAAGACGTGCGCGGAAGGGTCTGCCGTGAAAATATGCGTCACGAGCGGCTCATTTGGCTTTGGTGTGTGATTCATCTTCTATTGCCTCCTATAGGCTTGAGGTTGTATTGCGGTCCTCCGCCGAGTGATAGCGATAATCTTCTCGATAAAGTGTAGCGCTTACGAACCGATGAGACAATCCCACAACCTTTAGATGATTACCCTATAAATTTTAGATCTTTTCGCTTCTTCCCCGCATACGAAGAACCCGCCCCGGCAAGCGGGAGCGGGTTCTTCAAGCAGCCTACGCGAGTATGAGGCTATTCAATCTTAACCAATTGCCACTGCTGATTCATATCGCCGCGGTACAGATTCTGCTGGAGCTTGGCTCCGTCGGCCGCGGAAGATCCGGCGACCTCAACCGCCTTATTGCTGTTCACGTTCAGGATGCTCCAATACCCGTTGCTCAGCTTGATCAGTCTGAATTTCTGCGCCGCATTGCTCAGATCCGACCAGAGTTGGATCGCTTCCCCGTTGTTTTTCGTTCCGTTGCGCACGTCCATCACTTTGTTGTCGGAGGAGCTGACGCTGCGCAGCCGATAAATATTGTTGTATGTCCCCAGATCATCCGCGACCCACCGCTGCGCGGTCGCGTTGTTGTCCGTCCACTGCTGCAGCTGCAAGCCGTTGGTGTTCTGGCCGCTAGGTACGTCGATCGCTTTGCCCGACGCGCGGTTGATCAGCTTATACGTCGCTCCGGACGTAATGCCATTCCAAACTCCGTTCCAAGGGTTGAATTGCGCGCGCTCGTAGTACCAATCGAAGATAAAGCGTGCCATGCCGTCCCTCGTCGCATCGCCGTCATACATAAGACCGGCCGTCGGATCGGCGAACGAGCTTCTCGTGCCGGGATTGAGCAGGAAGCCG
Source organism: Paenibacillus aurantiacus (assembly GCF_042431225.1). Classification (NCBI taxonomy): domain Bacteria; kingdom Bacillati; phylum Bacillota; class Bacilli; order Caryophanales; family Paenibacillaceae; genus Paenibacillus; species Paenibacillus aurantiacus. The sequence goes on along the minus strand of NZ_JBHMDO010000029.1, from coordinate 19,710 downwards.
TTCATATGGACGGCAATGCTGACATTCCCCGCAGCCGTGAATATGGCTTTGGTGTTTTTGCCAAAGCCCGCATTTGTACCGTCGAACAATTTCCAATACTCGGAATCCCCCGTCTTCCATTTAAACCAGGTGGTCTCCGTAATATTGATCGGATAGCTGTCGGCGCATGGTTTAATATTGGCGTCCCACTGTTGCTGAAGCACCGAGTAATTGTCATTCGCGCCATAGCCCGGATACCAGTGGACCGAGTAGCCAATGTTATTCAGCGGGTCCGTCAGCGGGTTGGTTGCGCACAGCTGATAATATTGGTCCCAGCCAAGTCCCGCGGCCCAGATCACGTTGTCCGCGCCTTTGCCGCGAATGGTGGCGATCATGGAATTCTGGAAATCCCGCAGCGCATTCCAATGGGCGACGAAATCGGATTCGATCGGATTGCCGCCCCATCCTCCGTTCGCATACGACAATACGGGCTCATTGACAAGCTCGAACATGACGTTATCCGCGCTCTTGATGGCCGGCTGAGAGGCGAGATAGCCCCAGATCTGATTGAATTTATCCAGATTGGCCGGCGTGGTCGCCTGATTATTCTGCAGGGTGAAATCCAGGCCCAGCGTCACGTAAAGCCCTTTCGTCTTCGCATAGGCGATATACGGGATGATCACGTTCTGCGTCACGGCCTGCAGACCCGCGAAATTATACGTTCCCGCCGCGACGTCCCCCATGTCTTCCCGGTCGATGAACAGGCGGACCTGGTTCATATACCAGCCGTGGTTGTTGCCGTACTTGGCCGACGTGCTCGTGAACGTATCCGTAATATCCTTCAAGTACGCCAAGATCGCGGCATGCCGATTTCCGCCATTCTGGTTCAAATAATAATTGCTGTTCTGATACGTCCAATACGCCCCCGTCGGCTGGTGCCAACCGCTCAGCAGCACGGGCTGCCCGCTGCCGTTCACCAGCTGATTGCCGCTCACGTGCAGCTTGGACATCGGCATGCCCGTCCACGCTTCGGCAGGACCCGCGCTAAGCAGCGGGGCCGCCATCATCACCATGAGCAGCAGCAGCTTGATCGCAATGCCAAACCTCTTCATCAATTCACCATCTCCTTCGCGATTATCTAGAATGGCAAGCGCCGACACGGCCGTTTTGAAGGCGCTTACAGTTGACATTTTATAGCAGGGTCGATCGGTCAACAACCTGTCGAACAATGTATCCATGACCTGCTTAAGTTTAGTTATGGACGGTTGCGACGAGCCAACAATTCGCGAATGACATAACTCGCCGCCTACCTGCCGGGGTAACATGTCCGTTCCTCGCGGCAAGTGGTATACTAGCTACTAGTGATTTGGCGCACAAAAGTGCTCGAACGAGTTTAGATAGAATGGTTGTGGTTCTCATGGCAGGTCTGAAGGAAATCGCGGAATTGGCCGGCGTGTCCGTCGGAACCGTATCGCTCGTGTTGAATGGCCGGGCCAAGGAGCTTCGCATCTCGCCTGCAACGGAAGAGAAAATCATGCAAGCCGCGCGGGAGCTGGATTATCGACCGAATGTTTCGGCAAGGCGACTGCGGAGATCCGCCCATGATAACGTGCCGACGATAGCGGTTTTTTGGGCCTCCGATTTTCCAAGCGAATTGTTGGGCCGTTTCTTTATCGGCATTCAGAACAGCCTGCTCGGCAAGCATGAATTCGAGGTTATGGTGCAGCCCTACCGCCGATCCGAATTGCATGCCTCTAATTTGCTGACCGCCGGCGAGTTGTTTAATGGCGTCATTTTGACAGGGGTTTCCGATTCCGATATTCAATTTCTGGAGGAGAACCCCATTCGATCGCCGATCGTCGTCTTTAACCGGCGTTTATCGAATTACAGCTCGGTCTACGTCGATGATGTTGAAGCTGGCCGCAAGACGGCTGCGTTGTTCGCGGCCAAAGGTCATCGGCGCGTCGGCATGATCGCCCCCGACGTTAAGACTGTCTCGATTTCCGGCCGTAGAACGGGATTTATGGACGGTGCAAGGGAACATGGTCTGGAACTGCCGGATGCGTTCAACTTCCAGGTGCCGATGTCCATGCTTGGCGGGCAAGTGGCTGCCGGTATGCTCACCGCATTAAGCGAGCTGCCAACCGCTCTGTTCTTCCCGAATGGGATTATGGCCGTTGGCGCGCTGCCGGTCTTGCATCGGGCCGGCATCCGTATTCCGGAAGAGCTGGAGATCGTCACTTACGGCGATAGCGAACATGAACGATTCACCCTTCCTGCGCTATCCTCGCTGATCCTTCCGGTAGAGAAGATGGCGAGCGCTTGCGTCGACGTACTGATGGGAATCCTGAAAGGTCAGCTTCAGGCGCCTCATATCGAGCGATTCGAGACGCCTTTCGTATTCCGCGAGAGCTGTCTCCCCTTGCCGGCGAAAGATCCTATACGGTGAGGCGGCCATCGCTCTCCCTTGCTTCATCGCCATGCGCGTGTTTTTCCATTTGAGCTGTTGTACGCGAATTCGTACAGCAGCTTTTTCTATTGACAAATTCAGGAACCATTCGTTATCTTAATCTTGCTAAAACGTTTTAGTCAAAAGGAGGATCGTTCATGTCCACGCTGGAGCGAAACGATTCGCGTCTGAACCAAGCCCTTCAAGCCCATGCTTTATTTTTTGATCCCATCCTCCGCAAGGTGGATTGGTCACAGGTTGATTCGGAGCTGAGCAAGGTTCCGTATGTGGAAGAAAAGCCCGGGGTGTCGGTGACGGCGAACGGCGACGTCGTGTTTCATTACTTCGCGCCGGATGCGCAATCGGTACAGGTCGCGCATCTCGGCGGGCCGCGGCACGATCTAGCCCCTTGCGGTGACGGCTATTGGACGGTTACGTTAACCGATGTTCCGGCCGGGTTCCATTACCATCACTACTTCGTCAACGGCGCGATCGTGACAAGCGCCCTCGCCCCTTATGGCTATGGCTGCTTTCAACCGATCAACTTCTACGAAGTCCCTGATCTTGAAAGCGATTTCTACTTGCTTCAGTCCGTGCCGCACGGCTCGATTCGAATGGAACTGTATGAATCAAGCGTCACGCGGCGGACGCGTAATTGCTGGGTGTATACGCCGCCGGGCTATGACCGGCAGACGGAACGCGCGTATCCCGTCCTTTATTTGCAGCATGGCGGCGGCGAGAACGAGACCGGCTGGATCTGGCAGGGCAAAATCAATTACATATTGGACAATCTGATCGCTTCCGGGCAATGCGAGGAGATGATCGTCGTCATGAACAGCGGCTATGCCTTCCAAGACGGCGAGCTGAGCAGCTTCCTTCCCGGCGATTTCGGTGCCGTCTTGATGAAAGACTGCATCCCGTTTATCGAGAGCCGCTTCCGCGTCAAGACCGATCGCGAACACCGGGCAATGGCGGGCTTATCGATGGGCGCTTTTCAGACCCTCCAGACCACCTTCCGTCATCTCGACGATTTCGCCTGGATCGGCCTATTCAGCGGCATGCTGGATAACAAAGCCGACAGCTCGTTCGATCATCGCGCGTTGTTCGAACATCCGGAAGCTTTCAACGACAAGGTGAAGCTGTTCTTCCTGGCCATGGGCGAGCAGGAAGACTGGCATGAAGCGATTGTTCGCGAACATAGGCGCCTGGTTGAGATCGGCATCAACAGCCATTTGTACACATGTCCGGGCGGTCACGACTGGCACGTCTGGCGCAAGAGCGCGCGCGCGTTCCTGCAGCTTGTCTTTCGACCGTAGTACGGGACGATAGGCATGAAGAAGCGAATCTATATTATTGCCGCGGCATTAATAAGTATAGTTGCGGCTGGAGGGATCCTTGTGAATCAATTATGGCCTGAAGAACAACAATCGGCTGCCGCGGTTGAAGCCGCAACCGCGGGGAGTATTGCGCCTCCGCCTGCCTTGTTTGATCAAGCGCAACCGAATCATCCACGGGGGAAGATCGACGCCATTACCTATGATTCCGAGACCGTCGGGACCAAGCGTCAGGCTCTCGTCTATACGCCGCCCGGCTTCTCGAAAGACAACTCTTACAATGTCTTGTACCTGCTTCACGGCATTGGCGGCGATGAACGGGAATGGTTTAATAACGGAAGTCCTCAATTTATCCTGGATAACCTCTATGCGGAGAAGAAACTCGCCGAGGTCATCGTCGTCTTCCCGAACGGGCGTGCCATGGTAAACGACCGTGCCGAAGGGGATCTCTTCGCCGAGGACAAAATTGCCGCTTTCACGACATTCGAGGACGACCTGCTGCACGATCTTATCCCTTACATCGAAGCGAATTATCCCGTCATGACGAAGCGCGACAACCGTGCCATTGCCGGACTATCCATGGGGGGCGGCCAATCGCTGAATATCGGTCTTCGCCATCTTGACCGGTTCGCCTGGATCGGCGCCTTTTCTCCTGCTCCCAACACGCTTGAGCCTGACCAACTGCTCCCTAACGCGGAAGAAGCTTCGAAGACACTCGACCTGCTGTGGATTTCATGCGGCGATGCGGATAATCTCCTCTACGTGAGCGAGCGGACAACGGCTTACCTGAAGGAGAAGCAGGTCCCTCATTTATGGCTCGAGGAAGCGGGCGGCCACGACTGGCCGGTTTGGAAGAACGGGCTGTATCAGTTTGCGCAGCGGATTTTTAGATAGCCTAACTCGCTTGAACCTACCATAGAAGCGTCGCCAAAAGGTTCGAAAATATAGGGACTCACGCTTAATCACGACCGAGCGGAGTCCCTAGTTCTATGATCGTCGCCCTTCCTATGAGCACCGCAAATGAATTTGGTTACGTTGCCGGTATTCCCGCATCCCCCTATACTGAATCTTTTATCAAGGGCCGTTTTCACATGTAGCGAGAATGACATTCCTCAGAAATACGGAAAATGAAAACGCTATTTTAAGGAGGATTTTCTTATGGACAAGTTTATGAATATGAATTTAATATCAACCTCCGTACCGGCTAGAGTTACATCCAGGACGGCGCCGGACGAGATCTCGGATCCTGACTATAGGTTTCCGGCTTTCTCGAACGGTCAGGTGCTTCTGAATAAAAAGCAGGGACGCCTTCCTGCCATGGGTTGGAACAGTTGGAATGCATTTGGCAGCAAGAACAACGAGACACTCACAAAGGCAATGGCAGACGCGATGGTTGATTTGGGACTTGCGGATCTGGGATACAAGTATGTCGTGCTCGATGACGGCTGCTACAAGTCCGAACGCGTCGACGGATTGCTTTCCAACGAAACGATTAAATTTCCAAGCGGCTTCAAGGCCTTATCCGATTACATCCACGGCAAGGGACTCAAATTCGGCATGTACAATGATATAGGCACCCATCTTTGCGCAGGCTCTGCGGTAGGTACTTGCGGCTTCGAAGACGTCGACACGATGTCTTATATAGACTGGGAGGTTGACTTTATAAAGGTGGATAATTGCTACTATCTTTGGGACAATGCCACGTTCTCGGACGCGACCAATGCCAAATATTCCTATGCCCCGAATATCAGAAGCATAACGGTTATGGGCGAAGAACTGAACGTAACGTTAAATGCCGTTAAGGACGGCGTGCTTCGAGGTCAGGGCGCATCCAAGAACAGCGGCGACTATGTGACCAATATCGGTACCTTCGACGGGACGAATGTGGGCATAACACCTGTTGGCGACCGCTGGGGCGAGCTTGAATTTACCGTGAACGCACCCGCAAGCGGAAATTACGCCATAACCGTAAATTACGCAAGCGGCGAGGAGAATGGCACGGGATGCTGGCTTCAGCTCGCGGTAGGTAACGCGGAGAATGAAACTCGATATTTCGATAACATGCTCCCTCTTACCCCAAGTACAGCCGACTTTGCGGATTCGGAAGAAATAACGGTCACCTTCATGAAGGGGGAAAATATCCTGCGTCTTATGAACCACAGAAGGCAGGAAAACACCCTTAATTCCTATGCGGCTTTGCTCGAAGGCTTGAACAAGGCTGACCCTAACCATGATGTCGTATTCTCCATCTGCGAATGGGGCAAAACACAGCCTCATAACTGGGGATATAAGGTTGGAGACTCCTGGCGTATTTTGAACGATATTACCTTCCGTGTCGGCTCCGATGGCGATCCGGGCTCAGCCGAATGGAGTTCCAACCATACCGCAAGTATAACCTCGCAATATAGCAAGGCGGTTATTATGGACGAGTTTGCCGGACTTGACAAGGGGTGGAACGATCCCGATATGCTTGTCATCGGCATGAACGGGATCACCACGACCATGAGCAAAACGCATATGACGATGTGGTGCATGATGAATGCTCCGATTATGCTCGGATTGGATCTAAGACGGGTTGCAAAGGGTGACGAGCTATGGATGATCCTAGCGAACCAAGATGTCATCGCATTGAATCAGGATCCCCTCGGTATCCAGGCCAAAAGAATTTACTGCTCGATCGATAATGCCAATCCCGATACGGCCTATATCACGAATACCAACCGTGTCGATATTCTGGTAAAGCCTCTTGCGAACGGAGATATTGCCCTATCCTTCATAAATCTCGGCGACGCCAGAGATACGAAGGCGCATTCCGTTGATGTACGCCGCATTATCGATTATCTGGGGCGCAAAATGATGGATGCTGACAAATTCAAACATGCTGCGAGCTATTGCCTAAAGGATTTATGGACAGGCGAGGTTACAACGACCACTTCAAGAACCTTTTCCATTACGGATATTGACGCCTATGACAATGTTACCCTACGAGTTACTCCTGTTTAACCTGAGAATGATACTCGATAATAGGAGACAAGGAATGGAACGAGCCATGGACTTTGATGCGGGAGCCAATCTTCATCCTGAGGACCCTGTTACGACGGAACAGTTTGTGACCATGGTCATTAGAAGCAGTAAAGGCCATATTGAGCCAACTCATGCCAGTTGGTCATCAGGGGATATGGATTACGCGCTGCATGAGGGAATCATCGAGGATTATGATCTAACGAACAGAAGTAAACCTATTGAGCGCCGTTCCGCTGCAAGAATCGTGCATGAGGCGCTGTTGACGGCGTTCGGAGAAAAAGACGAGGAGGAATGGTCGGCGGCAGAACATCTCAGGGACTTATATTCTTGCCGCACATGCGTCATGCATATCGCGCAGATGGTTGTGAAAGGCATCATGCCCGGTCGTGCCCCTGACCTGTTCGACGCCGCGGGCGCCTTAACGCATGCGGAAGCCGCGGCAATTGTCGTAAGAATGCTTGATCGGGAGCAGCGTATTCCACCGACTAAGGGCAGAGGATTTCAACGTACGCCTCTGTCCCCCGATGAAGCGCGAGAGCTGATGGTCAAGGAACCTGCTGCAATGCTTATTGATGTGCGGACGAATGAAGACTATCAGACAGGGCATATCCAGCAAAGCATTTGTATCCCGTTACAAGCGATATCCAATAACCCGTTCTCTGTATGTGTTAGAAAAGATACGCCTTTAATCCTTTACTGTCGCAAGGGGTATAAGAGTGCTGCAGCGGCGCAGGCGCTGATCGATGCAGGCTATAGCAGGGTCTATACGATACCAGGCATAGAGCAATATCCGTATCTTTTACTATAGGAGATTGGCTGCTTCGGCAGTCGTCGTCGGTACCGCTATGATCCTTCGGTTTGACGCTAACTTCTTCAGTAACCGTTCCACTCTCTTGGCAATTGGCTCCTAGATCTCTCCGCAACCTTCTATTGTAAAAAAGAACGGGGTCGCCCGCCGCTGGCTAACAAGCCAACCGTCGAGCGACCCGACTTAACCTAGTCAGCAAACTAATCCACAAAGTCAAAATCTAGTGCGGCCGATTGACCACAACCCTCCTAATAAACACAGAGAGAACGAGCCCAACAAGAGCGATGATCATGGCGAACAGGAACGCGTCCTGAACGCCGGCGGTCAAAGCAGCCGGGATCAGCGAAGGATCGCTTGGATTATCGGCTTGGCTCATAAATTTCTCGGATCCATTGCTCATCACGCTAACTGCAACCGCAGTACCGATTGCGCCGAACACTTGCTGCATCGTGTTCATAATAGCCGTGCCGTGCGGATAGAGATGAGGCGGAAGCTGATTGAGCCCATTCGTTTGTGCAGGCATCATAATCATGGATACGCCAATAAACATGATAATATGGACAGCAATAATAAAGGTAACCGATGAAGCTAGCGTAACGCCTGTGAACATCCAAAGGGCAGCGGCCACTAGGACGAGTCCAGGAAGCACGATCCACTTCGGTCCATATTTGTCGAATAATTTACCCATGATCGGGGCCAGGAGTCCGTTCAATGCGCTCGCCGGGAGCAGAATCAGACCTGCGCTAAGCGTGGAGAAAGCAAGGCCTGCTTGTAAATACATGGGCAGGACAAGCATCGAAGACAGAATGACCATCATACAAAGGGCAACCATAAGGGCGCCGATCGTAAACATCGGGTATTTGAAAGCTCGCAGATCGAGCATCGGCGTAGACATTTTCAATTGACGAACCGAGAAAAGAATCAGAGCAATCAGACCAATTGCGAGCGAAATCAACACGGTAGAACTGGTCCACCCGCCATCCCCTTCGCCGGCGCTGCTGAAACCGAAGACGATACCGCCGAAGCCGAGCGTGGAGAGCAGCATGGATAGTCCATCAATGCGCGGTTTTGTCGTTTCGGAGACGTTCTGCATCGTGAAAATCCCGATCATAAGGGCAATCACAAGGAAGATCAAAGAGATCCAGAAGATATAGTGCCAGTTCAGCGCCTCAACGAGCAAACCGGCAATCGTAGGCCCGACCGCGGGAGCGAACATGATGACCAGACCGATGAGTCCCATTGCCGCGCCGCGCTTCTCGACCGGAAAAATAACCAGTACCGTATTGAACATCAGCGGCAGCAGCAGCGCCGTGCCAACCGCTTGAATAACCCGCGATACCATCAGGATGCCAAAGCTTGACGCAACGGCTCCAATTATTGCGCCTATGCATGAGAAAACAAGAGCTGTAATAAACAGCTGCCTCGTCGTAAAACGCTGCATTAACAAGCCTGACAACGGAACGAGAATCCCCATTGTCAGCAAATAGCCCGTCGTCAGCCATTGGATGGTTGCCGACTCGATGTTAAATTCCTTCATTAAATCCGTCAAAGCGACATTTAGAGCCGTTTCACTGAATAGACCGATGAATCCCGCGATCAAAAACGCTAACACAACGGGAAATACTTTAATCTCTTTCTTGGCTGCTTGAGTCGCGGTGCCGGATGTTGCTGCTGAAGCTTGCATGGTTCCCACTCCCTTATTTCTGTCTAAATAGACCGGTCTATATAATCGGTGTGTTAAAAGAAACAATGGCACGGGTCCATTGTTCGGGACGCCTTCCCATTTATGCGCGCAGAATAACCGGAAGATGGCCGGCTGCGCGGCGCATCGCTCTCGAATTCCGCTCGACGATCGCCATAATAATAGCTCCTTCAATCAAGCATACCGATAAGTCGGCCTTCTCTTCCGCGCGACCGCTCTCCACCCCCGTTTCCACGAGCTTATTCGCCAACGTATCCTTCCATTCCTTAAAGGCCGCCTGACAGGCCTCCCGCAGCGAATCGCTGACCGCGGAAGTTTCCGCCGCAGCCCAAAAACCGAAGGGAACAAAACGGTCCGTACCGGAGGCATCGATTCGATCTGCCATGTCAAGGACAAAAGCCTGCATAAAGTCAGCGGGCTGCGGCAGCTGGAGCATCTGATGCTCAAGTTGGCGTTGTAACCCCCGGCGGATAAGGTTGATGCAGGCAGTGGCCAGCTCCTCCTTGCCATTCGGGAAGTAATAATAAAGCGAGCCCTTCGGCGCCCCGCTTTCCCGAATAATTTGACTCAGTCCGGTGCCATGATAGCCTTGTTTAGCAAACAGCCGCGCGGCCGTTTCCAAAATAATATCCTTTGAACTCATTTTACCGTTTTCCAATATCTTCACCCCCATTATAACAACCGGTCTATATAAAAGACTTTACACGAAATCCGTTTGAGAAATCAATACGTCCATGCAATTTATCTCTTTCGTAAAAAACGAGCTTCGTACTTGGCTAACATCGTACTTTGGTCCTGCTGGAAGTAGTTAATCGTCTCACTAATTCTGACGCCACACGATACACAGCAGCAGCAGCAGCAAGCAGCACATACACCGTGAGTTGTATTATATTTTGACACAAAAAAAGCCCCTGAAGAGGGCTTTTTGCATGACCAAAATGACACTTGCTGTATTATCATTTGGCATTTGCAATGAAACTTGTAATATTGATTGTCATACAACTTCAACAATCAAAAAAGTTGAAGGGTTTCAATTTGTTGCTTATTTTCACACAAAATACTGGACAGACTTGGCCCGCTTGCTAATAAAACAGAACTTATTAACTTATTATATTCTCCAACGCATTAATTGATGGCTGAAAGTAATATTCGCCCCCTGTGGGAATAACAAATTCTTTCATAATATCAAAGGATTTGTTAGGTTCATAAGTGAACTGGCGTACTCGATTTTCTTCATCATTTTGCCCAATAATAGGATCTTGTCCTCCGCTTCCATGCGGTTGTTCCTTATTATTAGCCCATGATTGAGATATGAACTCAAATTGGCGCTTAATGTCTGTTTGATAACATAAAAACATTAATCCCCGGTTTCCCTTAGCAGCATCCTCCGTTAAAGAGGCGGTCGGATTCTTTGGGTCTATTTTCAACGGAGGCCCGAATGGAATGCCACGCCTTAGAATTCGCCGGATCGAACTCGGGCCAGCATCGGTTTGAAAATCTCTCGGGTTGACCTTTCGGATGTGCGCAGAGAATGGACATACATTTCCAGCGATGTCACTTTTAGCTTTTAAAAATGGATCTGAATATTTTAAATGAGTTTGCAGCTTCACTTCAGGAGTGTCGCTTTCGTACAAAAAGTTGTTATTGGCATGATCATCCTTTGCCAGTTGCGCATTATCTTCTTTTGGAGAACGCATGATCGGTGCGCCTAATGGCCATCGCCCAACCATCTTCGCACCTAATAGCTCTGCGGACAAATTCACCTCTGCCGCTTTTTCTGAAAGGAATTTCCAGAAACCCTCGACATCCTGACGGAGTCTACGGACGACAAGAAAAGAGCCGTTTTTAGCCCAAACTGGAACTCCGTAATTAGGTAGCTCAGATTCCTCAACAACTGTTGGTTCTGAAGACAGATCGTTTTGCTTGGCGTATCCGAATACAAACTCACCAGGCCATATTAATTTCTCTCCAGGCTCGGCATCCGTTTGAAATGCTTTGTCCGTGGGTTCGATCCATCTCTTCGTTAACGTATCGCCAGGCGCCGTTGAAAAGAGTCCCCGTACCCCCGGCTGAGATATTCCGTCCCGAAAACCGAAATGTTCATGTCCGGGTAAATCGGGACGGACTCTCCCAGCTTCTTCGTACACCAACTTCAGACCGTTATTGACACTTGATCCTGAGTCGACTACGGTATTTTTTATTTCTTCGACAATTCTATTCAACTCCGATTCTGAGTCGCTAGCGATTAGAAGGAGGATCTCAGGAGAATTTCGTTCTCCCCCCAATACCCAGTTTTTCGGGTTCCCTTCAGCCGCTTCATCACGGATGGGGTCTCCGAGTATTCCGGCACTGCTCTGCATCCCTTGGACAAATGGGCTTCGTTTCGAGAAATCCTTCATTGATTCATCCGGGACCAACTTTTTCAGGCCTTGGAACGAAAAAGCAATGTTGACCCAGGAGGCAATAACCCCCTTAGGTTCTGAACCTATTTTTGAATACATCGTTTTGTATAACCGGTTAAATGTCACGACCTCTTTAGCTGTCGATATCTTAACTTGCGGAATAATCAACTGAAGCCATTTTTTCACTTTTACGGGGTCGACGATTTCAAAAAAAAGAAATTGCTGAAAGTCCTTATTAAATCCCCCCAAAATATTTCCTTGAATCTGCTCAACTTCCAACAACGGTTCCTCATTCAAAGGAATAAAAGGAATTTCCGAAGAAGTTCTAATATCTGTTAATATCATCCTTATCCCCTTCTTTAACGAATGTCTCTGCTTGGTAAAGACTCAACGTTTGTAGCGGCCAAACCTGACGGAATCAGCTCCCTATTCGATGCAACCGGGCAAGAAATCGGTTCGTTCTGGACTGAATGATGCTTGCATGCAACTCCCGTCAATTTCATGGTGATATTCTGGGCAATTTGTCCGCCGTACTCAATGGGGAGTCCACCGATTGTGATATCTCCCACTTTGAAGCCCTCCGATTCTGGAACTTCATAAACCGCCCTTAGAATCCGTCCTTTCTCGCCCCGCAAAATTTTCCAGAATTCTTTCGGATCTTTACCTCTGGCATCAAAACCGCCAGTATCCAAGTCCGAAATGTACAGGCCAACCGGATCAAGCAAAGTGATCATGGAGCCCTGCTGAGCAAGCTTATTCACCTGAAAACCTATTGTAGGGTCACTGAATCGCTCTCTTGCACCGAAATTGGAACAATCGATAAGTTCAATCGCATCCTGGATCAATTGGCCATTGGCGTCTTTTCGTAAAACCGTTGCCCTCGCAGCGATGTTAATTTCTGCGCCTAAGGTATTGGAGGGATTGATCAGATGCATCGCCCCGTCGGTCGTGTTCCACCTATTCAACGGGTTGTAAGTTCCATCCGGCAGTAATAGATCCTTCAATTGCACATCCGGGCTGATATATTTTCGATATAAGGTAAGTAGCAGCTCTTTGCTTCCTTTTGCCCCCGCAGATTTCTGCCCGTTGTATGTCTTCGGGTAACCGTCCGCCAGTGCTTCCCAGTACTCAGGACCTTCGCATGTAAAGGTTACTCGAGTCACTTTCCCATCCCGATCCCGTTCTGTATGCCATTCGCAATACTCATCTTGAACACGAATTATTCCGCCTGCGAGCTCCTCGGCAGCAGGGAAATAACGATCCGGATTGTTGTGATTTTCCACTTCAACTATTCTAGGGAATGCATTCCATGTAATGTCAATGGTTTGCATATCTGAGGCCGTTTCTGTAACCGCAGGATTATAAAATTGAGGGGTACCTTTCGATGTTCTTAGTTCTTCTTGAATTCGACGGATGTTACCATCGAAAAAGTAGGATATCGTTTCATGCCAAGCTTCGGTCTGATTGGGGATCGAATCAAAGTCGTTTAAGTTGGCTGGGGGCGTGAACCGGACAATTGTTGCAGGCATGTTCATAACATCCTTTCTCATTTGGAATTAACGCTTTGAAAGTGAACAGACTTAAACTAATCTTTCCCGAGCTATTTGGTGTCACTATCCCCTTGGTATACATGAGGCTTTGGAATCGGTCCTTCAGGTCCATGAACGGCATTTGAATATTGAAACTGAATGGGAACCGTACCACTTCCGTTTGCAAGAGGGACTTCTTTAAAAACAAGTGAATGATACCCGGCCTCGTTGATCGGGAAATCCCCACACTCATCCCCCTTTCGGGAAACCCAGCCGAGAAACGAGACATTCCCGGCGAGACTCGCATCCTCAACATCAGGATCGGTTCGGGCTTCCTGCAATTCGTGATAAAAGGTAGCGACGATGTTTTTCCAAGGGCGATCGAAGACAGGAATGCCATTTCTAAATCCATTCTCTCCAATCTCCGAATAAACACCAACGGCATAATAAATGGTAACCTGATCACCGCTCGATCCCGTGACCGGAACAGAACCATGGTACCCGGCAAGTCCGTGCAGCGAACTTGCCGCTTCATTAGTATCTATTATCGAAGGAGATGCTTGGTGTTCAATACCGATTTCTGAAGCCGTAGCATCCGCCTCACTTTTCAATACAGTACCCTTAGGCAACATGAAGTTGCACACGGTAGAACTGAAATCAATATTTTGCAGCACACCCTGAGCAAACAGGTTTTTCACCAGTTCCTTGACTACTGTTTTCGAAACGACAGAAGGGGCTATATGCTCAACAATTGTTGAACCTATAAATGTCGTCGAGATATTTCCGTCTTGAAAATATTGAACCATAACATTGTTTAAATGTTCATCCTTCATGGCGGCTTCAAGCGAGTTATCGATATTTTGTATTTCCTCCTTTTCCCAAGCTTTCTCTCCTCCTACATAGAAATTAAGGTAAGAAAGATGAGGGATCGTTTTGCCTCCATGGAATACAAGATCTTGTTCCGGAGTAGGATGACGACCGTAGGCTATCGCTGTATTGGTGACATCGTTAATACCAGACATCCAAGATTTCAGCTGACACCCTTTTATTGCAACTATTTTGGATGACTGATTCATAAAACAGGAACAGGATCTTCTGACTGCAATCTAACCGTTACTGTGTCATATTTACAGTTATTCACAGGATAACCACGTCCATCAACACTACCCGGCTTAGGTTTTCCCTCCTCGTCCGTACACCATGACTGGCTTTGAAACGCAAGGAAATAAGCAAGCCATCTGTTCTGGTCCCGAAAATGCAGAAGAAAGCAACCATCATGATAAGTACCATTCTCACCAGGACTATAATTTGTGTTCCCTTGATTCATATGGACATTATGGACCCCCTTTGCTCTACTATAATGCGTTCCAAATGCATATATGGTGGCTTGTTCGTTGTTTAAAGCAAGCTTCATCTGTTCATCTATTTTGTCGGTCAAATCATTGTCAGGCCCCTCGGCGTATGGTTTTAAAATCTCCATTTGGTTTGGACTAAAAAGCCCACTACGGATATAATCAACAGCGATGTCTTTATGCATGCCTCTCTCGTAATTAATTTCATGAAATCCATCTTTCATAGTTGGGAGTAGGGTAATGGCCTGGGCATCAAATTGTGGATCAAGATAAAATAGGAGATTTGGTCGTTTGTCATCAATCGATTTGACGTTTACTGGAACCTCATAGGTTCCGTCCTCTCCAGCGTCAACCGAAATAACATAATGGGGTGATTCCACTTCTCTTTGAGCAGTAGTTGCTATAACTTGCCCGATTACAACACCATATTTCGACAGCATATCTTCTCAGCGCCTTTCATTTATAAAGTTTGCAATGTTTTGCTGCTAATGGTGAGCCTATTTTTTTATTGGGCATCTCTCCATATTTGAGAGACCCATTCAGGATGGTCAATAAACGGGTTGCGGTTCCCTTGGTAACTGTAGATGACTTCATTCCGTCTTTTTTCAAAGTCGTCAACAGGGTCTAATTCATGCCACTTCATTAATGTGGATAGATTCCCGAATTTCGGTGAATGACTGTCCGTCAATTGGTTTACAAGCTCCAAATCCATGCTGTCGGAATCTTCGTATCGCGTGTCCATATAAAACATAATTCGAGCCACATCCCCCTTCACTTCATCCCGGGGATCCCAAATCTCTTGTTGCTTGTCCCAATACGTATCCGGTATGGGTACGGAGGTATATTGGTATTTAGCATTTTGAGGCAAGTTATCAAAATCCTTGTCGCCTCTGTCGCCATTTACTCTTTTGTTCTCAGGTCTTAAATGATGCAAATCTGTTCCGATCCCTTTTGCTGTCCCGAAGTCACCGTGCGATTGAGCCCAAACATGCTCACGGTTCCATTTTGAATTATCATTTCCTCCATGATCCGTGTTCAATTTCGAATCCGATTGCCCCGAATAGAAAAGAATCACATTATTCGAGTTATGCGGGTCTTCATCGGTTTTTTTTACCGCTTCCCAGATTTCATCGTAAGTCAATGATTTTTGCTTACTGACAATATCATGGAGAGCCTTTTTTAGTTCCGTTCCCGATTTATTCATTGCATTTTTGTAGTACATCTGATCCAGATTTACATCAAGGACTCGATATGAACCGCCATTTTGCATGGCTTCTTGTTTTATAGGGGTTTGAACCGTTTTTTGATGCATATCATCGGTAACGTTACTGGAGTTACTATTTGTTCCGCATCCCGTAATTGAAATACTAAGCGCAAGTATGCACAGCTTGTGACTGGTTTTCATTCATTCTGTCCCCTCGATATGTTGATGTCGTAAAAATGCCCATTTGATCGGACATCCTCCATCCTCCTATAAGTTCTCATAAGTCGGGAACAGGGATGGAGATAGATTGGAATATCTGCTGCGCAATTGTTCCGCGTCTCGAAGAAACCACTCGTATTGCCATCGCTTGTAAGCTTCAATCGCCAAACTCTCGCCATGACGGCCTTGGGTAATTCCTGTCAGACAGTGCCCCGCCATCATGCCCGACATGATCGCTTTCTGTACGCCATGGGACGAGGCGGGATCCAGAACAGAAGCGGCGTCCCCCAATATCCAGTATCCGGGGCCAGCCGACTCCCTGACGATCCTCCAGGTCATATCCGCACCTGATGCATAGACCGGTTCCAAGTCCCTGAATTCGTACGGCCGCCACTCTGGATCCCACTTTGCCGTATTTCCGAAGATTAACCTTGTCCATTGATACAGGTTCGGCTTGACCTCAGCCTTCCAAGTCCACCCAGTCGAATCTCCAACCATTACAGGCATTTCATCCCGGTTGGGACCTGTTCCGGATACATAGCCATATTGCACAAACAATCGGGGGGAATGGCGTTGAATGCGCAGCTTGAGCTTTCGGGCCAGCCAGTGTCTTCTTCCCGAGCAATCAAAAACCCAACTGGAACGAATTTCCCCTTTAGAGGTTGTTACACCAGCCACGCGTTGGCCTTCAAGCAGGGGCATGTCTGCTGAACACCCTCGCATAATGCGCACGCCATGCGCGACCGCCTCGTCCATAAGCATCGCGTCAAACTCTGATCGCCACGCCTGATATCCTCGCCATGGCCCGTTCTCATCTGAGCCGAATGGTAAAAAGCGCCGATCATCTCCCCACTCCACCCAAACCCCTTCATGCCTAAGGAAATGCGACTGCCGAATGCGTTCACCGATTCCCAACTGATCCAGGAGCGGCTCGATTCCTGGATGCAACGATTCCCCGGGACGATCTCCTGATATGGAGCCTTCCAGGACTGTTACTTCGAGACCGGATTGAGCGCAAGAAATCGCGGCCGCCGCACCTGCCGGCCCCCCGCCGACGATCACTACATCGCATTTATGCATGAGTAAAGATGCTGTGGGTGACCCATTTCCCTTCCCCGCGTTTCACAAGAATATGTTCTCCGCCAACGAACAGTTCGGCCTTTTCCTCGATCATAACTGCTCTTTTTGTAAAATCCCGGTCCGGATCCGGGAAGATCGCGCCATGGCGATACATGACGAAACGATATAAAGGTCCAGAAAGAACGGTCCCGGATTGCCTTTGAGCCGTCCCAAGATCATTATCATTTGCTTCCGCCTTCCGGAAGGATAGCACGCTCCATTCCCCTTTCTCATCGGGGTTGATCCCCAAGGCATGATAGGCGCAGGCCATCGACAATACTCTCTCCTGATATTCGTTGACGTCGATCTTGCCGGTTAGCGCAAGGGTGAATTTGTTACCTAACGCCTGATCCACATAGTCTGCATACTCCATGGCTGCATACCGGACCATATTCTTCCCGGGGATCTCGGAGGGACCTTGAATACCGTCCCACGGCAGCCCTCCCGCTTGTCCGATCTCTTCATCGGTAAGCGGGCTTACGGTCGGCCATTGATGTGAGGGCTCGAATGTTCGGGCGGCGTCCGGCGCAACGGCCGGCCAGAATGTACTAAGCGCAGCGCAAAGCTTTGCGTCCTCCGGAAAGGGACTGCCAAGACCATAGGCAGCTAGAAATTCTGCGCCCTCATGGTCTTTGACGCTGCTTACGTCCCAGCCTGGCGCAAATACACCTGAGGCTGCATCAGGGAGATAGGAATGCCTTGCCTCTACTCGGGTTGGTTGTACATTCGCCTGCCGGGGCGGCGTCTCGTAGAAAGTCGAAACGACCGCGGTCATTGTCCTATCATCAATTGTGAATTGACCTTCTCCTAAATGGATATTCGCCGCTAGACGGTTATCAGAAAGCGTTTCGGGCGGAACCTCCCACAAGTATGGTTTGAGAAAACCAGGAACAGACTCCGTCCAATCCATCAGCTCCCGCTGGTCACAACTTGGGAAGAAATCAGGCGCTGTCACTAACGAGTAAGCCGGATGTCGATCCGGGAATGCATTGGATATCTCTGGACACCTCGCTTCGACCCAACCATCCCCGGTATAATCGATATAGTGAACCGCGTCATAGTTGCCCTCTTTCACGATCTCGCTCACATTGCGTTCCTCGTTCAAATCTTTAATTGTACCATCATGATTAAGTACATGCCGGACATGAACATACTCTGGAGCTCTCCGTGCTCCATCAATGTCGCTAATTGTAAAGCTCGAATACAACGGGTTATTGTTTGCCGGCACCTTAAAGGTTATTGGCTTCCCATTCTCATCTTCCGCCCGTTCAACAAGTGCAGGATGCTGGATTGGCATGACCACACCGGTACCCAGCTCAGGATCAAGGGACAGCTCGGCAATACCATCCGTGAATTTGAACGGTTTATTCTGACTCTCTTCCTCACTCACTCCCGTTTTGAGTACTTGATGGATGCGTTTTAATTTCTCATTCACATGATGGGATGTGAGGCTTACGTGCAGCTCCATTCCATGGATACACTCTGCTCCGCTAAACAATTTATGAAGCGGTACCCAGAAAATTCGGCCGCTGTCTTCCGTCTTAAACCGCATAGGCCCGAATTGTTCTTTGTTGCCCCTGCGCTGTACCGCAATGTACGCGGAGTACTTCGCAGGGAGGACCCGAATAGCATGCGGCTGATTGTCTACGAAGGGAAGAAACCCCCGAATCGAGGCTGCATATTCCGATTGTGCCGTCCCTACTCTAGCCACCCCCGTGCGGGAGAAACATAAGTCCGCATGCTTTTTGTGAACGGTATCTGAAGATGGACGGTATTCGGTGGCAAAAACGACAAGCGATAAAGCTAACCCCTCAGCTCGGGCCCTGATTTCTTCAAGTGCCGGAGGCTCAATGCCATACACATAATTCTCTATTGTTTCTAGCTCGGCTAAAGTTGGAAATTCTGTTACTCCCTCCACAACATTAGGGCTAGCAAGCGCATGATACAGCAAACTTCTTGCAGGCATGCCTGGCTCAATTCCCCTTTTTCCTTCCAGACTGAAATCCTCAAAACCGCTTACCGATCTGTTGATCCCCGTCAGTTCCTTTAATAATTCCCCTTTCAAATTCATTGAGGTGATATCCAGGCCATGTTGAAGGAACAATGCCTTCCAACCTTTCTCAGCCAGTCTGTCACAGATCCTCTTCACGTTATCCAACAAATTCATGGGTCGATCTCCGTTCATAAGAAAGTGAAAGTCAGAAAGTATTGTTTCTGTTTCACAGGATAATTAATAAATGTAAATTCAGGTATTTTTTTATTAATTCCTCTTCATCTCCACCCCAAACGCCTCTTTCTGAATCTGCCGGTATTTGCGGAAAACTTCTTCTTGCACCCACCAATACACACCCCCTCCCTCCACCACACTCTCTCTCTCACTCACCTGTATAAAAATCCCACCCGCACCCCTCTTGCATAACGAACATATGTTTGTAGTATAATAAAAACATCTTGTTAGCGAACAAATGTTCTGTTTCCGAAGGAGCTGGCGTTTTGAAAACTAACCCGCCCAAATCGCCCCTTCTCCCCGCCGAAGAAGAAATCGACATGGTCAAAGAAGTGCTCATTCTCACGGTCATGCTGGATATG